>JBGQLG010000033.1:0-40402 GCA_041499965.1 Methylomirabilia bacterium
GCCGGCCGGGTACTACGCGCTCGACTCGCTGCGGATCGAGAAGGGCTACCGGGCGTGGGGGCGCGAGCTGACGCCGGACGACACGCCGCTGCAGGCCGGGCTCGCCTTCACGGTGAAGCTCGACAAGCCGGACTTCGTGGGGCGCGCGGCGCTCCTGGCCCAGCGCGCGCGCGGCGTCGATCGGCGGCTGCTCCTGCTGGCGCTCGACGACCCCGAGGCCTTCGCGTGGGGCGACGAGCCGATCTACCGCGACGGCCGTCTCGTGGGCACGCTGACCTCCGCCGCCCACGGCCACACGCTGGGCCGCGGCGTGGCCATGGGCTACGCCGACTGCGCGCCCGGCGCCCCGGCCGAGACGCTGCTGGCCGGCCGCTACGCGATCGACGTGGCCGGCACGCGCGTGGCGGCGACGGCGGCGCTGCGCGCCTGGCACGATCCGACCGGCGCGCGGCTGCGCGCATGAGGAGACCATGAGAATCGAGACACTCGCCGTCCACGCCGGCCTCCGGGTGGACCCGACCACCGGCGCCGTCGCGCCGGCCCTGCACACGGCCACGACGTTCGAGCACGAGGCCGACAGCAGCGCGCCGCGCGGCTTCCTCTACAGCCGCAACGCCAACCCCAACCGCAACGCCCTCGAGGAATGCCTGGCCGAGCTGGAGGGCGGCGCGGCGGCCGCCGCGTTCGCCTCGGCCTCGGCGGCGACCGCGGCGGTCTTCCAGGCGCTGGGCCCCGGCGATCACGTGGTCGCGCCGCTGGACGCCTACTTCGGCACCGGCAAGCTGCTGCGTGACACCTTCGCGCCGTGGGGGCTGGCCGTCGACTTCGTCGACCTGACCGACGCCGGCGCCGTGAAGGCCGCGCTCACGCCGCGCACCAAGGTGGTATGGGTGGAGACCCCGTCGAATCCGCTGTGGCGGGTCACCGACATCGCCGCGGTGGCGGCGCTCGCCCACGGCGCCGGCGCCCGCTGCGTCTGCGACAACACCGCCACGACCTCGGTCATCCAGCGGCCCTTCGCCCACGGCGCCGACCTCGTGGTGTACGCGACCACCAAGTACCTCGGCGGTCACGGCGACGTGATGGGGGGCGCGGTCGTGGGCCGTGAGCGCGACGCGTTCTTCGAGCGCATCCGCGCGATCCAGGCCTCGGGCGGCGCCGTGCCGTCGCCGTTCGACTGCTGGCTCGTGCGCCGCGGCATCCGCACGCTGCCCTGGCGCATGCGCGCCCACTCCGACAACGCGCTGCGGGTGGCGACGTTCCTGGCCGCGCATCCCCGCGTCGAGGCGGTGCACTATCCCGGGCTGCCCTCGCACCCCCAGCACGCGGTGGCGCGGCGGCAGATGACGGGCTTCGGCGGCATGCTGTCGGTGCAGGTGCGGGGCGGGCGCGACGCCGCCTACGCGGTCGAGCGGGCCGTGCGCATCTTCACCTGTGCGACCAGCTTCGGCGGCACCGAGAGCCTGCTCGAGCACCGCGCCTCGGTCGAGGGTGCGGCCACGCGCTCGCCCGACAATCTTCTACGGCTGTCCATCGGCCTCGAGCATCCCGACGACCTGATCGACGACCTCGCCCAGGCGCTGGGCTGAGGCGACCATGCGGTTCGAGGGACGGACGGCGCTGGTCACCGGGGCGGCGCGCGGCATCGGGCTGGCCATCAGCGAGCGGCTGCTGGCCGAGGGCGCGCGGGTGGCGCTCGTCGATCGCGACGCCGAGGTCGAGGCGGTCGCGCGGCGACTCGGCCCCTCGGCGCGGGGGCTGGTCGCCGACGTGACCGTGACGGCGGCAGTCGACCACGCGGTGGCTTCCGCCCACGCCTGGGCCGACCGCCTCGACATCGTCGTGAACAACGCCGGGATCACCGGGCGGTCGTATCCGATCTGGGAGCTGACGGACGAGGATTGGCAGCAGGTGATCGCCGTCGACCTGACCAGCGTGTTCCTCGTCTGCCGCGCCGCCGTGAAGCTGATGCGGCCGCGCGGCTACGGGCGCATCGTCAACATCGCCTCCATCGCGGGGAAGGAGGGCAATCCCACGCTGGTGCCCTACTCGAGCGCCAAGGCCGGGGTCATCGGCCTCACCAAGGCGCTGGCGAAAGAAGTCGCCACCCAGGGCATTCTGGTACACGCCGTGGCCCCCGCCGTCATCGGGACCGAGCTGCTGCAGCAGATGACGAAGGAGACGGTCGACATGCTGGTGGCGAAGATCCCGATGGGCCGGGTCGGCACGCCGGCCGAGGTGGCCGCGCTGGTGGCCTGGCTCGTCTCCGAGGAATGCACGTTCACGACCGGTGCCGTGCACGACCTCTCGGGCGGCCGGGCCACCTACTGACGCGCCGTCAGATCGGGCGCCGGCCCTGGATCACGCGCAGCAGCACCACCACCAGGGCGACGACGAGCAGGATGTGGACGAAGCCGCCCAGCGTGTACGAGGTCACCATCCCGAGCGCCCACAGGATCAGCAGGATCACGAAGATCGTCCAGAGCATGTCGTTTCCTCCCGAGTTGGAGTCACGTCGTCGATCAGACGCTGCGGGTTGCGTGCCAAGTGGAAGGCAACGGTGGCCCCGGGTCAGCGGCGCGCGGTCAGCGCGTAGTGCAGGATGGCCACCTTCGAGTACGACTCCGTGATCTCGTCGGCGAGGACCATGCGCAGCGCCTCGGCGAACGGCACCGGCGTGCGCTCGAACGACTCGTCGTCGTCCGCGGGCAGGGGATCCCAGACGAGATCGCGGGCCACGTAGCAGTAGCCGGTCTCGTCGAGGTACGCATTGGCCGGATGAAAGCGCGTGAGGAGCTCCACGCGCCCCGCCCGGTACCCGCTCTCCTCGCGCAGCTCGCGCTGGGCGGCGGCGGCCGGCGCCTCGTCGGGATGGGCGCCGCCGCCGGGCAGCTCCCACGACGGCCCGCGCTGCAGGTGACGGTACTGGCGGAGGAGCAGCACGCGGTCGTCGTCCACGAAGGCCAGGATGGCCACGGCCGCGCCGGCGACCAGCACCGGGTACACGCGCTCGGAGCCGTCGGGCAGGCGCCACGTGTCCTCGCGCAGGGTGAGGATGCCCCGGGCGTAGCGCACGGCGGAGGTGAGCGGCGTCCACGAGGCCATCGCGGCCGTATGGTATCGTAGAGCGCCATGGCGAAGGAACGTCACGTCGACGTGCTGATGAAGAAGCTCGTGCAGACGATCGAGGCGTCGCTGGCGGCGACCGAGGCGGCGCGCGACGCCGTCCAGGAGATCCTCAAGCGCGGGGCCGATACCGGCATCTTCTTCGCCGGTGCCAAGAGCCGCGGCGCCTTCTCGGCCGAGCTCACGCCGCAGGACAAGGAATTCCTCCGGGCGGTATCGATCAAGCCGGAGCGCTGAGCCCGTGCGCGTGGCGATCCTGGCCGTCTGGATCGCCGTCGCCCTCGTCGTCCTGCTGCCCCTCCTGCGCCGCCGCTCCTGGCCGGTCCCCCGCCCGCCGGGGACCAGCGACGAGCTCGTGAAGGACCCCGTCTGCGGCACCTACATCGTGCGCTCGCGCGCGATCAGCCGCGCGGTGTCGGGGAACGCCCAGTACTTCTGCAGTGCCGAGTGCGCCAAGCGCTTCGGCCGCTGAGCTGCCCACCGTGCTCTCGCCCGACCCCTGGCGCGCGCTCGACGCCCAGCCCAACGCCGCCGCGCTCATCGCCGGCCTGGAGAAGCGTGGCGGCACGCCGGCCCAGAGCCGGCTGCGCCGCCGCTTCCTGCGCTTCGTTCCCGTGCGTCCCGGCACCCGGGTGCTGGAGGTCGGCTGCGGCTCCGGCGTCGTCGTGCGCGACCTGGCCGCGCTGGTCGGCCGGCGCGGCGAGGTGGTCGGCGTGGACCACAGCCGCACGGTGCTCGCGGCCGCCCGCCGCCTGTGCCGGCCCGCCGCCGGGCGCGGCCGCATCAGGCTGCGGCATGGCGACGGCCGCCGCCTGCCGTTCGCGACCGGGCGCTTCGACGTCGCGCTGGGCATCACGGTCATCCTGCACGTGGCCGAGCCGATCGTGGTCGTGCGCGAGATGGCCCGGGTGACGCGGCCGGGCGGGCGCGTCGGGCTGCAGGATCAGGACTTCGGGATGGTCGCCGTCACGCACCCCGATCGGGATCTGACCGACCGCATCCTCGACGGCGTCGTCAAGCACATCTACGAGGAGCCGTACAGCGGCCGCCGGCTGCCGGGACTGCTGCGCGAGGCGGGCCTGACCGGGGTGCGCCTGCTCACCGACGTGTTCCAGGACACCACGCTCGAGCCCTGGACCAAGACCTTCCTGGAGCGGCGCGCCGAGTACGCCGTCAGCTTCGGCCTCGTCGACGCGCCGACCGCGCAGCGCTGGCTCGACGGCTTCACCGCGCGGGTCGCCGCCGGCGCCTTCGTCTTCACGCTGAACTACTACGGCGCGGTCGGGGTGAAGGCCCGATGAGCGGGCGGCGCGCCGGCGCCTGCTCGGTGTGGCGGCTGGGCGGCATCGCCGTCGTCGTGGCCGCGGTGCTCGCGAGTGGCGTCGGGGCGGCGGAGCGGCCGGCGTTCGACGGCGGCGCGGCGCTCAAGCACGTGGAACGGCTGGTGGCCATCGGGCCTCGGGTGGCCGGGACGCCCGGAGGCGTGAAGGCGCGCGAGTACATCGTCGCGGAGCTCAAGCGGATCGCGGGCGTGCAGGTGCAGGTGCGGACCTTCGAGGCCGACACGCCGCACGGGCGCCTGAGCATGGCGAATGTGATCGCGGTGCTGCCGGGGCGGCGGCCCGACGTCGTCATGCTGGCCGGCCACTACGACACCAAGCTGTTCAAGCAGTTCCAGTTCGTCGGCGCCAACGACGGCGGCTCCAGCGCGGCCCTGCTCCTCGAGCTGGCCCGGCGCCTGGCCGCCCGCCCCCGCGACTACACCTACTGGCTCGTGTGGTTCGACGGCGAGGAGGCGCGCGAGACGTGGACCGATCGCGACAGCCTCTACGGCTCGCGTCGCCTGGCCGCCGACCTGGCGAAGGACAAGCGGCTGCCGCGGGCCATGGTGCTGGTCGACATGATCGGCGATCGCGACCTGGCCATTCGACGCGAGGCCCACTCCGCCGCCTGGCTGACGCAGATCATCTGGGACGCGGCCGCCCGGCTCGGCCACGGCGCCCACTTCCTGCGCGACATCATCCCGGTCGAGGACGACCACGTGCCGTTCCTGCACGCCGGCGTGCCCTCGACGCTGCTGATCGACTTCGACTTCCCGCCGTGGCACACCGCCGCCGACACGCTCGACACGCTCTCGGCGGAGAGCCTGGCCGTGGTCGGTCAGGTGCTGCTGGAGGCGCTGCCCTCGGTCGAGCACTACCTGTCGCGCGAGAGCGGCCGTCCATGAGCCGCGTATAATCGGGGCATGCCGCGCGTCCGCGAGATCGACGAGCCCGGCGACGATCCGATCTTGCAGCAGGCCTGGGAGCGGGAGCAGCAGCTCTTCGGCGCCGTCCTCAACCCGACCCGCATCCAGGCCCACACGCCCGGCATTCTGAAAGCGGCCAAGCAGCTCTCGGTCGCCGTCGAGCGCTCGGGCCTGCTGCCGCCCCAGCTCCTGGCGCTGGTCTACCTGCGTGTCTCCGTCATCAACGGCTGTCCGTTCTGAATGGACCTCAACGCATCCCGGGGGATGCAGAGCGGCGCGACCGAGGACAAGGTGCGGGCCATCGCGCAGGCGGCCACGAGCCCGCTGTTCGACGAGGCCGAGCGGGCCGCGCTGGCCTACGCCGAGGCGATGACGATCACCGGCCAGCGCGTGAGCGACGAGCTGTTCGCGCGCGTCCGCACGCACTTCAGCGAGGCCCAGGTGGTGGAGCTGACCGCCGCCGTCGCGCTCGAGAACTTCCGCAGCAAGTTCAACGTGGCCCTGGGCATCGAGGCCCAGGGGTTCTGCGTCCTCAAGTAGTTCGCGCGCATTCCTAGGCGCTCGCCATCGCCGCCGGTCGCGGCTGGGTTGCGGCGGGTTGCGTGGCCGCCACCGGGTCGATTCCTTCCGGTACCCATTGGGCGTCAACACGGAACAGCACGCGAGCGCCAGCCGCCGGCTTTCTGGACGACGGCGCGATCGTCAGGCCGAGGGCTTCGGACTACTTCAGATTGACGACGACTGTCGGCGGGTCTCGGGCCGGATCCAGGATCGTGCCGACCGGAAGCAGATGCGCGGGCGGCAGGATACTCCTTACTCGAGAATTCTGACGAGGACCGCGTCGGGAGCGATCTTTGGGTACTTGCGGTGGAGCAACGTCAGATCTCTGTCGCGCATATCGGCCGTGTTCACCTGGTAACCGCCACGCAGAGAGAATCCACTCGACCCGATCGCCAGATGAACGTTGCCCAGGTAGATCACGCTTCCGGCCACGACCGTGAATTTCTTCGAAAACGGCCGTCCCGCCGAGATATTGGCGGACCCAGTCGTGCCGTGCCACGAATAGAATTCGTACTCCCCCGGCGGCAGCTGGACGACGGCCAGCCGTCCGCAAGGCTTGTCGTCGGGGATCGTACCCAGCACCGGGCAACTCCAATCGCTCGGCGTGAGCAAGTCTGTGATCACGACCTTCGTGTCGTAGCGCCGATCGATGCCTCGTACGTTGACGAAGAGATTGAACTGCGCACCGATGCCGGATCGCGTCAGCGAAACGACGGCGACTCCGCCAGGATCTCTCGGGTCAGGGCCATAGTCCTGCGCGACATTGCTTACGGCGCATCCGGTCACGAGAAGGGGGATCGCGATTGTCAAACGGACTGCCGCAGCCACCGGCGCCCAGTGGCGTCCCACCCGCACGCCCGCCGCGCGGAAGGCGCCGGCCAGGGGCGTGGTCAGCGGGGTCAGCAGGAAGCGGCGGCGGTCCATGCTAGGACGGTAGGCCAGTCGCCGGGCGTCGTCAATGTCACGGCGCCCGAAGGACGTATGCGCTCGGTGCCGAGATCGAGGCCCAGGGGTTCTGCCTCCTGCGCTAGCCCGTGATGTCGAGCTCGATCGCGAAGTGGGCGGCGGCCTTGCCGCGCTCCCACGAGCGCGATTTCTGCAGCGCCACGCGGGTCGTGCCCGGCCGTGTGGCGCGGAGCGTCCAGACGGACGTTCCGGCGCTGCCGACGGCGGATCCCGCCGCCTGATAGCGCTGGCCCTCCACGGCGACGTGCGTGTCGTCGAGGGAGGCGACCGACCAGCGATAGCCGGCCGCCGCGTTCTCGGTCAGGTGAATGGTGATGGCGTCCCCGACGCTGACGGAGAATCGGCCGCCGTCGTTCGCCTCGGCCAGGGTCAACTCGGCCACGCGGTGGGGGCCTCCACGGCTGCACGCTACCATACGACCGCCCGGGACGAACGGCCGCGGGGCCATTCGTCCCGGGCGGAAGGTGGCACTCGAGGCGGCGCGCTACAGCGTCACGCCGTACGATTCGTCGAAGAAGCCGGCCGCGATGTAGGCGGGCGACACGTACCCGAAGCCGCGGTCACCCCAGCCGGTGCCCCAGCTGTTGCGGACGATGAAGCGACCCGACGTCAGGTAGCCGACGACCGCCACGGCGTGCCCACCCCGGACGGTGTTGGGCATGAACACGTCGATGTTGCCCCCGGTGTTGGCCGCGTTGTCCCAGGTCTGGTCGACGCTCAAGCCCACCAGGATCGGCCCGCGCGTGGCGAGCCAGGATTTCCACTGGCTCAGCGTGCGGTGCAGGTTGAAGTACGAGGCGATGCGGCGCTGGGCCGCTTCGGCGAAGAAAGCGTTCTCGTTGCCGGTGTACATCTTGGTGCCGATGTGAAAGGGCAGCAGGCTCATGGTGACGGTGCCGTACAGGCGGGCGATGTCCATCGCCGCCTTCAGGGAAGTCCCGGCGCCCTCGATGAACGTCTCGGGCCGCGAGGTGAACTCGTCGGTCTCCTTCGACGCCATCCAGACGAAGCGCGGCGACAGCTGGACGTTCCGGGCCAGCCGCGCGGCCTTCACCATGTGGTAGCGCACCACGCCTTCCGCCGTCGCCCAGCCGACGCACGAGCCGGTGTCCTCCTGATCGTCGATCGCCCACCACGCGGCTCGCAGATCCACCGATCCCGGGAGCGCCGCCGCGGCGCCCAGGGCGCCGATGGCCACGGCGTCGTGATAGCCCCAGTCCTTCTCGGTGCCCTTCGAGGGCACGAGATTGCAGATCCGCTGCGCGGGCGGGACCTTGCTGCCCACGCCGCGGACGGATGCCTTCTTGGGTTTCCGCTGGCCACGTGCTCTTGCCATGGGAGTCCTCCTTGGGGGGTGCGCCGCGCTCAGAGCCCGTGGAACACCGGCTACAGGTTGGATGACCGCTCGGACGACGTTGGAGCGAGGGCCGATTTCTAACAGAGTCCGAGCTCGCGGACAAGTCAGGGAAACCCCGACGCGGTTGCGCCGGCGGCGTGCCGCGGGAGTACCATGCAGGGGAGGAGGTCGTCGCCATGACGCGAGTGCTGACGATCCTGGTGTTGGTGGTGCTCGTGATGGCGCCGGTGCTGCCGGCGCCGGCCGCCGAGTTGCAACCCCTCATGGCCGGGTGGGAGCGTCACTTCACCGTGACCTGGCAGCCCAGCGAGTTCCGGGGCACGCCGGTCGTCGAGGGGTACGTCAACAACGTGTCGCCCTACTCGACGCGGGCCATCCGGGTCCTGGTCGACAGCCTGGACGCGGTCGGGCACGTGACGAACCAGCAGGTCGCCTGGGTGCCCGGCGATCTGCTCGGCGGCGGACGGCTGTTCTTCCAGGTGCCGGCCGCGCCAGCGCCGGCCTACCGCGTACGGGTCTTCTCGTACGATCGGGTCGAGGTCGACAGCCCGCTCCGCTGACCTCGCGAATCTTTTACCCACGGCGGGTAAGCCGCTACCGTGCGAGCGGCCCCGCCGTGGCCGTAACTCACCGTGCTGCCGCCGCACGCACGAAGCGGCAAGGGGTGTGCAGGTGCCGTGACCAGCATGCGAGGTCCGGGTCTGCTCTGCGGCCGTCAGGTGCTCGTCGTCGAGGACGATGCCGATTCGCGCGAGGCGATCCGGCTGACCCTCGAAGCCTCCGGCGCCAGCGTGGCCACCGCGGCCAGCGCCAGCGAGGCCCTCGCGTCGTTGGCGGCTCGGCCGTGCGACCTCGTGGTCAGCGACCTGGCCATGCCCGAGCAGAGCGGCTTCTGGCTCATCACGAAGATCCGGCAGCTCTTTCCCCGGCACCACGTCCCCGTCATCGCGGTGACCGGACATCCGTTCCCGGCCGAAGGGGTGCTGCGGGCGGGCTTCGACGGTGTCATACAGAAACCACCCGATCCGGATGCATTGTGTGCCGCGGTGGCCTCGTTACTGTCGGCGCGCATTACACCTGGGCCGGCCGACGGCTGAGCGTTCGCGGTTGACGTGCCACTCTGCCCCGACCGCGTCGGGCGCCAGTTGCCCATTGTGTCGCGTGCGCTTTTTCGTCATCATGTCCGGAACGTGGTGGTTCCCGGGAGGCCCGAGGTATGAGTGAGCTCGACGACGTGACGCCGGCCGTAGAGTCGCCGGTGTACCGCACTCCGCTCGAGGATTCTCTGCTCGACATCACGGCGGCGATGAGCGCGGAGGCCAACGTCGAGGCGCTGCTCAACCGCATCCTCGAGGAGGCGCGTGTCTTCACACGTGCCGAGGCGGGGACGATCCTGCTGATCGAGGGCGATCACCTCAAGGTCGCGGTCGTCCAGAACGATCCGCTGGCCACCCGCTTCGGCACCGGCGAGCTGCGCCGCCGCTTCCAGGTCCTGCCGCTGCCGCTCAGCGAGCCGAGCCTCGCGACCCACGTGGCCCTGACCGGGGCGACGCTGAACCTCGAGGACGCCTACGCCAGCCACTTCGTGGGGCCGGTCTTCAATCGGGCCATCGACGAGTCCACCGGCTACCGCACGCGCTCGCTGCTGGCGCTGCCGCTGCAGTCCACGTCGGGCTCGATCCTGGGCGTGATGGAGCTGGTCAACGCCAACCGGGAGCCCGACGTCATCGTGCCGTTCGCCGGCGAATCCGAGCGGCTGGCCCGTTCCTACGCCTCGCTGGCCGCCGTCGCCGTCCACCGCGCCCTGCTCGACGAGTCGACGTTCAAGGACACCCTGACCGACCTCTACAACCGGCGCTATCTGGCGATGCGGGTCGACGAGGAATCGGGCCGCTTCAAGCGCTTCGGTCACCCCGTCTCGGTCGTCTCCCTGGATCTCGACAACTTCGAGCGGATCAATCGCAAGGCCGGTCACCCCGGCGGCGACGCGGTGCTGCGCGAGATCGGTCTGCTCCTGCGCCGCAACTCGCGCCGCTTCACGGTGGTGGCGCGCGACCGCGGCGACGACTTCGCGGTGGTGCTGCCCGACACCGGCCGATCCGGCGCCGTCACCTACGCCGAGCGCATCAAGGCGGCCATCGAGCACCATCCCTTCGAGTACGGCACGGTCACGGCCAGCCTCGGCGTCGCCTCGCTCCCGGAGAGCGTGACCGCGCCCGACGAGCTCCTCGGCAGCGCCTATCAGTCGGTGGCCGACGCCAAGCGGCGCGGAGGCAACCGCGTCGCGGTCCTCTGAGCGAGGCTCCTCCACCCGCGCGCGTCCGCTCTCGGCTCCGGCCCATTGACGATCGCCCGGCTCCTCCGCGGGCCGCACGTGCTGCCGCTCGCGATGTTCTTCGGCACCTTCTCCTGGTCGTTCGTGTACGTGAGCCTGCCCTTCCACATCCAGCGGATCTCGACCTGGGACGCCACCGCCACGCTGCGCTGGACCGGCTGGATCCTCGGCATCTCGCCGCTGGCGACCGTGGTCACCGCGCCGCTGTGGGGCCGCCTGGCCGGGCGCGGCAATCCCCGGGCGTACTACGTCCTCGTGCAGTTCCTGCAAGGCGCGGGGTTCTTCGCCATGGCGGCCGCGCACACGCTGCCCGAGCTGTTCGTCAGCCGGCTCGTCCTCGGCGTGATGGGCGCGGCCTCCACGTTCGCCTTCATCAGCGCCGGGCGATCCGACGATCCCGGTGAGGTCCGGCGTCAGGTCGCGGCGATGCAGTCGGCGATGACGGTCGGGGGCGTGATCGGGCCGCTGTGCGGCGCCATCGCGGCGGCCCGCCTGGGCTTCGCGCCGTCCTTCGTGCTGGGCGGCTTCGTGCTGTTCGGCTGCGGCGCCCTCGTGCACTGGGGCGTGCCCGATGCCGAGCCGGCGGCGGCGCCGGTGGCGGCGCCGCGGTCGCACCAGTGGCGCGAGACGGCGCTCGTCTCGCTGCTCGTGCTGGGCGGCTCCACGCAGATCTTCTTCCTGACGTCGATCCTGCCCCAGGTGATGGCCGACTTCGGCATCGCCGCCGACCGCACGCTGGAAGTCGGCGGCTTTGTCGTCTTCGCCTCGGGCGCCGCCGCGGCGGCGGGCTCGCTGGTGGCGCCGCGGCTGGCCGAGCTCGTGCCCGAGCGCCGCCTCGTGGCCGGGCTGCTGATCGGCTCCTCGCTCGCCGTCGCCGCGCTGGCGGCGGCGCCCGGGGTGTGGACCTACGGCATGCTGCGCTTCCTGCAGGTGCTGTGCATCGCGCCGATGTTCCCGATCGTGGTGGCCCGCATCGCCCACACCCACGGCGGTGAGGCCATCGGCGTCATCAACGCCGCCCGCATCGGGGCCTCGTTCCTGGGACCGGTGATCGCCACCTCGCTGCTGGCCGCCGGCTCGCCGATCGTCCTCTACGCGATCCTGGCTCTGGCCGGCCTCGCCTGCGTGCCCGTCTCGGCGATGCGCGCCCACGTCCCCGCCGTGCCGCGATGAGCCGGCCGCTGGTCGACATCAAGCTGGACGCGGTGTCGACACGGGGCGGCCGCCCGCCCGGCCTCGACGGAGTTTCCGTGCACGTCCGCTACGGCGAGTTCTTCACCTTTCTCGGCCCGCCGCACTCCGGCAAGACCGACGTGCTGAAGGCGGTGGCCGGCTTCATGCCGATGACCGGCGGCCGCGTCCTCGTGGACAGCCAGGACCTCGGCACGCTGCCGCCGGGCCGGCGCTCCATCGGCTACGTGTTCCAGGACGGCGCGCTGTGGCCGCACCTCACCGTGCGCCAGCATGTTGCCTTCGGTCTGGAGCAGCAGGGGATGGCGGCGGACGAGGTGGCCCGCCACGTCGAGGTCGTCACCGGCCGCCTGGGCCTGGCCGGCTGCGCCGACGCGCGGCCGGACGCGCTCACGCTCGCCGAGCGGCGCCGGCTGGCGCTGGCCCGCGCGCTGGCCGTCGAGCCGCGCGTGCTCCTGCTGGACGAGCCGCTGGCCCACCTCGATCCGCTCGCGCGCAAGGCGTTGCGGCTGGAGCTGGCCAAGCTGCACCGTGATCTGGCCGTCACGACCATCCATGTCACCCGGGACGCTGCCGACGCCCTGGCGCTGTCGGATCGGCTGGCCGTCCTGCACGGCGGGCGGGTGCAGCAAGTGGGCCAGCCCTCCGACGTCTACCAGCACCCGGTCAGCCGCGACGTCGCCGAGGCGCTGGGCCCCGCCAACTTCCTGCCGGTGCGGGTGATCGAGGTACGCGACCTCGGCGTCGTGGTGGAGACCGACGGCGGTCACCGCATCCCGGTGGCGGGCATGGGCGCCTACGGCAAGGGCAGTCGCGGCCTGCTCGTGCTGCGGCCCGAGCTGCTCGTGCTCACCGAGGCCTCGATGGCCCGCGGCCCCGGCCTGCCCGGCACCGTCACGCTGCGCGTCTTCGAGGGCGCCCGTCAGCTCTACGAGATCGACATCGGCGCCGGCCAGCTCGTCCGCGTCGAGCTCGCGTCCTCCCTCTCCGACCGCATCTTCAGGGTGGGCGACCGCGTGCGCGTGGAAACATCGAGCGACACCGTCGTCATCGTTCCTGAGGCGTAGTCGTGGGGGGAGCGGTGCGCTCCCCCCACGATGGTCTAAAACACATACGTCTTGTCCTGCTCGATCATGGTGATCCGGGCGCCGCTGACCGCGCCCAGCTCCTCGCCGATCTCGTCGTAGAACTGCGGCTTGACGTGGAAGATCAGGACGGGGACATCGTCGGGCATCTTGTCGAGCTCGCGCCGGATCAACTCGGGCGTCATGTGGCGGGCGATGTCGGCGAGGCCGGCCAGCCGGTTGGGGAAGGCGCACTCCAGGATCACCGCGCGCAGCCGGCGCACCTCGCGGGCCGCCTTCCACAACGCGTCGGTGGGGCCGGTGTCCCCCGAGTAGATCAGGGCGCTGGTGTCGTCGTGGACGATGAAGCCGCTCGTCGGCACCGTGTGATTGACGGGCACCGGGCGCACCCACAGGTGGCTCACGCGCTGCTCGACGTCCTCGCGCAGCGGCTCGAACCGCAGCACCGGGGCCTCGGGGCTGGGCAGCTTGGTGAAGTCGGGCCACACCGTGTCGTTGAAGATCGAGGCGCGCAGCGCGGTGACGACCGGCTCCAGGCTGGCGATCGTGAGCGGCGTGCGCGCCTCGCAGAGCGCGAGCGTCTCGGTCAGATAGGCGAGGCCGGCGATGTGGTCGAGGTGCGAGTGGGAGACGAGCGCGTGCTCGATCGCGAGCTGCTCGGCGCTGGCCAGCGCGCCGCCGACGGTGCCGCCGTCGATCAGGACCCGGTCGTCGAGCAGAAAGGCCGACGGACGTTGCGCGAGTCCCTCGGCTCCGTACGCGCCGAGCACTCGGATCTTCATTCTTCGGCGATAGTAGCATAGAGTGTCGGTGATGCTCGGCAGCCGCCCGCGCTCGTCATGCTGACGCGAAACCTCGGCGGTCTCGGCACGACGATGGCCGGCGCGGCACTGCTGTCCATGGTGCTGGCCTCCGTCTTCGGCAAGCTGGGGCGCGCCCGCCGCGAGCGCCGCCAGCTGGAGCCGTTCTTCCCGCCCGCGGTGGTGCGCGAGATCGCGCGCCGCCCGGAGCTCGTCGACCTGAGCCCCCACCGCCGGCTCGTGAGCGTGCTCTGCTCCGACCTCCGTGGATTCACCGCGCTGGCCGAGATGCTGGAGCCGCCCGCGGTGGCCGAGATGTTGGGGGACTACCTGACCGAGGTGACCCGGGTCGTCTTCGCGCACGGCGGCACGCTCGTCACCTGCGCCGGCGACGCGCTGGTCGCGCTGTACAACGCCCCGCTCGAGGACCCCGCCCACGCGCGCAACGCGGTGCGCACCGCACTGGAGCTGCAGGAGTGCACGCTGCAGGTGTCGGCGCGCTGGCAGACGCGGCTGGGCGCGACGATCCGCCCGGGGATCGGCATCGCCACCGGCGAGGCGGTGGTCGGCACCATGGGACCGCCCGCCCGGCTCGCCTACGCCGCGGTCGGCGCCACCGTCGACCTCGGCGTCCGGCTGCAGGCCCTCACGCGGGAGTACGGCGTCGGCATCGTCGTCAGCGAGCCGACCCGGCGCGGCCTTGACCGCGAGTTCCTCACGCGCCGCCTGGGCGAGGTGACGGGCCGCGGGGCGACGCCGCCGCTGGCGATCCACGGCGTGCTGCCGGCCGACATCCGCAAGCAGCCACGCGCGGTGCTCGAGGTGGCCGCCACGCTCGTCCTGCTCGGCGCCGGCCAGACGTGCCTGGTGACGACGCGCGACGTGAGCGAGGGCGGCATGGCGCTGGGCGGCGTGCCCGCGGCGTGGCCGGTCGGGACGCGGGTCGAGGTGCGCTGCGAGGGGGGGCTGCTGCCCCTGCCGCTGCTGGCCGAGGGCGTCATCGCCTGGCGGCGCGGGGACGAGGCCGGCATCACCTTCGCGGCGCTCGACCTCGACGCGGCGCCCACGGTGGCCGAGTACGTCGCCACGCGGAGCCTTCGCTAGGTTGCCGCCACCCACCCGCTGTGCTAGAACACGCTTGATCACGACATGTTGTCCGGGAGGTTCATGAGCGCCGACGCTTTCGACTATCCAACGATGGCGCGCGCCCTCATCGTGGGCGACAAGGACACCGTCGCCCGCAAGACCCGCGAGGGCCTCGACCTGTCGATGGACCCCAAGGACCTCATCTTCAAGGGGCTCATCCCGGGCATGGACGTGGTCGGCGAGAAGTTCCGGCGCAACGAGTACTACGTGCCACAGGTGCTCCTCTCGGCGCGCGCGATGTACGCCGGTCTCGACCTGCTCAAGCCCCTCATCACCGCCGCCGCCAAGGCCGACGACTACTTCGGCATCGTGGTGATCGGCACCGCCCAGGGCGATCTGCACGACATCGGCAAGAACCTGGTGGCGATGATGCTGGAGGGGGCCGGCTTCAAGGTCGTGAACCTGGGACGCGACGTGGCGCCCGAGAAGTTCGTGGCGGCGGTGGAGGAGCACGGCGCCAACATCGTGGGGATCTCCGCGCTCATGACCACGACGATGCCGGCCATGAAGCGCACGATCGACGCGCTGGCCAAGGCCGGCGTGCGGGAGCGCGTGAAGGTGATGATCGGCGGCGCCCCGGTGAGCCAGGCCTTCGCCGACGAGATCGGCGCCGACGGCTACGCCAGGGATTCCACACTCGCCGTGGTGAGGGCCAAGCAGCTGCTCGGCGTCGCCGACCGGGTGTCGACGTGAGCGGGCGCGGCCGCGAGGTGCTCGAGCGCCTCCGCGGGGGCCAGACGCTGGTGTTCGACGGCGGCTACGGCACCATGCTGTTCGCGGCCGGGCTGCTCAACGGCGCCTGCCCGGAGCTGTGGAACGACACCCACGCCGAGGTGGTGGCCGGCATCCACCAGGGCTACTTCGACGCCGGCAGCGACATCGTCGAGACCAACACCTTCGGCGGCACCCGGCTGAAGCTCGACGAGTACCGGATCGGCGAGCGCACCCGCGAGTTGAACGTCAAGGGCGCCGGGCTGGCCCGCCGGGTGGCGCCGCCCGGCCGGTGGATCGCCGGCTCGATCGGCCCCACCAGCCGCTTGCCCCTGGACTACGCGCTCGACAACGGCGTGACCGACGAGGAGTACGAGGCCACGTTCCGCGAGCAGGCCGAGGCGCTGGCCGAGGGCGGCGTCGATCTCTTCGCGGTCGAGACGATGATGTTCCCGCAGGAGGCCACCGCGGCGATCCGCGCCTGCCGGGCGGCGGCGCCCGAGCTGCCGGTGATGGCGACGATGTTCTTCCAGTACGAGGAGGGCCACGACCGCGACCGCACGATGTGGGGCGAGAGCCCGGCCGAGGTGGCGGCGAGCCTGCTGGCCGCCGGCGCCGACGTCGTCGGCATGAACTGCGGCCGCGGGCCCGACCGCGCCATCGTCATCATCCGCGAGATGCGCAAGGCCACCGACGCGCCGCTGATCGCCTATCCCAACGCCGGCCTGCCGGTGACCACCGGCGGCACCGTCACCTACGAGCTGGGCCCGGAGGCGATGGTCCGCGACTACCCGGCGCTGCTGGACGCCGGCTGCAACATCGTGGGCGCCTGCTGCGGCTCCGACCCCGAGCACATCCGCCTCATCGCCGACCTCGTCCGAAGCCGCCGCCGGTCGTGACGTTGCCGTCCGAGCCGCAGGTCCTCGCCGACCTGCCGCTCGCGATCGATCCCGCCGAGGTGCTGCGCTTCCAGGGCTACAAGCAGGGCCGCGACGTGCCCGGGCCCGAGGTGCGCGCGCTCTACGACGAGGCGCTGGCCGAGGGCCGCCGGCTCATGGCGCCGCGGGCGGTGGCGCGCTGGATGCCGGTGACGAGCCAGGGTGAGGACGCGCTCGAGGTGGGCGGCCAGACGCTGGCGATCCCCGGCATCGGCGCGCGCTGGGGGACGGTGGCGCACGTGGCCGCCGTGGTGTGCACCATCGGGGATGCGCTCGAGCGCCGTGTGAGCGCGCTGTGGGAGGCGCGCGAGCTGCCGCTGGCCTCGATGCTCGACAGCGTCGGCTCGGGGGCGGTGGAGAGCCTGGCCGAGTACGTGAACGATCTGCTCTGCCAGCAGGGTCTGCCGGGCCTGCCCGTGACCAACCGCATCAGCCCCGGCTACGGCGACTGGGACGTGGCCGAGCAGCGCCGCCTGTTCGCCCTCTGCCCGGCCGAGGCGATCGGCGTGACGCTGAACGCCGCCTGCGTGATGAGCCCGGGCAAGTCGATCTCGCTGCTGGTCGGCGCCGGTGCCGCCGCCCGCGTCGATCACTACTTCAGCCAGTGCGCGCGCTGCTGGATGCGCGAGTGCGCCTACCGCCGCGTGCCGGTGCAGGGCTCGGTCCGCCGCGGATGATCGCCGGCCGGCTGCCGTGGCCGCTGATCTTCCAGGGGCTGGGCGTCGCCGCCGCGGTCTGGCTGTTCATCGCCGTCTGGCCCGTGTGGCTGTTGCTCTTCACCGCGCTCGTCATCGCCGCCGCGATCCTTCCGGCCGCGCGCGTGGGCGAGCGCTATCGGATCCCGCGCGGGGTGACGGTGCTGGCCGTCTACCTCGTGGTGGCCGGGATCATGACGCTGATGGGGCGGCTGCTGTGGCCCGCGCTCACCGAGCAGTGGAAGCAGTTCATGGACCAGCTGCCCGGGCTCGTCGACAACGTCAAGGGGTGGGTCGGTGACGTGCAGGGCCTCGTCGGCCAGTGGGGCGGCACGGTGTCGACGCCCAAGACCGACGATCTGCGGGCCGTGGCCGGGGCCGTGCTCGCCAACACCGTGCGCCTCACCGCGGGCACGCTCGGCGCGGTCTTCGAGCTGCTGGCCGTGCTGGTGATCGCCGCCTACCTGGTCATCGACGCGCGCGAGGTGGGCCGCACGCTGCTCGCGCTGCTGCCGCCCTCGGCGCGGCCGGCCGCCACCCGCCTGACGCCCGCGGTGATGAACCGCATCGGCGGCTACGTGCGCGGCCAGCTCGTCTCCAGCCTGTGCGTCGGCGTGCTCATCGCGATCGCGCTGGCGGTGCTGGGCGTGCGCTACAGCCTGCTCATCGGCGCGCTGGCGGCCGTGTTCAACATCGTGCCCTTCGTGGGCGCCACGCTGGCCGCGGTGCTCGCGGTGCTGGCGGCGCTCAACGAGTCGGCGGCGCTGGCCGCGGCGACGCTGGCCGCGATGGTCGGCGCCCAGATCCTGGAGGGCAAGCTGCTGGCGCCGCACTTCGTCGGCCGGGCCACCGGCCTGCATCCGCTGGCCGTGCTGCTGGCGCTGCTGGCCGGCGCGCACCTGGCCGGCCTGATCGGCGCGCTCGTCGCGGTCCCGCTGCTGGCGGGTCTGTGGGAGATCGTCCGCTCGCTCTACGTCGAGC
The DNA here is from genome assembly GCA_041499965.1 of Methylomirabilia bacterium. GTDB lineage: Bacteria > Methylomirabilota > Methylomirabilia > Rokubacteriales > CSP1-6 > AR5. The sequence continues at coordinate 18,141 of JBGQLG010000033.1, forward strand.
CGCACCGCTCCGCCTGACTCGCGTTGGGCGCCTTCGCGGACCGCTTGTGCTAGTCTCGCCCCGCACGTCCACCCCTCACCGGCGAGGCCAGCGTGCCTTCGCCAGCAGGAGGCTGTATGGCGACGCTCGTGATCAATGGTAAGCCCCACAACGTCGAGGTCGATCCCGCCACGCCGTTGCTGTGGGTCATCCGCGAGCGGTTGCAGATGACCGGGACCAAGTTCGGCTGCGGCGTCGCCCAGTGCGGCGCCTGCACGATCCACTTGGACGGGCAGGCGGTGCGCTCCTGCCAGACCACGGTCGCCCAGGCCGCCGGCAAGAAGATCACGACCATCGAGGGCCTGCACCCCGAGGGCCGGCATCCCCTGCAGGTGGCCTGGATCGCCGAGCAGGTTCCGCAGTGCGGCTATTGCCAGTCCGGCCAGCTCATGTCGGCGGCGGCGCTGCTGGCCCGCAAGCCGAATCCGACCGATCAGGACATCGTCGAGGCGATGTCGGGCAACATCTGCCGCTGCGCGACGTACCCGCGCATCAAGCGCGCGATCAAGCGCGCGGCCCAGGGGGTGTAGCCATGAAGGCTGAGCTCACGCGCCGCGCGTTCCTGGCCTCGACCGCCGCCGCCGGCGTCGGCCTCACCATCCGCTTGTCGCTCACGGGCGGGCCGTCCGACGCGGCGGCCGCCGCCCAGTGGGATCCCAGCACCGCGCTCACCATCACCCCCGACGGCATCGTCACCGTGCACATCACCAAGGCCGAGATGGGGCAGGGCGTGGGCACCGCACTGGCCCAGATCGTGGCCGAGGAGCTCGAGGCGGAGTGGAAGGACGTCCGCATCGACTACCCGATCGCCGATCCGAAGTTCGGGCTCATGCTCACGGGCGGGAGCTGGTCGATCAACTGGACCTTCGACACCCTGTCGCGGGCCGGCGCCGCCGCGCGACTGGCGCTCGTGGACGCGGCCGCCCAGTCCTGGAAGGTCAACGCCGCCGACTGCATGGCCGAGCGGGGTGTGGTCCGCCACCTGCCCAGCGGCCGCTCGATCCGCTACGGCGACCTCGTCGCCAAGGTGCCGATCACCAAGACGTTCACCGAGGACGAGCTGAAGAAGGTCCCGCTCAAGAAGCCCGCCGAGTACAAGATCGTGGGGCAGTGGATCCAGCGGCTGGACATTCCCGAGAAGACGAACGGCAAGGCGAAGTTCGGCATCGACACCTTCCTGCCCGGCATGGTCTACGCCAAGGTCGCCTACCCACCGACCCGCGAGGGCGGCAAGCACACCGCGGTGGACGACAGCGCCGCCAAGAAGGTCAAGGGCTACGTCGCCACCGTGAACCTGCCGCAGCTCATCGCCGTGGTCGCCACCTCCTACGAGGCGGCGGTCAAGGCGCGCGACGCGCTGAAGGTCACCTGGGATGCCGGCCCCCACGCCGACGTGAGCACCGAGACGATCTTCGCCAGCTTCGCCCAGGCCAAGGACGACCCCGGCGCGCAGGCCTGGCACGAGCAGGGAGACGTCAAGGCCGCGATGGGCGGCGCGGCCAAGCGTCACGAGGCCACCTACACGACCGACTACGTGGCCCACATGCAGATGGAGCCGATGAACTGCGTGGCCCACCTCGACAACGGCGTCTATCACCTCTACACCGGCAGCCAGTTCCAGACGTTCGCGGTCGGCAGCCTGGCGGCCGTGCTCGGCACCGACGCCAAGAACATTCGCCTGCACCAGCACTACCTGGGCGGCGGCTTCGGACGCCGGCTCGAGCCCGACATCATGGTCGAGACGGCGCTGATCGCCCGCGCGGCCAAGCGTCCCGTCAAGTTCATCCGCTCGCGCGAGGAGGATCTGCGGCGCGACTTCTACCGCTCGGCGACGCTGCAGGTGGTGAAGGCCGGGCTCGGTGCCGACGGCAAGATCGTGGCCTGGGACAACGTGCTGGTGGCCTCGCACCCGGGCAAGCGGTGGGGACCGGACTTCGTGGACAAGAAGGGCCTCGACCAGTTCGCGCTCAACGGGGCCGATCACGTCTACGACATCCCCAACCAGATCGTGCGGGCGGTGCCGGTGGAGACCGGCATGTCGGTCGGTTACGTGCGCGCGGTCGCACCGAACTACACGTTCTTCGCGGTCGAGACCTTCATGGACGAGCTGGCCAAGCTGGCCGGCCAGGACCCGCTGGAGTACCGGCTCTCGATGCTGTCCGGCGCCCCCCGCCTGGTCCGCGTACTCAAGCTGGTCGCGGAGCGCGCGGGCTGGGGGACGCCCCTGCCGGCCAACACGGGCCGCGGCCTGGCCTGCGTGAGCGCCCAGGAGAAGAAGACACCGACGTGGACCGCCTCGGTGGTGCAGGCCCGGGTCGACCCGGCCACCGGCGTCGTGCAGATCGAGAAGGTCACCTGTGCCGTCGATTGCGGTATCGTCGTCAATCCCGACGGGGCGCGCGCCCAGATCGAGGGCTCGATCCTCTTCGGCATCAGCAACGCGCTCAAGGAGCGCGGCACCGTCGCCAAGGGCGCCCTGGTCCAGTCGAACTTCCACGACTACCAGGTGCTCCGCATGAACGAGGTCCCGGAGGTCGAGGTGCACCTGATCCCGTCGACCGAGTACCCGACAGGCCTGGGCGAGCCGGGCACGACCACCGTGGCCCCGGCGCTCAGCAACGCCATCTTCGCCGCCACCGGCGCCCGGGTTCGCCAGGTGCCGCTGCTGCCCGATCGGGTCCTGGCCGCCATCCGCGCCAAGGCCTGAGCCGCGTGCCGTCGCGGGCCAGCGGGGCGTGAGCCCCCTGGCCCCCCGGCCGGGCGACCGCACCCTGTCTAAATGTTAGGATGGCGGCTGTGCCGGCTGGCAACGTGGTGCTCGTTGGATTCATGGGGGCGGGAAAGTCCGTCTGTGGCCGTCTCCTCGCTCGCCGGCTCGGCCGCTGCTTCGTGGAGACCGACGACATGATCGTCGGCCGCGACGGCCGATCCATCCCCGAGATCTTCCGGCAGGACGGTGAGGACGCGTTCCGGCGCCTCGAGGGCGAGGCGGTGGCGGCGCTGAGCCTCAAGTCGGGGGACGTCATCGCGACCGGCGGAGGGCTGCCCTGCCGTGAGGGGCGCATGGAGGCGCTGCGCGGGCTGGGCACCGTCGTGTGGCTGCGCGGCACCCTCGACGAGCTGCTGGTCCGCGCGCGCCGGGCCGGCACCCGTCCGATGCTCGCCGGCCGCACGCCCGACGAGATCGCCGCGCTCTATGGCGCTCGGGAGGCGTACTACGCCCGCGCTCACGTGACCGTCGACACCGCCGGCCTCGGCATCGATCAGGTCGTCGCCCGTCTCCTCGCCACCCTGCGGGAGCGCGATGCCGCACGCGTGTAACCGCCGGCTGGGCCAGGGCCCTGAGCTGGCGCCATCGCTCGTCCACGAGGTGCTCGATGCCGTCCACTGATCCGCTGACCGATCTGGGAGTTCGCGAGGCTGCCGACAGGATCCGCCGCGGCGAGACCTCGGCCGTCGCGCTGCTCGAGGCCTGCCTGGCCCGGGTGCGCGCGCTCGATCCGGCGCTGCAGGCGTGGGCCCACGTCGACCCCGAGGGCGCGCTGGCCGCGGCCCGCGAGCGCGACGCCGAGACGAACGCCGGCCGCCCGCGCGGCCCGCTGCACGGGGTGCCCGTCGGGATCAAGGACATCTTCGACGTGGCCGGCATGCCGACCACGGCCGGCGCCCGGGCCTTCGCCCACACGCGGCCGTCGCGCGACTGCGGCGCGGTGGCGCGGCTGCGTGCGGCCGGCGCCGTCATCCTCGGCAAGACGCACACGACGCAGTTCGCGTACCGCGATCCCTCGCCCGCGCGCAACCCGTGGAATCACGCCCACACGCCGGGCGGCTCGTCCTCGGGCTCCGCCGCCGCCGTCGCCGCCCGCATGGTGCCGGGCGCCATCGGCTCGCAGACGGTGGGCTCGATCCTGCGCCCGGCCGCGTACTGCGGCGTCGTGGGCCTCAAGGGGCCGCACGGCCTGGTGCCGGTGGACGGCGCGGTGCCGCTGGCGTGGTCGCTGGACCACGTGGGGCCCTTCGGGCGCTCGGTCACCGACGTCGCGCTGATGCTGTCCGTGCTGGCCGATCGGACCATCGAGCCGGCGTCCGTGCAGGCGCCGAGCCTGGTCGTGGGCCGTCAGCTCTTCGACCGCGCCGAGCCGGGATTGCGCCGTCACCTCGAGGGCGTCGTCCAGCGCCTGGCCCAGGCCGGCGCGCGCATCAGCGAGCTCACGCTGCCGCGGCCCTACGACGAGATCCACGCCGCGGGGCAGGTGGTGCTGGAGGCCGAGGCGGCGGCCTATCACCAGGCGATGTGGGCCAAGCACGCCGCCGACTACGGCCCCGGCATGGCGGAGATGATCCCGCGCGGGCTCGCGCGGCCGGCCACCGAGTACGTCCTCGCCAACCGGGCCCGGCTGGCCTTCCGCGAGGCGATGCTCCCGCTGCTCGAGGCCCACGACGCGTTGCTGTCGCCCACGGCGCCGGGGCCGGCCCCGGCCGGCCTGGCGTGGACCGGGGACGCGGTGCTGTGCGCGCCGTGGAGCTCGGCCGGCGTGCCCTCGATCTCGCTGCCGACCGGCGTGGACGAGGCCGGCCTGCCGCTGGCCCTGCAGCTCGTGCAGGCGCCCGGCGGCACCGCGCGCCTGCTCGGCGCCGCCGCCTGGTGCGAGCGCGTCGTGGCCTTCGCGGCGCGGCCGCGCGAGTGAACACGATGCTCGACCTCAAGATCGAGGGCGCCACGGTGATCGACGGCACCGGCCGCGCCGGCAACCGGACCGACGTCGGGGTTCGCGGCGAGCACATCGTGGCGGTGGGCGACCTCTCGCGCGAGTCGGCCGGGCGCGTGCTCACCGCCTCGGGCCGCGTGCTGGCGCCGGGCTTCATCGACATGCACTCGCACTCCGACTGGCGGCTGTGGGGCAACCGGCGCGCGGAGTCCAAGATCCGGCAGGGCGTCACCACCGAGGTCGTGGGCAACTGCGGCTTCTCGCCGGCGCCCACCAGCACCACCTTTCTCGAGGAGATGCGGCGCTTCGCGCTCTACATCCCGACGGGCATGGACTTCGCGTGGCGCTCGGTCGGCGAGTACCTGCGCGCGTTCGACCGCGGCGGCACCGCCCTCAACGTCGTGCAGCTCGTGGGTCACGGTACCCTGCGGGTCGCCGCCATGGGCTTCGCCCGCCGGCCGCCGACGGCCGCCGAGCTGACGGCGATGCAGCGGATGCTGGGCGACGCGATGGAGGAGGGCGCCTGGGGGCTGTCCACCGGGCTCATCTACGCGCCGGGCTCCTACGCGACCACCGAGGAGATCATCGAGGTCGCCCGGGCGGCGGTGCGCCAGCGCGGGTTCTACGCCAGCCACATCCGCGGCGAGGGGGCGACGCTGCTCGAGGCGGTGGCCGAGGCCATCCGCATCGGCCGCGAGGCCGACCTGTCGGTGCAGATCAGCCACGTCAAGGCGTCCGGCCGGCCGAACTGGGGCAAGGTGGCCGACGCGCTCGCGCTCATCGACGCCGCTCGCGCCGAGGGGCAGGACGTCATGGGCGACGTGTATCCCTACACGGCGTCGAGCACGTCGCTGCGCACGCTGCTGCCCGACTGGGTGCTGGAGGGCGGCGTGGACGAGATGCTCAAGCGCCTCGAGGACGCCGCCGTGCGCGGCCGCATCCGCCGGGAGGTGGAGACGCCCGGCTCCGGCCAGGGGCTGGTCGACCGCGTCGGCTGGGACAACATCGTGATCGCCTGGTGCCCGAAGCGGAAGGAGGCCGAGGGCCGTCGCGTGGCCGAGATCGCCGCCGTGCGGGGGCTCGATCCACTCGACGCGGTGTTCGAGCTGCTGCGCGACGCCGAGGGTGTCGCCTCGGTGATCATGTTCCAGCTCGACGAGACCGACCTGCGCCGCGCCCTGGCCCATCCGCACGTGATGATCGGCTCGGACGGCTCCGCGCTGGCGATCTCCGGCGAGATGAGCGCCGGCAAGCCGCATCCGCGCAGCTACGGCACCTTCCCGCGCGTGCTGGGCGAGTACGTGCGCGAGCAGCGGGTGCTCACCTTGCCCGAGGCCGTGCACAAGATGACCGGCATGCCGGCCCGCCGCCTCGGCCTGCGCGACCGCGGCGTGATCCGCGTCGGGGCCCGGGCCGATCTGGTCGTGTTCGACCCCAAGCGCGTCGCCGACCGCGCGACCTTCGAGGACCCGCATCGCTACCCGGCGGGCGTCGAGCACGTGCTCGTCAACGGCAGCGTCGTCGTCAAGGACGGCAATCACACCGGGAGCCTGCCCGGCCGGGTGCTCACACCGCCATGACGATGCCCCGCGCCGTGCCGGATCTCCTGACGCCGCTCGCCACCGCGGCCTCGCTCGACGAGGGGCTCGGGCTGACGCTGCGCCGCCTGGTCCGGGTCACCGGCGCCGCCGCCGGCGCGCTCGGCTTCCGGCCTCCGCGCGGCGAGCCGATCGTGGTCGTGGCCGGCGGGGCCGGGGTGGACGACGGAGCGCTGCGCACGCTCGTCGTCGGTCCGGCCCCCGCGATCCGGCGTGCCACCGCGGCGCTGGGGCGTGACCGGCGCGAGCGGGTGGTGGTGCGGCGCGTGATTCTCGGTGCGCCGCGCCGGCCGGTGGGCGCGCTCGTGCTGGTGGGGTCGTCACCGGCCATGCGGCGGGTCGCCCTGCCCGCCGGCTTCGGGCGTGGGTTGGCCTCGGCCATCGAGCAGGTCTGGCGCCTGCAGCAGCGCACGCTGCGGATCGCGGTCCAGAACGACATCACCCGCCTGCTCGTCTCCGGCGACTCGGTCGACGAGGTGCTGCGCGCGTTCGCCGACGGCCTGGCGCGCCTGGTCTCCTTCGACTCGCTCGCGGTCGGACTGCTCGATCCCGAGCGCCCCGAGTTCGAGATCATCGACGTGCTGGCGCGCTCGGTGCCGCGGGTGCCGCCGCGCGACAGCCGCATGCCACTCGATCGCACGCTGCTGGCCCAGGTGGTGGTGAGCGGAGCGCCGGTGCGGATCGACGATCTCACGGCGCCGACGGTGCCGGAGGTGAGCCGGCGGGTCCTCGGCGAGCGCGGGTTCCGCGCGGCCCTGCTGGTGCCGCTGGTCAGCCGGGGCGGCGTCTTCGGCGCGCTCACGCTGGCGGCCCGGCGGCCCGGCGCCTTCGACGACGCCGACGTGGAGATCGCCGCCGAGCTGGCCCGGCCGCTGGCCTCGGCCATCGAGCACCGGCGGCTGCTCGACGAGAGCCGGCGGCGGGCCGAGGAGCTGGCCGCGCTCTATAGCACGAGCCAGCTCATCACCGCGCGGCTGGACGTGGCCTCGGTGCTGGACCGGATCAGCCGCTCGGTCACGGCGCTGATCGGCTCGACCGGCTGCGGCATCGGGCTGCTCGACGCCGCGCGCACCCGGCTGGTCCACGCCGCCGCCCACGGGTTCAAGAGCGACGAGTGGCGCGGGCTGGCCCTGCCGGTCGGTGAGGGCATCATCGGCCGCTGCGCCGAGGGCGGCGTGGCCATCCGCGTCGACGACGTGCGCACGGACCCCCGCTCGGCCCGGCGCGACGTGGACGAGCAGGAGGGCATCCGCTCGATGCTGTGCGTGCCGCTGCGCGTGGCCGGCGCGCTGCTGGGCGTGATCTCGGCGTTCTCGACGCGGCCGGCGGCGTTCTCCGCCCATCACCAGCGCGTGCTGGAGGCCTTCGCCGAGCAGGCCGGCATCGCCGTGCAGAACGCGCGGCTGTTCGAGGAGAGCCTCAAGCGCACCCGGGAGACCCGCGCGCTCTACGAGGCCGGCCGCACCGTCACCGCCAGCCTCGACCCCGAGCGCACGGTGCGCGTCATCATGGAGCAGGCGCGGGCCGTGCTCGGCGTGGCCTCGTGCGGGATCATGACGCTCGACCCGGCCACGCACGAGCTGACCCTGGTGGCCAGCCTCGACCTGCCCGAGGAGGTGATGCGGGGCGTGCACGTCGCCGAGGGCGACGGCATCGCCGGCCGGGCGGTCCGCGACCTGCGGCCCCGCCAGAGCGCCGACCTCTTCAACGATCCCCGCGTGCGCTACCGCGAGCTGCCGCGGCAGAGCGGCCTGCGGGCGGCGCTGGCGGTGCCGCTCCGGGTCGGCGACCGCGCCATCGGCGTCATCGAGGTCTTCCATCGCGAGGTCCACCAGTTCACCGCGGCCGAGGAAGAGCTGCTGGTGGCGCTGGCCGACCAGGCGGCCATCGCGCTCGAGCACGCCCGCCTGTACGAGGGACTGGAGACGATGGTCGCCGAGCGCACGCGCGAGCTCGACCGCCAGAAGCGCTTCGTCGAGGTCGTGCTGGAGACGCTGCCGCTCGGCGTGTTCGTCCTCGATCCGGCGCTGCGGGTCGTCCGCGCCAACCGCGAGGGGGCGCGCACGCTCGGCTGCGATCAGGCCACCCGGGCGGCCTTCACGAGCGTGGTGGCGCCGGAGCGGGCGGCCGAGGTCGAGACCTTCCTGCGCCGGGCCTTCGCGGCCGGCGAGGTCGCGCGTCAAGAGGAGGAGATGGTCGTGGCCGGCGAGCTCAAGCGCTTCCGGCTGACGACCGCGCCGCTGCCGGGCGGCGACGACGGCGCCCACCACCTGATCGTGCTGGTCGAGGACATCACGCTGGCCAAGCAGCTCGAGCGCCAGATGCTGCTGACCGAGCGGCTCACCACGGCCGGCCGGCTGGCCGCCGGCGTCGCCCACGAGCTGAACAACCCCCTGGCGACGATCGCCGGCTGCGCGGAGTCGCTGCAGGGGCGCCTCAAGGAAGACGCGCTGGCCGGCCGGCCGGAGCTGACCGACTTCTCGACCTACCTGAGTCTCGTCGAGGAGGAGGCCTACCGCTGCAAGGACATCACCGGAAGCCTCTTGCAGTTCGTGCGCGATCCCGGCAGCCGGCGCACGCCGACCGACCTCAACGGGCTCGTGCAGAAGACCATCGAGCTGATCTCGCACCAGGCGCGCTACGCCGAGGGCGTGTTCGCGACCGATCTGGACGAGGCGCTGCCCGAGGTGACCCTCAACGAAGGGCAGCTCCGCCAGGTGTTCCTGGGCCTGGCCTCCAACGCGCTCGACGCCATGGACGGGCACGGGCGGCTGACGATCCGGACCCGCCGGGCCCGGCGCGAGATCGAGGTCGAGTTCGAGGACGAGGGGCCGGGCATTCCCGAGGAGGTCGCGCAGCGAATCTGGGATCCGTTCTTCACGACCAAGCCGCCCGGGCAGGGCACCGGGCTCGGCCTGGCCATCGCGCAGGGGATCGTGGCCGATCACGGAGGGCGCATCGAGATGCAGACGCACGTCGGCAAGGGGAGCATCTTCCGCGTGGTGTTGCCGGGATGAAGCGCACGATCCGGGTGCTGGTCGCCGACGACGAGCACAACCTGCGCGACCTGATCGTGCGCGAGCTGACGCGCCGCGGGCTGGAGGCCGAGGGCGTCGGGGACGGCGAGAGCGCGCTGGCCCTGCTGCGCGAGGGGCCGTACGACGTGGTCGTCCTCGACATGAAGATGCCGAAGAAGGAAGGGATCGAGGTGCTGCGGGAGCTGCAGGACTTCCCCGAGCATCCCCAGGTGATCGTCATGACGGGCTTTCAGGAGGTCGCCACCGCGGTCGAGGCCATGAAGCTCGGGGCCTACGACTACCTGACCAAGCCCACCAAGATCGAGGAGCTCGAGGTCCTCGTGCGCAAGGCGGCGGAGAAGGGCCAGCTCCTGCGCGACAACGTGGCCCTGCGCGCCCACGCGCCCGGCGCCGGGCCGTTCGGCGGCATCATCACCCGCAGCCCCAAGATGCAGGAGGTGCTGCGGATGGTGGATCGGGTGGCGCCGACCGAGTCCTCGGTGCTGCTGCTCGGTGAGAGCGGTACCGGCAAGGAGCTGGTGTCCCGGGCTATCCACGAGCGCTCGCCCCGCGCCGAGCGTCCGTTCGTGCCGATCCACTGCGGGGCGCTTCCCCGCGAGGTGCTGGAGAGCGAGCTGTTCGGCCACGAGAAGGGCGCCTTCACCGGCGCGGTCAGCGCCAAGCCCGGGCTCATCGAGCTGGCCGACGGCGGCACGCTGCTGCTGGACGAGATCGGCGACATGGAGCCCGACAGCCAGGTGAAGCTGCTGCGGGTGCTGGAGACCGGCATGTTCTTCCGCGTGGGTGGCACCCGGCCGCGGCGCGTGGACGTGCGCGTGGTGGCCGCCACCAACCGCGACCTCGCCGCCGCCATGCGCAGCGGCCAGTTCCGCGAGGACCTCTTCTACCGGATCAACACGATCACCGTCCTGCTGCCGCCGCTGCGCGAGCGGCGCGAGGACGTCGGGCTGCTGGCCCAGCACTTCCTGGAGACGAACGCGACCTACGGCCTCAAGCGGCTGAGCCCAGCCGCGCTGGTCGCGCTGGACGGGTACGGCTGGCCGGGCAACGTGCGCGAGCTGCTGCACGTGGTTCAGCGGGGCGTGATCCTGTGCAAGGGTGACGAGATCACGCCGGCCGACCTGCCCCCCGAGATCGCCGGCCGGCCCGCGACGGCCGGTGCCGGCCCGGCCGCCCCGGGTGCGACGGACCCGACGGCCGCCGCGTCCGGAGCACCGACGCTGGAGGCGATGGAGCGACTGCACATCGTGTCGACGCTGCGCCAGGTCGGCGGCCATCGCGGCAAGGCGGCGGCGCTGCTGGGGATCGATCCCAAGACGCTCTACCGCAAGATCCTGGGCTACCAGATCACGACGGCCGAGCTCGGCTGATCCCGTCGTGCCGGATTGATCGGGCATTCCGCCCGAGCTGTCCGGGCGCCTGACGCCCGCCGCGTCCTGATTTCACGGAGTTGCGGCGGCTGAGGCTTGGCATCGGCGTTGCTCTCCCATTCCCGGCTCTAACGACTACGAGATCAAGGGAGACGGGAGACAAGCGTGATGAATCGTGTGCTGGTGATCGATCCGAACCGTGCGACGCGCGAGCAGCTGGGATTGCAGTGCCTGGGTCACGACGTCGGTGTCGCGCTGGCCGACAACCTGTGCGAGGGCGTGCGGATGCTGCTCTCGCTGCCGGTCTCGCTCATCGTCGTCGCGGCGGCCGCGCTGCGGCTCACGCTGCGGGAGCACGCGGTGCTCTTCGAGCGGGTGGCGCCGGGCGTGCCGGTGGTGGTGACCGTGAGCGCGGAGTCCCCGCTGGAGATCCGCGTCGCGTTCGAGCTGGCCGGCTTCCGGGTGATCGCGCGGCCGGTGAGCGTTGACGAGCTGGTCGAGAAAGTCGCCGGCCTGGCGCCGATCGGCGGACCGCGCTGATGACCGGTCTGTGGGGGCGCTGGCTCGCGGTGGCGCTGGCGGCGATCGGGCTCGGCCTGGCCGGGCTGGAGCGATCGGCCTGCGTCGCCGGCGAGCAGCAGGCGGCGGTGTGGGCCTCCGAAGCTTCGGTGGCCGCCGCCGACGTGAAGTCCGAGCTGTCGGTCGGGAGCGACGAGACCGAGCCGTCGGCACTGCCGCGGCTGACCTACTAGTCCACCTCTACTTGCGCCTCGCCGAAGCGAGTGTACACTCTTGATGTCCGGCCGATCCGAGGGCCGGACCTCGCTTCCGACGCAACGTCTCTTCCGGTTCTCGGGGCGTGACCGAATAACGGAAGAGATCGGGGGTTCCCTATGGCGTCCAAGCTCTACATCGGCGGCCTCTCCTACTCCACCACCAGCGACGGCCTGAGAGAGTTCTTCAGTCAGAGCGGCAACGTCCTGTCGGCGACGGTCATCACCGACCGTTTCTCGGGGCAATCGCGCGGCTTCGGCTTCGTCGAGATGGCGGCGGCGGAGGACGCGCAGAACGCGATCTCGCAGCTCAACGGGCGCGAGCTCGACGGCCGCCGCATCACGGTCGAGATCTCGAACCCCCAGGCTCCGCGCTCCGGCGGCGGCGGCCCTGGCGGCGGCGGCCGGCCGGGCGGTGGTCGTCCGGGCGGGGGCCGACCCGGCGGGGGGCGTCCGGGTGGCGGTGGCGGGCGCGAGAGCGGGTACGCGCATCGGCCGTCGAAGCCGGTGAAGTGGTAGCGGCCGGGCGATAGCGCTCCGGCGCGACACAGGAAGGGCCAGCCGCGCGGCTGGCCCTTTGTGCTTCAGTCCCTTGTGCTTCAGTCGAAGATGCGGTCGTACCGCCCGTATTCGTGGGCGGCGTCCATGAACCACTTGACGATCTCGGGGTCGGACTTCGGAGGGATCTCGCAGGAGGTCGAGAGGATGAAGCCGGAATGACGGGCGGCGGCGTCGACGCAGCGCTTGACGTCGGCGTACATCATCTCGCGGGAGGTCTTCTCGAACTTGGTCGCGTCGACGTTGCCGATGGCCACGGCGCGGCCGCGGGCCACCTCCATGAAGCGCGTGAGCTGGTCGACGTGGAGCGCCGGGTCTCCCTGCTGGTCGAGGTCGAAGGAGATGGTCGTGAAGCCGCAGCCGATCAGGTCCTCGAAGATCGGATAGGTGGTGCCGCAGATGTGGGTCGTGACCCCCACCTTCCTGGCCTTGAAGTGGTCGACGAGCTGCTTGTGGTAGGGCGCGACGAAGTCGCGGTAGTTGTCGGGTGAGATCAGGCTGATGGACGCGGTCGGCTCCGAGAAGGACAGGCCGATCCCGGTCTTCACGATGGCGTCGCCCCACGCCTTGCAGAACTCGGTGGCCACGCTCATGACGTCGTGGATGAACTGCGGGTCCTCGAAGGTGTCGAGCAGCATCGTCTCCGGATTGCGCAGCAGCATGGCGATCGTCCACGGCCCCACCGCCACCGCGCCGATCGCCGTGGGCGGCTTGGCCTTGACCAGCGCCTCGCACTGCTCCAGGAAGCCGGGCAGGCGGCCGGTCTTGTAGGGATCGGGCATCGCCAGCTTGGCCAGGTCGGCCTTGTCCTCCTGCAGCACGTGCTGGTCGATCGACGGCACGACATAGTCCGAGTACTTCACCCGACAGCCGAACGCCTCGGCCTCTTTGGCCAGATCGTTGTACGCCAGGACCACGTCCGGTTCGTATCGTTCGTAGTAGTTCATCATCGCGACGATCGCGCGCTGGGGGTTCGTGCAGTACTCCTCGATCGAGAGCCCGTCCAGCGTGCCGGCGAAGGAGGCCACGATCGGGTAGACGGGCACCCGGTCGGCGAACGAGCGCTTGTAGGCGGCGACGACGCGATCGCGGTTGGAGTAGGACGCCCGGCCCTTCTCGGCCTCCCACACCCGGTTGGCCTCCATGTACCTGGGCGGCAGCTTGGCCTCGTACTCCATGAACTGGGTGATCGGATAGCGGATGCCGCCGGCGTGGGTGCCGCGCAGCCCCTCGACGATCTCCTCCATGCGATCCCACGGGATCGTGAAGGCCATCTCGTGGTCCTGGGTCTGGCCGAAGATCCGATCGCCCGAGCAGGGGAGGATGACCTGGGGCTCGCCGGTCAGCATCGTGGTGACGATGATGTCCGAGCAGACGATGCGCCCGCTGAAGCCGGAGGCGAGCTTGCCCCCCCGCTTCCACAGCGAGGCCTGGGTGAGGCGCATGACCTGGGCCGGGTTGGCGTACACGCAGACGAGGTGGGGCTCGAAGGTCGCCCGGTCGAGCGGAGCGACCAGCAGCGTCGTGTAGTCGCCGGGGGCGAACCGGTCGGAGGCCGCCTCCGAGCGGCGGCCGGCCTCCTTCGTCTCCGTGTACATGCCCTCGCAGAGCGTGCCCGAGGCATGCAGGTGGGTCGGCTTCTCGAAGCCGAGGGCGGCGATGCCGAGCGAGCAGATGTGGTCCTCGCGGGTGAGCGCGATCATCCAGCCGTACCGGCGCGCCATGTCGATGACCTGGCAGTTCATCGACAGCTTCTTGAAGTCGCGCGCCGGCCGTCGGGCACGGTCCGGGATCGGCTCGCCGGGCTTCAGCATCCGGATCGCCACCGGGAACGTCTGGGGCCGGATGTACGTCTGAAGCTCCTGGTCCGCAGTCTTGACGTCGATCATGAGCCTTCCCCCGAGTCAGAGGGTACTACGCTGCAACGAAACCCCGCAACGCCGTGCCCAAACGCTTGCGCGCTCCCGCCATCGTCGGGCGCGCCATGGCCCGTACCGGCGGGCGCTGCGGCTCGGGTCGAGGGGCGTGGGGGAGGGGCTGCAACGCAGGAATCGCGGCGCGGGAAACGGGTTCTCAGCCCCTCCCCCACGCCCTCGACGCCGACCGTCGCCAGCTCCAGCTTCGTCTGCGCGCGCGCGATTAGTCCCAGACTTCCCCGGAACGCCGGAGTAGAATACCGGCCACTTTCGGTCGCTACTCCGGGGGGAGGCAGCATGATCAACGCTCCGACAGCCAGTCACAGCCTGACGGTCCGACTCACGATTCAGAACAAGCCCGGCATGCTCGGTAAGGTCACCTCCGCCATCGGCAAGGCCGGGGGAGACATCGGCGCGATCGATCTCGTCGAGGTCGGCCGGAACACGATCACGCGGGACATCACCTTCAAGACGAGCGGCGAGCGGCACGGCCAGCAGGTGGTCGAGCGGTTGCGCGCTCTGGAGGGTGCCGAGGTCGTCAACGTCTCCGACCGCACCTTCCTCATGCACCTCGGCGGCAAGATCGAGGTGAAGGGCAAGATGCCGGTGAAGACGCGCGACGACCTGTCGATGGCCTACACCCCGGGCGTCGCCCGCATCTGCATGGCCATCCACGACGATCCCGAGAAGGCCTACACGCTCACGATCAAGCAGAACACGGTCGCCGTCGTGACCGACGGCACGGCGGTGCTCGGCCTGGGCGACATCGGCCCCAGCGCGGCCCAGCCGGTCATGGAGGGCAAGGCGCTCATCTTCAAGGAGTTCGCCGGGGTCGACGCGTTCCCCATCTGCCTGGCCACCAAGGACGTCGACGAGATCGTGATGATCGTCAAGGCGCTGGCGCCGGTCTTCGGCGGCATCAACCTCGAGGACATCTCGGCGCCACGCTGCTTCGAGATCGAGGAGCGGCTGCAGCGCGACCTCGATATCCCCGTGTTCCACGACGACCAGCACGGCACCGCGGTGGTGGTGCTGGCCGCCATGCTCAACGCGCTCAAGCTGGTGAAGAAGAAGATGTCCGAGGCGCGCTTCGTCTTCACCGGCGCCGGCGCCTCCGGCATCGCGACGGCCAAGCTGCTGATGAAGGCGGGGGCCAAGCACATCATCGGCTGCGACCGGGCCGGCGCCATCTACAAGGGCCGGACCGAGAACATGAACTCGATGAAGGAGTGGTTCGCCGACCACACCAACCCACGGCGGATCAAGGGCTCGGCCGGCGACGCGCTGCAGGGCGCCGACGTCTTCATCGGCCTGTCCGCACCGGGGGTCGTGTCGCTCAAGGACATCAAGGCGATGAACAAGGACGCGATCGTCTTCGCGATGGCCAATCCGGTCCCCGAGATCCTCCCCGAGGAAGTGGGTGCGTTCGTGCGCGTGATGGCCACCGGCCGCTCGGACTATCCCAACCAGATCAACAACTCGTGCGGCTTCCCCGGCATCTTCCGGGGCCTGCTCGACGTGCGGGCGCGCCGGGTGAACGACGAGATGAAGCTGGCGGCGGCACACGCCATCGCCGGCATTGTCGGCAAGAGCGAGCTCAGCGATGAGTACATCACGCCCTCGATGTTCGACCCGCGGCTGGTGCCGGCCGTCTCGGCCGCCGTCGCCGACGCCGCCATTCGCACGGGCGTGGCGCGCAAGAAGCGTAGCCGGCCCGCCTGACCGAGGGGACGAGGAGCCATGGCCCAGTCGACGAAGACGACCGCCGGCGCCCCGATCGAGGCGCTGCTCCGCGAGAAGCGCCGATTTCCGCCGTCCAAGCCCTTCGTCAAGCGCGCGCTCGCCACCAAGGCCTCGGTCTACGCCGAGGCGGCCCGCAACCCCGTGCGCTTCTGGGAGGCCCGGGCCCGCGAGCTCACCTGGTTCAAGCCGTGGAAGAAGGCGCTCGAGTGGAAGCCGCCGTACGCCAAGTGGTTCCTCGGCGGCAAGCTCAACGTCTCCTACAACTGCCTGGACCGCCACGTCACCACGGCCCGCCGGACCAAGGCCGCGCTCATCTGGGAGGGCGAGCCGGGCGACACCCGCACGCTGACCTACTGGGACCTGTACCGCGAGGTGAAGCGTTTCGCGGCGGCCCTCAAGCGCCACGGCGTGCGCAAGGGTGACCGCATCACCATCTACATGCCGATGGTCCCCGAGGTCGCCATCGCCATGCTGGCCTGCACCCGCATCGGCGCCGCCCACAGCGTGATCTTCGGCGGCTTCTCGCCGGAGTCGGTGCGCGACCGGATCCACGACGCCGACTCCAAGCTGATCATCACCGCTGACGGCGGCTGGCGGCGGGGCACCGTCGTGCCGCTCAAGAAGAACACCGACGAGGCGCTGCGCGAGTGCCCCGGCGTCGGCACCGTCATCGTGCTCAAGCGCACCGGCCAGCCGATCGACATGCAGGCGGGACGCGACATCTGGTGGGACGACTTCGTCAAGGGCGTGGACGCGGACTGTCCGGCCGAGCCGATGGACTCCGAGGACCTGCTCTACCTGCTCTACACCTCCGGCTCCACCGGCAAGCCCAAGGGCATCATCCACACGACCGGCGGCTACCTGACCGGCATCAGCGCCACCCACAAGTGGGTGTTCGACATCCACGAGGAGGACGTGTACTGGTGCACGGCCGACGTCGGTTGGGTCACCGGCCACTCCTACGTGGTCTACGGTCCGCTGGCCAACGGCGCGACGACGGTGATGTACGAGGGCACGCCCGATTTCCCCGACAAGGATCGCTTCTGGCGGATCATCGAGAAGCACGGCATCACCATCTGCTACACGGCCCCCACCGCCATCCGCACCTTCATGCGCTGGGGCGATCAGTACCCCAACCGCTGCGACCTCTCGAGCCTGCGGCTGCTCGGCAGCGTCGGCGAGCCCATCAACCCGGAGGCGTGGGTCTGGTACTGGAAGGTGATCGGCGGTGGCCGCTGCCCGGTGGTCGACACCTGGTGGCAGACCGAGACCGGCCACATCCTGATCACGCCGCTACCCGGCATCACGGTACTCAAGCCCGGCTCGGCCACCCGGGCGTTCCCCGGCATCGACGCCGAGGTGCTCGACGAGCAGGGGAAGCCGTCGAAGTCCGGGTACCTGGTGCTTCGCAAGCCGTGGCCGGGCATGCTCCGCGGCATCTGGGGTGACCCCGACCGGTTCGTGAAGCAGTACTGGTCGCAGTACGATGGCGTCTACTTTACCGGTGACGGGGCCAAGCGCGACGAGGACGGCTACTTCTGGCTGCTGGGCCGCGTGGACGACGTCATGAACGTCTCCGGCCACCGCGTCTCCACGATGGAGGTGGAGTCCGCCCTGGTCGACCACAAGTCGGTCGCCGAGGCGGCCGTGATCGGCAAGCCCCACGAGATCAAAGGCCAGGCGATCGCGGCGTTCGTCACTGTCAAATCCGGGGTGGACGGCACTCCGGCGCTGATGGACGAGCTCAAGCAGCACGTCTCCAAGAAGATCGGGGCGCTGGCCCGGCCCGACGACATCATCTTCTCGGCCGAGCTGCCCAAGACTCGGTCAGGCAAGATCATGCGGCGCCTGCTCCGGGACATCGCGGAAGGCCGGGCCTTGGGGGATACGACCACCCTGGCGGATCCGGCGGTCGTGGCCGCGCTCAAGAAGCAGTACGAGGAAGAATGAGCCCGGCGCTGGGCAGTACCTGACCTACGCACTGACGTATTCCGTCAACTAATTAGCCACCCGTGACTATTTGGCGGGCATAGTGCCCGGGTATTTTGGAACCGAGCCCGAGGTAAGTCGCCCTGGTTTCCAGTAGTTTCCCGGTGAATTTGCTGTAGGGGTCGTCCGTCTCAGGTTCGGCACACCCGTTGCACTCGGGGACGCGCCGAGTAACGAGGAGGGGAGATCATGGACGGCATGCGGAAGCGGCTGGAGCAGGACTTGAGGGTGGTCATTGGGCGACTTCGCCAGGTGGGTGGGGCCGCGGCGCTTCAGGATTTGCTCGGGTCTGGTGGCGAGCACTGGGCCTATGCTGACGAGGTCGACGAGATCCAGGCCAACGAGCGCCGGGAGATCGGCTTCGCCACTCGGGAGTTGCTGGTGGAGCGCGTGAACCGCATCGCCGCGGCCCTGGAGCGGCTGGACGCGGGCGAGTACGGCCTCTGCGTGGAGTGCGGTGAGGGCATCGCCCCGGCGCGCCTGCAGGCGCTGCCGGAAGTGACGACCTGCGTGCGCTGCCAGGATCGTCTCGAGCGGATGGGTCGGCACCTGCAAGCGGTCGAGGTCGAGGTCGGCGCCGAAGACGAGTAGCCAGGCACGCCATGCTCACGGGGCCGGGAGCGATTCCCGGCCCCGTTTTCGTCTCGTTGTAGTCTAGGGGCGTGCGGTCGCGCACCCCCGTCCTCGACCTGTTCCGGCCCGCGGTGCATGGGCTGTCCCGCGCGTATTTCGGGCTGCGATTGCGTGGCATCGAGCACATCCCGCACGAGGGCGCGCTCGTCATCGTTCCCAACCATCAGACCTACGCTGATCCGCCCCTGGTCACGATTCCGGTCCTTCGGCCCGTCTACTACATGGCCTGGAGCCGCCTCTTCGACATCCCGGTGTTCAGCAAGTTCATCCGGTTGCTGCGCGCCTTCCCGGTCGATATCGACGCCCGCGACGCCCGGGCCACCCGTGAGGCCGTGCGCCTGCTGCAAGGCGGAGCGGCGCTGATGATCTTTCCCGAAGGGGAGCGCACCACGGACGGCCGCGTGCAGCGCTTCAAGACCGGCGCCTTCCGCCTGGCGGTCTCGCTCAGCGCGCCGGTCCTGCCGGTCACGATCACGGGCGGCGATCATGCCTGGCCTCCCGGCCGCATCCTGCCGCGCCCCGGCCGCATCACGATCACCTACCACCCGACCCTTCGCGCCGATCCCACGCGGGTCCCGCGCGAGGCCGCGCGGGACCTGGCCGACCGCACCCGCGCGGCCATCCTGTCCGCCATGCCGGAAGACCCGACCGCCCAGCCCCCCTACGCCCCGCGCTCCTCCGCCGAGTAGCCGGCCGCCTCGAGCCGCTGCTTCAGGGCGTCGATCTGCTTGCGCCCAGAGGTCTCGAGCGTCAGCTCGACCTCGGTGGCTCCGATGCCCTGGCGCGAGAACGCCCGGTCGTGCTCGATCTGCAGGATGTTCACACGCTCCTCGGCGATGAGGGCGGTGAGGCGGGCCAGCGCGCCCGGCTGGTCGCGCAGGACCACGCCCAGGCGCACCAGCCGCCCGTCCTTGACGAGGCCGCGCTCGATGATGCGGGCCAGCATCGTCACGTCGATGTTGCCGCCGGAGAGCACCAGGGCCACCCGCCGTCCCTCCAGGCCGAGCGGCCGGTTGAGCAGGGCGGCCAGCGGCGCGGCGCCGGCGCCCTCCACGACCGTCTTCTCGATCTCGAGCAGGTGCAGCACCGCGTTGGCCAGCTCCTCCTCGTCGACGGCGACCATCTCGTCCACCCGCCCCGCGGCCAGCGCGAAGGCGATCTCCCCGCACTGGCGCACGGCGATGCCGTCGGCGATGGTGGCGCCGGCCGGGACGCGCACCCGCTGGCCCGCCTGCAGCGAGCGCTGCATGGCCGGCACCGCCGCCGCCTGCACGCCGATCACCCGCACCGACGGGCGGCGGGCCTTGACCGCCAGCGCCACGCCGGCGATGAGGCCGCCGCCCCCGACCGGCACCAGGACCGCGTCGAGCCCGTCCACCTGATCGAGCAGCTCCAGGCCGAGCGTGCCCTGCCCGAGCACGACACGCGGATCGTCGAACGGATGGACGAAGACGGCACCGCGCTCGTCACGCAGCGCGCAGGCCAGCTCGTAGGCCTCGTCGTAGTTGGCGCCGTGCAGGACGACGTCGGCGCCGTGGCGCCGGGCCGACGTCACCTTGACGAGCGGGGCGCCGCTGGGCATGACGATCGTGGCCGCGATGCCCAGTCGTGCGGCGTGGAAGGCCACCGCCAGGCCGTGGTTGCCGGCGCTGGCCGCGACCACGCCGCGCCGGCGTTCGTCCGGGTCGAGCTGGAGCAGCAGGTTGGCGGCGCCGCGCTCCTTGAAGGAGCCCGTCATCTGGAGGTTCTCGAGCTTGACGTGGCACCGTGTCCCCGTGAGTTCGGAGAGCGTCCGCGAGAACGGGCAGGGGGTCTGGTAGATCGCGTCCCGCAGCCGGACGCGCGCGGCCTCGACGGCGGCGACGTCGAGGGAACTCGCCAGCGTCACCCTAGAAGGGCACCCGGGGTGCGTCGAGTGCGGGCGACATCCAGCCCACCGGCATCAGCGGCGTGGATTGCGCGTAGCCGACGCGGCCCCGCCAGTCGACGAGGATGAGGCCGCCCTCGCCGCGGCCTTCCTCGACCAGCAGGTCGACGGCCACCTTGGCGGCGTAGTCCGGATCGTCGGCTTCCTTGAGGAAGTCGAGCGCGCGCCGGGCGAGCACCACCCGGATGATGGCCTCGCCGCTGCCGGTGCAGGACACGCCGCCCAGCGTGCTGTCCGCGTAGGTGCCGCAGCCGATGAGCGCGCTGTCGCCCACGCGCCCAGGTCGCTTGCCCACCATGCCGCCGGTCGACGTGGCCGCCGCGACCATCCCGTGCCGGTCGAGCGCCACCGCGCCGACGGTGCCGTGGCTGTCCGCCACGTGGGCCGCCAGCCGCCGGCGCTGCCGCTCGGTAATGAGCGTGGCCGGGTCGCACTCCGGCAGCCCCGCGGCCCGCGCGAACGCGTGGGCGCCGTCGGCGATGAGCAGCACGTGCCGGCCGTCGTCCAGCACGCGACGCGCGAGCGTGATCGGGTTGGCCACCCGGCTGACACCGGCGACGGCGCCACACTCGAGCCGGTCGCCCTGCATGATCGACGCGTCCATCTCGACGGTGCCGGCCGACGTCAGGACCGAGCCGTGGCCGGCGTTGAAGCGGGGATGGTCCTCGAGCACCCGCACGGCGGCCTCGACGGCGTCGAGCGCGCGGCCCTCGGCAGCCAGCACGCGCCAGCCGGCCAGCACCGCCGCCTGCACGCCCGCCCTCAGCTCCTCGCGGCCCTCGGCGGGATCGGCGCCAGCGCCACCGTGGACGATCAGCGCGGGAACCCGGGCGACGCGATCGCGCGGTGGCGCCATGGCCATCACCGTGTCACAATTCGCCCGGTTTGCAAGAACGAAGCGCGCTGAACCGTCTCGACGCTCGCATCGTCCGCTGCCGCCGCTGCCCCCGCCTCGTCGCTCATCGCGAGGCGGCCGGGGCTCCGCCGCCTCCGCGCCATGCCGGCCAGCGCTACTGGGCGCGTCCGCTGCCCGGCTTCGGCGATCCGCGCGCGCGCCTGCTGCTGGTCGGCCTGGCGCCGGCGGCCCACGGGGGCAACCGCACCGGCCGCATGTTCACCGGCGATCGCAGCGGCGACTGGCTCTTCGAGGCGCTGCACCACGCCGGCTTCGCCAGCCAGCCGACCTCGACCGATCGCGACGACGGTCTGCGGCTGCGCGACGCCTACATCACCGCGACCATCCGCTGCGCGCCGCCCGCCAACAAGCCGCTGCCCGACGAGATGGAGCGCTGCGAGCCCTACTTGCTCGAGGAGCTCGCGCTGCTCGATCGGGTGCGCGTCGTCGTCGGCCTCGGGCGGATCGGCTGGCAGGCCTACCTGCGCACACGCCGCCGGCTGGGGCTGGCCCGTCCGAGGCGCGCCCCACGGTTTGGTCACGGCGTGGCGACGTCGTTCGACGACGGGATCACGCTGATCGCGTCCTATCATCCGAGCCAGCAGAACACCTTCACCGGCAAGCTGACGCGCCCGATGCTGCGCGGCGTCTTCCACCAGGCGCGCGCCCTGCTGCAGCCATGAGCGAGACCTCCGGCCCCGAGGACGCCGGCCGCCAGGTCGCCTGCCGATCGTGTGGCAACCGCGTCGCCCGTTCCGCGCGCCGCTGTCCGGCGTGCGGCTTGAGCGATCCGAGCGCGCCGAGCGAGTCGGCATCCGTCGCGGCGGGGACGGCGCCGCGCCGGGGCGGCCGCGGCGGGCTCGTGATGGCGGCGGTGCTCGCCGGCGCGGTCGCCGGCGCCGCGGTCACCGCGGCCGTGCTCCTGCGCCGGCCCGTCGCCCCGCCGGCGCCGATCGAGCGACGATTGGCGCCTCCGCCGACGCCCGCACCGCAGGCCGAGACGCCATCGCCGCCGGCGGCCCCGGAGGCCTCCCGCTCGCGTGGCCGCGCCGACTGGCTCTTCTTCTTCAAGCC
>JBGQLG010000034.1:0-39703 GCA_041499965.1 Methylomirabilia bacterium
CTCCGGGCTCGGCTCGCGAGCCGCCCACGATTTGACTTGTCCGCGCCCCAGCCCCCTCTGGGGATGGGGGGTTCGAGCGAGCCGAGCCCGGAGCGACTTACGGCGACAGGCGAGCCATGCGGGCGCGCCCGCGGGGCGCCCGTGCGACGCGACGGACCGTCCGCGCGAGGCACGGGACCGCCCACGTCACCGGGGCTCACACGCTTCACGCCTAGAGATACTGGCCGTAGCGGATTTTTTCGACCACGCCGCGCACGCGCTTGTAGGCGTCGATGGACGCGAGCAGGTCTTCGGTCGAGACGGGGCCCGGCGCGGCGCCCTCGGCGGCGCGGTGGACCTTGGCCTCGAGGGCGCGTCGGATGATCTCGGAGATGTCGGCGCCGCTCATGCCACCCATGACGGGCAGGATCTTGCGGTAGTCGATGACCTCGAACAGCGGCCGCCCGGCGTTGCGCTCGGTCCGCGCCTTCATGAGCTCCAGAATTTCGCGCTGGGCGTCGGCGTCCGGCAGCGCGATCTCGACGAGGTGGTCGAGGCGGCCGGGCGCCACCAGCTCGGCGTCGATCGCGTCCGTGCGGCTGGTCGAGCCGACGACGAGCACGCGGCCGGGCGCGGCGAGACCGTCGAGCTTCTCGCACAGCGCGGCGACCAGGCGGGCGCTGGCCTCGCGGGCGGCCGGCGGCGGCAGCAGATGCTCGAGCGAGAGCGCCTCGGCCTCGTCGAGAAACAGCACCGCCCGGCCCTCGGTGCCGGCGATGCGCAGGATCTCCTGCAGCAGCTCGCCGGTGTTGGCGCCGAACTTCGACGTGAGGTTCATCAGCTTGACGTGGAAGTAGATGGCGCCGGCCGCGGTGGCGAGCGCCTTGGCCAGCTTGGACTTGCCGGTGCCGGGCGGGCCGTAGAGCAGGATGCCCTTGGGCGGCGTGATACCCCACTGGGCGTAGGAGTCGGGATTGCTCAGCGCCAGCGCGAAGCCCCGCAGCAGGGTCTTGGCCGGCTGCAGGCCGCCGACCTCGTCGAAGGCCACGCTGGGGTGGATCTCGGTCTCCACCCGGCCGGTGAGGTCCCCGAACTTCTCGCCGAGCTTGGCGAAGACGTCCTCCAGGCGGCGCTGCAGTGCCCACTGCAGATCGTCGGGCGGCAGGCGCGACATCAGATGTGCGGCCGGCGGGCCGGCGGGGCCGCGCCGCCGGCCTTGTCGAACACGCGGTCCTCGATCAGCACGGGCGCCTTGGCGCGCATGGCCAGCGCGATCGCGTCGGAGGGGCGGGCGTCGAGCGTCAGCTCGCCGCCGCCGGTCTGCATGTAGAGCGTCGCGTAGTAGACGTCGTCGCGCAGATCGGTGATCACCACGCGGCGCAGCGAGACCTCCAGCCGGGCGAGCAGCGTGAGGACGAGATCGTGGGTGAGCGGACGGGGCGGCGTGACGCCGTGCAGTGGCACCGCGATGCCGGTCGCCTCGGCGAGGCCGATCGCCATCACCAGCTGGCGGCGGTCGCGCTTGCCCTGCAGCACCACGGTGGGCGCCTGCGTGCGGGGATCGACCATCACCGCCAGCACCTCGGCCTCCTGCGGTCCGCTCGCGCGCGGCGCCGCCTCGGGCGCGCGGCCCGGCGCCAGGTCGGCGCGGGCGGGCGCGCCGGCGATCATGAGGGCGAGCAATCCGCTCACCGCGATCCGCGTCGTCGCTCTCATGCGCCACGTCCTTTCACGTCGGCGGGCCGACCTCGGGTGCCAGTATAATGCGCGCCCCTCGCGGGCCGGCCGGCGCATTTTCAGCCGCGGGCCCGCGGCGGAGGGCCCGAGGTGCGCAGCCGCAGCGAGACGAGACAGCCGGCCAGCAGGAGCGCGGTGAGCGCGGCCCACATCGAGCCGTAGCCGAGCGCGTTGGCGATCCAGCCGAAGCTGAACGCGCCGATCGTCTGGCCGGTGAGGAACATCGCGCTGAAGATCCCGACGACGGCGGCCCGGCGAGCGGCGGGCGTGGTGTCGGTCACCAGGGCGGCGAGGCCCGGATACAGAAAGCCGTGCGCACCGCCCGACAGCAGGCCGGCCACGAACAGCACCGGCAGCACGGGCGTCACGCTCGTGCGCGTCACCAGCACGCCGAGCAGCGCCAGCACGCCCGTCGCGGTGGCCTGCACGAACATGGACGGCACGATCACCGCCCGCCGGCCGTGGGTATCGATGAGCCGGCCGCCCACGATGCGGATCCCGATCGCCGCCAGCGAGTAGGCGGTGTAGAACAGCGAGAGCGTGGTGACGCCGAGGTCCTCGGCGAACGTCGGCAGAAACGCGAAGACGGTGCCCGAGCCGAGCCCGAAGAACATCGTCACGAACATGTGGCGGTGGAGCACGTCCTCCAGCGCCGCGCGCACCGCGCCGGGCGCCAGCCGTAGCGGGCCGACGGAGGCGCCGCGCGGCGCCTCCCGCATCGGCCACACCAGCGCCAGCGTCGACATCCCCAGGAGTGCCGAGAGCACGAACAGGACGCGGAAGCCGACGGTGCGGATGATCCACTCGCCGAACAGCGGGGCGATGGCCGTCGACACGAAGCCGGACACGCCGTAGATGCCGAGCGCCCAGCCGCGCTGGGCCGGCGGGATGATGTCCAGCACGTAGGAGAAGCTCGCCACGAAGAACATCGAGAAGCCGATGCCCTGCAACCCGCGGACGACCGCCAGCAGCCCCACGCCGCCCGGCAGGGCCGCCAGCAACGAGGCGGTCACCGTCAGCGCGATCCCGGTCAGCATGAATGGCCGGCGGCCGATCACGTCCACCCAGGGACCGATCAGCGGCTGGCACACGATGCCCACGCCGCTGTACACGCCCATGACCAGGCCGATCTGGATCTCGTTGCCGCCGAGCTGCTGGATGTAGAGGGGCAGGAGCACGAAGCCGTTGAGGCCGAGGAAGAAGACGAAGTTCGTGACCGTCGCCCGCACGAACGGCGTGGGCGCTAGAATGGACGCCACCGCCGATGATTATCGCATGCTGACCGTCGACGCCCTGCACGCCGCCGTCACCGGCGATGGCGGCGAGATGGTGCTCACGCTCGATCGCGCGTTCCAGGGGCTGCCCGACACCGCTCACGGCGGCAGCGTCCTGGCCCTCTTCGACCTCGTGGCGGCGCCGGGCGGCACCCGCCGGCTGGACGGCCACTATCTCAAGCGCGTGCCGCTCGGCGCGCCGCTGGCGCTGCGCGCACGCCGCGCGTCCGACGGCTGTCACCTGGAGGTCGCCGAGCGCGACACCGTGCTGGTACGCGGCCACGTCGCTGCCGCTGATCCTGAGCGCGGCGTCGCGGTGCCGCCGCCCGCCGCCGACGCGCCGGCGCTGCCGATCTCGCGCACGTGCTTCGCGTGCGGCGTCGACAACGCGCTCGGACTCGGCGCCGCGCTGCGGGCCGATGCCGACGCCGTCGGCGGCACCTGGACCCCGCGCCCCGGCTTCGCCACCGCCGGCGGCACGCTGGCGCCGGTGGCGCTCACCACGCTGCTCGACGAGGCCGCGTTCTGGCTCGGCGCCCTGGCCACCGGCGAGGCCGGCATGACGACCGAGCTGCGCGTGACGCTGCACGCTGAGGCCGACGCCGGCTCGCCGATCACGGTGGCCGGTGCCCGCGCGGCGGTGCGGCCGCGCGGGGACGATCCGCGCTACACCGAGACGACCGTCACCGCGCGGGACGGCGGCGGCCGGCTCGTGGCCAGCGCGGTCATCACGTTCGTCGCGGTCCGGGGCACGGCCCGTCGCCTCGTCACGGGCATGCTCGCCGTCAACGCGCCGGCGCTGCTGCGGCGCGTCTTCCCCGCCTACACGCCGCCGGCGTGATCCTTCGCCGCGCGCAGACGAGGTGCCAGAACGTCTGGAAGCCCGCGGTTGCGCCCTCGTGACCGGCACGGGCGTGCCGGGCTGCATGGCGGGTGTCGGCCTGGCATCACCGGCGACACGCCACCGACGCCGCTACCCGCAAAGACCCTAGCCGTGATGCGGGTTTCGGCCCTGGCCCCCCTCTTGCGTAGCGCCCTGCTGCGCGACTGGAGTAATTGACGAAACCCGTCACTGCCGGAGGGCACACGATGAGCGAGCCGTCGGACGTCCTGATAGGGCAGCGAGTGGAGCGCCTCGAGCGTGCCCAGCGCCGGTGGCAGCGCGTAGCGGTAGGCGCGGTGCTCGGGCTGGTCGCGGTCGCCGTGATGGGCCAGAAGCCCGCCCCGCGCGTCGTCGAGGCCGAACGGTTCATCCTCCGCGACGCCGCCGGGCGCATCCGGGCCGAGCTGGGCGTCGATACCGAGCAATCGGTGGCGCTGCGTTTCCGGGACGCCGACAACTTGCCGCGGCTGTCCATCGGCACCGAGAACGGCGCCTCCGTCCTCGTCCTCAACGAGCAGGGGGGCAAGGTGCGGGCCGGGCTGGTGACGTTGCCGCAAGGCTCACCGGCACTCACCCTCTACGACACCAACGGGAAGAATCGCGCGGAGCTGGCCCTCACGCGCGACGGGGCGCCGGCGCTCACCATCACCGACCGCGACGGATTTCTCGCCTGGAAGACGCCTAACAACTAGCTTCTCCCCCACCCTCTGAATCTCTCGACGCCAACGGGCGAGGCGTCGGGGAGGGGCGAGGGGTCCGGCGACCACAAGGTCGCCGGCGCAGACCGTTTGCGGCCTCCATACACAGCCTTGCGCCTGTCTTTGTCGCAGTGAAATGGGTCGGCGGACCCCTCGCCCCTCCCCGACACCTCGCCCTTTCCGCCAGGCCTTCAGAGCATCGAGAGCAACTCGCGAGGTCGCGCTTCCAGCCGCCCTCGGCGGAAGGCTTTCTCCTAGCCCGCAGGCTGCGCAAAAAGGTCCAGATGCGAGGCGGCGCCCGACGGCCGCACGCGAGGCGTACTCCCTGTACGTCGAGCGTGCGGCCGAGGGCGCCAACGAAGCAGATGGGCCTTTTCCCGCAGCCTGCGTTCAGCGGAGGTCGTGGAAGAAGGCGCGGATGTCGGCGGCGAGGGCTTCGGGCTCTTCGAGGGCGGCGAAGTGGCCGCCGGCGGCCATCGCGGTCCAGCGGCGGATGTCGTAGACGCGCTCGGCCCAGGCCCGCGGCGGGTGGAGGATCTCGCGCGGGAACGCGGCGTAGGCCGTCGGCACCCGCACGGGCCGCTTCTCGGAGATCGGCCACGCGCTGTGGGCGCGCGCGTAGTACGGCCAGAACGACGAGCCGATGGCGCCGGTGACCCAGTAGAGCATCACGTTGGTGAGCAGCACGTCCTTGGAGAAGCGCCGCTCGACGTCGCCGCCGCAATCGCTCCACGTGCGGAACTTCTCGACAATCCACGCGGCCAGTCCCACCGGCGAATCGGAGAGCCCGTAGGCGAGCGTCTGGGGCTTCGTGCCCTGGATCTGCATGTAGCCGGTCTCCTCGCGCATCCAGTGCGCGAGCTCCTCCAGGTACACGCTCTCCTCCGTCGTCGGCTCGGCCGGCGCTCCCTGGTCCCGGCGCACCGCGAGCAGGTTCAGATGAATGCCGGCAAGGCGGCCGGGGTAGGCCGCGCCCAGGTAGGAGGTGATGAACGCCCCCCAGTCGCCACCCTGCGCGGCGAAGCGACGATAGCCGAGCACGTCGGTCATCAACGTCGCGAACAGGTCCGCGATCTCGATCACGCCGAGGCGCGGCTGCCCGGGACGGAAGGACAGCGTGTAGCCGGGCAACGAGGGCGCCACGACGGTGAAGGCGTCGGCCGGGTTGCCCCCGAACCGGGCGGGATCGGTCAGCATCGGCACGATGCGCTCGAACTCCGCGACCGAGCCAGGCCAGCCGTGCGAGAGCAGCAGCGGCAGCGGCGCCGGGCCCACGCCCGGCTCGTGGATGAAGTGCAGGTCGATGCCTCCGAGGGGCACCGTGAACTGTCGCCAGCGGTTGAGCCGAGCCTCGTGCACGCGCCAGTCGTAGCGCTCCCGCCAGTAGGCGACCAGCTCCTGCATGTACGCCAGGCTGCTGCCGTGGGTCCAGCCGGCGCCGGGCGCCTCGTCGGGCCAGCGCACGCGCGCGAGCCGCTCGCGCAGATCGGCCAGCGTCTCGTCGGGCACGCGCAGCGTGAAGGGCTGCGGCGTCACGCCGACTTCTCCGCGTCCAGCCACGCCTGCCAATCCGTGGGCGCGTGGCCGACCGTGACCTTGCCGCCGTTGCGAACCAGCGGCGTGCGCAGCAGGCGCGGCTCGGTGAGCGCGCGGTCGAGCAGCCGCTGCGGCGAGTCGCCGGCCACGCGCAATCCCAGCGCCTTGAAGCGCGCACCCTCGCGGTCGACGAGCGCGGCGGGGCCAAGGCGCTCGGCGAAGCGGCGCAGCTCGCCCTTGCTGGCCGGCCGCTCGTCGAGATCGACGAAGTGGATGGCGATCCGGCGCTCGGTGAAGAACCGCTGCACCTTGCGCGTGTCCTGACAGTCGCGGAAGCCGAAGACCTGCACCGTCATGAGGCCGCGCCCAGCTCGCGCGCCTTGGCCCGGAGCGCGTCCCAGACCGCCAGCGGTACGTGCGGACTGCCCACGGTCGTGGCCCGGCCGGTGTGGGGCCCGTGGTAATCGGAGCCGCCAGTGGCCACGAGGCCGTGGCGGCGGCACGTCTCGCGGTACGCCTCGATCTGGGCCACCGAGTGCTCGGGATAGTACGTCTCGATGCCGGCCAGCCCCGCCTCGATCAGCTCGGGGATCATCGCGTCGCGCCCGGCCAGTCCCGGGTGGGCGAAGACCGGCACGCCGCCGGCGCGGCGGATCACGGAGACGGCCTCGGCCGGCGCGAGCCGACGCCGGGGAACGTTGGCGGGGCCGCCGGCGTGCAGCCAGCGATCGAAGGCCTCGCGGACGGACTTCACGTAGCCGCGCTTGATCATGGCCTGGGCGACGTGCGGGCGACCGGGCGAGCCTTCCTTGCAGATGGCGAAGACCTCCGCCGCCGTGAGCGGCAGGCCGAGCTCGGTCAACCGCTCGACGATGCGGTGCACGCGGGCCGCGCGCTCGGCCCGTTGCTCGGAGAGGAAGGTCTGGAACCACTCGGCGCGCCAGTCGACACAATAGCCCAGCACGTGGATCTCCGAGCCCGGCACGTCGCAGTTGATCTCCAGCCCCGGCACGATCTCGAGCTCGTGGTGCGTCGCCTCGTCCATGGCCTCGGCCAGGCCTTCGGTCGAGTCGTGGTCGGTGAGGGCCAGCACGCGCACGCCGTGCCGCGCGGCCAGGCGCACCAGCTCGCGCGGCGTCAGCGCGCCGTCCGACGCCGTCGTGTGCGAGTGCAGGTCGACGCCGCCAGACAAATCTCTTACCCGGTCAGGTACGTGAGGATGGTGCGGACGGCGTAGCCGGTGCCGCCCTTGGGGGCGAGGGGTGTGTCCTTCTCGCTGAAGGCGGGGCCGGCGATGTCCAGGTGGGCCCAGGACTTGTCGCCGGCGAACTCCTTCAGGAAGAGGCCGGCGGTGATGGCGCCGCCGCCGCGTGGGCCGACGTTGTTCAGGTCGGCGACGTCGCTCTTGAGATTCTCGCGGTACTCGTCGATCAGCGGCAGCTGCCACACCCGCTCGCCGGCGGTCTCGGCGGCGGCCAGCAGCCGGTTGGCCAGGGCCTGGTCGTTGGCGAACAGGCCCGAGCACAGCGGGCCCAGCGCCACCACGCAGGCGCCGGTGAGCGTGGCCAGGTCGACGATCTCGTCGGCGCCGACCTTCTGGGCCGCGTAGCAGATGGCGTCGGCCAGCGTCAGTCGCCCCTCGGCGTCGGTGTTGCCGATCTCGATCGTCGTGCCGTTCATCGCCTTGAGGACGTCGCCGGGACGCACGGCCCCGCCCGAGGGCATGTTCTCGGTGGCCGCGATCAGGCCGTGCACCTCGACCGCCGGCTTGAGCGCGGGCAGCGCCTGCATGATGCCGAGCACGGCCGCCGCCCCCGACATGTCGTCCTTCATGCGCAGCATGCCCTCGGCGGATTTCAGGTCGAGGCCGCCCGAGTCGAACGTGATCCCCTTGCCGATGATCGCCACGCGCTTGCGGCTGCGCCCCGTGGGCGTGTACGTGAGGTGGATGAACTTGGGCGGCTGCTCGCTGCCGGCCGCCACGCCAAGAAACGCGCCCATGCCCATCTTGCGGCAGTCGGCCCGCTCGAAGACCTGCAGCCCGAGCCCGGCTTCCTTGGCGATCTCGCCGGCGACCTTGGCCAGATGGGTGGGGTGCACGTCATTGGCCGGCGAGTTGATGAGGTCGCGCGCCAGCCAGGTGGAGCGCGCGAAGACCTCGCCGCGCCGGGCGCCCTCGGTGGCCTCGCGGCGCTGGCGGCCGTCCGGCTCGCAGAGCTGCAGCGACTCGACCTGCTTGTCGCTCTTCTCGCGCTTGTAGCGGTCGAAGGTGTAGGTGCCGAGGATGGCGCCCTCGACCAGCGCCTGGGCCCGCTGGCGGGCCGGCAGCCGGTCGCCCAGCACCTCGATGGCCACGGTGCGGGCGCCGAGGTCGCGGGCGCGGCGCAGCCCCGCCGCCGCCGCGCGCCGCAGGGACTCGGCCGTGGTGTCGGCGCGCTTGCCGAGCCCGACCACGACGACCCGGCGGGCCGGCAGGCGGCCGTTGGTGTGCACGTGCGTCACCTGCCCGGCCTTGCCCTGGAACTTCTCGGCGGCCAGGACGTCGGCGAGGGCGCCGCCGGCGGCCGCGTTGACCTTCGCGGCGGGGTCGCGCAGCTTCTTGTCGTCGGCGTAGACCCCGACGACGACCGCGTCGGCGGCGATCGCCGCCAGCGCCTGGGCGCTCACCGTGACGTTCATGGCCGGCTCCGCCCGGCGACCGCGAACGCGCGCCGGATCATGTCCATCAGCCCGTCGGTCGTGTCGAGTCGCTCCACCGCGTCCACCTCCACCCATTGCGCCTCGTCGGCGTCGCTGGCGGCGCCCAGCGTCCCCGACTCGACGAACGCCACGTAGTCGACCAGGACCCAATGATAACGAATGCGCCCCTCGGTATCGCGTACCACGCGGTCGAGGATGCCGGCCACCTCGCCCACCCGGATCGTGAGCCCGCACTCCTCGGCGATCTCGCGGGCCACCGCCTCGCGCGTCGTCTCGCCCAGCTCGACCATCCCGCCCGGCAGGCTCCACTTGCCCATCAGCGGGGGCTTGCCGCGCCGGACCAGCAGCACGCGGCTCTCGTCGAGCACCACTGCCCCCACGCCGACGCGGGGGACGCTCGGGTACTCGCGGCCGTCGCTCACGCCGAGGCCGCGAGCCACGCCGGACTCGCGTAACGCTCGCTCACGAGGGTGTCCATCCGCGCGGTCTCCTCGGGCGACAGGCCGCCCGGCCGCAGGTCGAGGCCGTGCTCCGCCTCGAAGGCGGCGGACAGCGCGCCGGCGACCTCGTCGAAGGCAGGACGCCGGCCCAGCGCCACCCGCAGCGTCGTCAGCGTGGCCAGCGGCTCGCGGGTCGTCGGGAACAGCGCGCGCAGGCGCGGCTCGTCCACGTCGAGGAGGACGGCGCCGTGCTGCAGGAACGAGTCGCCCTGCCGGCGCTGGGCGCTGCCGACCAGCTTGCGGCCGCCGACCTCGATCTCGTAGACGCCGGTGCGGGCGAAGCAGAACGCGGGCACCGGCCCGTCGGGCGGTCGTTCCGGCACCAGCTCGGCCGGGGCGCCGAGCGCCTGCAGGCCGCGGAGCAGCGCGGCGCCGATCCACCGGTACGTCTCCAGCAGGTCGGGGCCGATGCCGAGGTCGCCGGCCGTCGCCACCACGCTGTAGGTCAACTCGCGCTCGGGGCCGTCGTGATAGATCGCGCTGCCGCCGGTGGGCCGCCGCACCAGCCCCACGCCGAGCGCGCGGCAGGCTTCGAGGTCGACGTGACGGTCGAGCGGTTGGCCGTAGCCGAGCGAGACGGTGGGCGGGGCCCACGCGAAGAACCGCAGCGTCGGGGGCGAGGCACCGGCCTGGCGGCCACGCCAGAGCGCCTCGTCGATGGCCATGTTGGTCGCGCCGTCGGTCGGCTCGGTGACGAGCAGCCGCCAGTGGGGGGACGTCAGGCCTTCGGTCTCCATCGAAGATTGGGCTCGCGCGCGGCCTTGGTCTGGTCGAGGCGGCGCACCGGCGTCGTCACGGGCGCCTGGTGGATGGCGTGCGGGTCGGTCTCCGCTTCCTTGGCGATGCGGATCATCGCCTCGCAGAAGGCGTCAAGCGTCTCCTTCGACTCCGTCTCGGTCGGCTCGATCATCAGCGCTTCCTCGACGATCATCGGGAAGTAGGTCGAGGGCGCGTAGAAGCCGAGGTCGAGCAGCCGCTTGGCGACATCCATCGCCGAGACGCCGAGCTTCTTTTGCCGGCGAGCGGAGACGACGCACTCGTGCATGCACGGCCCGGGGGCGGCGACATCGTAGTGGGCCTCCAGCCGCTTCATGACGTAGTTGGCGTTGAGGACGGCGTGCTCGCTCACCGCGCGCAGGCCAGCGGCGCCCATGGTGCGGATGTAGGCGTAGGCGCGCACGTGCATGCCGAAGTTGCCCCAGAACGCTTGCAACTTGCCGATCGACTGCGGCCGCTTCCAGTCGAGCGTGTAGCTCTCGTCGCGCTTGGTGACGACCGGCACCGGCAGGAACGGCTCCAGGTGCGCCTTCACGCCGACCGGGCCGGCCCCGGGGCCGCCGCCGCCGTGCGGCGTGGTGAAGGTCTTGTGCAGGTTGAAGTGGCAGACGTCGAAGCCGAGGTCGCCGGGCCGGGTGAGGCCGAGGATCGCGTTGAGGTTGGCGCCGTCCATGTAGACCTGGGCGCCCGCCGCGTGACAGAGCTCGCCGATCTCCATCACGCGCGGCTCGAAGTTGCCGAGCGTGTTGGGCACCGTGATCATGAACGCCGCCACGTCCGGCCCCAGGTGACGTTCGAGGTCGCCGAGCTCGACTCGCCCCTCGGCGTCCGACTTGACCTCGATGACTTCATACCCGGCCAGCGCGGTCGACGCCGGGTTCGTCCCGTGGGCGGAGTCGGGGATCAGGACTTTCGTACGCTTCTCGCCGCGCGCCTCGTGGTAGGCGCGGATCATCAGCACGCCGGCCAGCTCCCCCTGGGCGCCGGCCGCCGGCTGCAGCGAGACGGCGTCCATGCCGGCGATCTCGGCCAGCATGAGCCCCAGGTCGTGCATGAGCTGCAGCGCGCCCTGGGACAGCGCCTCCGGCGCCAGCGGGTGCAGGCGCGCGAAGCCGCCCAGCCGCGCCATGTCCTCGTTGATCCTCGGGTTGTACTTCATCGTGCAGGAGCCGAGCGGGTAGAAGTGCGTGTCGACGCCGTAGTTCATCTGCGACAGGCGTGAGTAGTGGCGCACGACGTCCAGCTCGGAGACTTCCGGCAGCGCGGCGGGCTCCCGGCGACGGTACTTCTCGGGCACCGCGGCCAGCGCGGGCGCCACCGGCACGTCCGACTCCGGCAGCGAGAACGCCAGGCGGCCGGGCGAGGACAGCTCGAAGATCAGCCGGTCGTAGGCGGGCTGGTTGTCGTAGGGCATCACGCCACCGCCTTGGCCAGCGCGTCGGCGAACGCATCGATCTCGTCCTTGGTGCGGCGCTCGGTGACCGCGACCAGCAGGCAGTCGGAGAGCTTGCGGTCGAGCGTCTTGAGCGGCAACCCGGCCAGGATGCTCTGCTTCGCGAGCTTCGCCGCCACGCGCTCGGGCGATTTCGGGAGCTTGAGCGTGAACTCCTTGAAGAACGGCTGGGCGAAGCGCAGCGACACGCCGGGCACGGCGGCCAGGCGCTCGGCCGCATAGTGGGCCTTGGCCGTCGACAGCTCGCCCACCCGCACCAGCCCCTGCTTGCCGAGCGTGGCCAGGTAGATCGTGGCCATGAGCGCGCACAGCGCGACGTTGGTGCAGATGTTCGACGTCGCCTTGGCGCGACGGATGTGCTGCTCGCGCGTCTGCAGCGTGAGCGCGAAGCCGCGGGCGGCGTCGAGGTCGACGGTGGCGCCGACGAGGCGCCCGGGCATGCGGCGGACGAACTCGTTCTTGGCCGCGAACACGCCGAGGTAGGGCCCGCCGAAGCCGAGCGGCACGCCGAGCCCCTGCCCCTCGCCCACGACGATGTCGGCGCCCTGGCGCCCCGGGGCCTCCAGCACGCCCAGGTTCACCGGGTCGCTGACCACGACCAGCAGCGCGCCGGCCGCGTGGGCCAGCTCGGCCGCGGCCGCCACGTCCTCCAGGCAGCCGTAGAAGTTCGGCGACTGCACGACCAGCGCGGCGGTCTTGGCGCCGACCACGCGGCGGGCGGCGTCGAGGTCCAGCACACCCTCGGGCGAGGGCACCTCGCGCAGCTTGAGCCCGGGGCCGTCCACGTACGTCTCGACCACGCGGCGGTAGAGCGGATTGAGCCCGCCGGCCAACGCGATCTCCGCCCGGCCGTTGATCGCGTGCGCCATCAGCGCGGCCTCGGCCAGCGAGGAGCCGCCGTCGTAGATCGAGGCGTTGGCCACGTCCATGCCGGTCAGCTCGGCGATCATCGTCTGGTACTCGTAGATCGTGCGCAGCGTGCCCTGGCTGGCCTCGGGCTGGTAGGGCGTGTACGCCGTCAGGAACTCGCCGCGCAGGACCAGGTGATTGATCGGACTCGGCACGTAGTGATCGTAGGCACCGGCGCCCAGGAAGCACGCGAAGCCGTCGGCGTCGGCGTTCTTCGCGGCCAGGCCGCGCATGTGGCGCACGAGGTCGGACTCGGCCAGCGCCGGCGGCAGCGCCAGCGCCCGCGCCAGCCGCGCCTTGGCGGGGATCTTGACGAGCAGGTCCTCGATCCCACCCACGCCGATCGTCTCCAGCATGGCGCGCTGGTTCTGCGCCGTGTTGGGCAGGTAGCGCATCAGTGGCCGCCCTCGGCGATGAACTGCTCGTACTGGGCGGCGGTGAGGAGCTGCTCCCACTCCTTGGCGTCGGCCGCCGTCACCACGAGCATCCAGCCGCGGCCGTAGGGCTCCTGGTTGACGATCTCCGGCTTCTGGGCCAGCTCGGCATTGGCCTCGACGACCTCGCCCGAGACCGGGGCGAAGAGGTCGGACACGGCCTTCACCGACTCGACCACGCCGAAGGTCTGATGCGCGCGCACCCGCGCCCCCACCTTGGGCAGCTCGACGAAGACGACGTCCCCGAGCTGCTCCTGGGCGAAGGCGGTGATCCCGACGCGCACGCGATGGCCCTCCTGCTTGGCCCACTCGTGCTCGCGCGTGTACCGGAGGTCTGCGGGGACGTTCGCCATCGCTCAGCCTTTCTTGACGTGCGGCGGATGGAAGGGGGTCTTCACGACGCGGGCGCTCTTGACCTGGCCGCGGATCTCCACCCCGAGCTCGGCGCCGACGGCGGCGTGGGCGCTGCCCACGTAGGCCATCGCGATGTAGCGGTCGACCGACGGCCCGTAGGAGCCGGAGGTGACCACGCCGGTCGGCGCGCCGTCCTTCACGACCGGGTAGCCGTGCCGGGCCACCGCGCGCTCGGTCATCTCGATCCCGACCAGCTTGCGGGCCGGGCCGGCCGCGCGCACCCGCTCGATCGCCGCGCGGCCGAGGAACTCGCCCTTGGCCGGCTTCACGACCCAGCCAAGCCCCGCCTCGAGCGGATTGGTCGTGTCGTCGATGTCGTTGCCGTAGAGCGCGTAGCGCATCTCCAGCCGCAGCGTGTCGCGGGCGCCCAGCCCGATGGGCGCCACGCCCTCGGCGCGGCCGGCCTCGATCAGCGCGTTCCACAGCCGCTCGGTCTCGGCGGCGGGGGCGTACAGCTCGAAGCCGTCCTCGCCGGTGTAGCCGGTGCGGGAGACGAGCGTCGTCACGCCGGCGACCTGGCCCTGCGCGAACCGGTAATAGCCGATCCGCGTGACGTCGAGGTCGGCCAGCCGGCCGACGAGCGCCTCGGCCTTCGGTCCCTGCACGGCGATGAGCCCGGTGGTCTCGGAGACGTTGCGCCAGCGCGCGCCGCCGCCCTGGCTGGTGACGTGGGCCCAGTCCTTGTCGATGTTGCTTGCGTTGACCGTGATCATGTAGCGGTCAGCGTCGAGGCGATACACGGTGAGGTCGTCGACGATGCCGCCGTGCTCGTGGCAGAGGACCGAGTACTGGATCTGCCCGATCTCGAGCGCGGCCACGTCGTTGGTGGTCAGTCGCTGCAGGGCCGGCAACGCTCCCGGGCCCTCGACCTCGAACTCGCCCATGTGGCTGACGTCGAAGCAGCCGACGGCGGTCCGCACCGTGCGGTGCTCCTCGACGATGCCGCTGTACTGCACGGGCATCTCCCAGCCGCCGAACGGGACCATCCGGGCGCCGGCCTTGACGTGCGCGGAGAAGAGCGGCGTGCGCTTCAGCGAGGTGTCCACGGGCCACTCAGTAGAGCACCACCCCCCGGAGGCGGTCAAGGGCTCGACGCCTGGGTGTGCTGGGCACCGCTCTTGCTTTCTTGAGCGGCAATGCCGCAAGGAGGCTCACTCCGGGGCGTGAAGATCCTGCTGGTCGAGGACGACCGGGACACGCGGGAGGTCTTCGCGCTGCTCCTCGAGGCGGAGGGCGTCGAGGTGACGGTGACCGCCAGCGGGCACGAGGCGGCGAGGCTGGGCGCCGAGGGCGACTTCGACGTGCTGCTGACCGATCTCGGGCTTCCCGATGTGCCCGGAGACATGGTGATCCGCCACGTCCTTGCGACGGCGCGCCGCCCGCCGCGGGTCGTCGTGGTGACCGCCTACGAGGGGCCGGTCGCCGCCCGAGCCCGCGAGGCCGGGGCGGACGTCGTCCTGCACAAGCCGGTCACCTGGCCGGAGCTGCTCGAGCGGCTCGTCCCGGCCGCACCGCTGGCCGCATAGCTTTGTAGATTCTGCGTCGATTTCACAGCCCACCCTTCGGGCGACGCAGGACGACGCGGTCTCCGGCGCGCTTGCCGAGAAGCGCCCGGGCGACCGGTGACGCGCTGCTGATCTGTTGCGGCGAGATCGACCTCATCGGGCCCGACGATCTGGTACGACATGCGTTGGCCGTTCTCGTCCTCGACTCACGTACGCTCCGAATCTCGCCTGTCCATCGACGACCGACGGCTCGACCACGTCGACCGACTCGAGCACCTGCGCGATCACCCGCGCCCGTCGCGCCCCCACTTCGGACGAGCTGATCTGCACGAGCTCTCGCTGAAGACGGGCAAGACCCGCCGGTGTAATCGGGAACCTGCCTCGCGCGGCGGAAGCGCCTCGGCGTCGTCGGGCGCCGGCGTGTCTTCGTTCGTGAATGCCTTGGACACGTGACCAGTGTACCTATGCCCGTATAGCTCTATAGATTCTGCGTCCACGGCCTCACCCCGTATACGGTACCCAGGGCGCCTCGTGGACGTACGGCGCCACTCCCCTGGGGGAGCCGGCGGCGATCTCCCCGGCCGGAAACAACGAGAGGCGGCCGTGCTCCTCCTCACGGCGGATTCTCCGGCGCTCGGCTGCCTCGCGTCGCATGGCTTCGTGCTCCAAGGACGCCTTGCGGTAGATGTCACGCATGATCCTGGA
Organism: Methylomirabilia bacterium; assembly: GCA_041499965.1. Lineage (GTDB taxonomy): Bacteria > Methylomirabilota > Methylomirabilia > Rokubacteriales > CSP1-6 > AR5. The sequence continues at coordinate 15,505 of JBGQLG010000034.1, forward strand.
TCCAGTTTCATTGTCGGTGGCCAGGATCAGGTGATACAGCGGTGATCCGCCCGTATTCCTCACCGCGAACGAATGGGTGATGCGGTAGCCGAGCACTTTCTCGAGCCGCCAGCGGTAAAGATTGACGTACTCCTCACGGGCCTGGGTCGCATCCAACGCCCCCTGGTCACGCCCCTCCTTGATGGCCAGCCATTCGTCAGTGCCATAGAAGGCGGTTACCTGTTCCGCGCCGACGCTGGTGTCGCCTTCGCCTCCAAGGACACGTGGGATCGCCGAGCTGAAGCAGAGGACCCACAGCTCGACCTTGTTTCGACGGCGGCGCTTGAAGGTCGCCAGCTTCTCGATCGTGGCCCACTTCGCGCCGAGATTTCTTGGATCCAAGAACGCGAACGTGGGGGCCCAGTCGAGTTTGCGCTCTCGGAGTTCCGACAGCACCCCGTTGATCGTGTCGTTGCTGTCACCGGGCACAACACGGTAGTCATCGCGGGTGGGATACTGACGGGCCAGGCCCTCCTGCAGCGCGCTGGCGACCGGAGGGAGTTCGAAGAAATAGTGCTGTGTGAAGGCCGGCGTGGTGTTCAGCGCGCGCTGCACCGAATTCGAGATAGGTTGACCGGTGTCTCTCTCTACGCCTTCGGCCGTGCCGGCAAAGAGATCGAGGTACACGGTGGTGCCCCGAGCTTTCCTGCTCGAGGCCGTAGTGAAAGCCGGGAGGTAGGCACTGAGAATGTCGAGTTTGTTGCGGGTCCAGAACCCCCACGTCCGCGGCACCACGTTACCGTTCGGCGATCACGAGTCCCGGCGGCCTGGGCATCTCGTCCCACGTACGACCGTCGAGAGAGCGGCCGTTGGCTTTGGGGGTGCGTCCGCCCCATTGCTTGAAGAAAAATGCGACTCCGGTCCTTGTGCACTGATCTCGGATCGCCTCGACCCATCCACGATCAATCGGGCGCGCATGATGACCCGACTCGCCTCCGACGATCACCCAGTGGAGCCCATCCAGCGCCAAAGTCACGGGTCCGAGCAACGGCTCGACTGACAAGAACCGGATCGCCGCCGGTACTTCCCGGAGGTGGTCGGCACGGAATGCATACGTCTGGTTCTCGACCGACACGCCCATCCATACGTTGGGGGGCCACGGGAGGCGAGAAGCAAGCTGCGCGAGGCGTTTCGACCGTTTGGTGAGAACCTGGTACGTGTGCCACGGTGTGTCGGCCATCACATCGAAGACGCGGCGGATGAAGCCCTCGGACACTTCGTCATGAAAGAGATCGCTCATGGAGTTGACGAAGACCGTGCGTCGCCCTGTCCACCGGCGAGGAGCGTCCACGACATCGTCGTGCATAGTCACGCCGAAGCCTGGCCCCGATCTGGGGGGGGCTCCGTCCTTCTGATACTTCGGCTGCCCCATGGCTTTGAGACGCTTGGCCAGGGTGAGTGCGTAGCAGTTGTCGCAGCCTGGTGATGTGCGATCGCATCCTGTCGTCGGATTCCAGGTGACGTCGGTCCACTCGATTGCGCTAGCCGCCATGGCTGCTATCCTCGGTCCAGGTCAATGACCCCACGTTACTCGCCGCAGAAGCGTCCATCCGTGCGCTAGCGTAACCAACCCGCCGTCATTCCGCGCGTCCCTTTCTGTCGACAGTCAGGGTCGCCAAAGTCGGCGGGTACCGGACGTGCTCTCGCCCGGGTCAGCCGGGGGGTCCGGAGGTCGAGGTGATCAGGCATGGAGCGGGGTGGCGCCCGATCGGTCGCCACCCCCGCCCTGTTGTCGTGGTCCTCAGGCCTTCGGCAGGAAGTCGCGGAGCGGCTTCACCTGATACCCGGCCCGGTCGGGCGCCTCGCGGACCGTGCGCACGATGTGCTGGGCGCCCGGGGTGTCGCCGTGGCAGCAGATCGTCTGCACCGAGATGTCGACGTCCACGCCGGCCATCGTCTTGACCTTGCCCTCCAGCGCCATCCGCACCGCCTGCTCGGCCGCGCGCTTGGGATCGGTGATGAGCGAGCCGGGGAGCTTGCGGGAGACCAGGCTCAGGTCGACGTTGTAGGCGCGGTCGGCGAAGCCCTTGGAGGCGGTGCGCACGCCCATCTTGCGCACGGTCCGATCGTAGTGGCCGGAGGCCAGCGCCATCAGGATCAGCTCCTTGCCTGACTCCATCGAGGCCTCGCCGATGGCTGTCGACCACGACTGGTCCCGCTGCTTCTCGATCATCGTGCAGAGGATGCCGTGCGGCTTCATGTGCTGCAGCTCGGTGCCCGCGGCCCGACAGTACTCGCGGAGCGCGCCGGTCTAGTAGCAGAGGTAGTCCTTCAGCTCGGCCGGCGAGAGGTCCATCACGCGGCGCCCGAAGCCGATGAGCGAGGGATGGGAGCCGATCGCCACGTTGTGGCCCAGCACCAGCGCCACCGTCTTGCGCATGACGTGGGGATCGCCGCCGTGAAAGCCGCAGGCGACGTTCGCCGAGGTGATGAACGGCATGATCTCCTCGTCGGCGCCCAGAGACCAACCGCCGTAACTCTCGCCCATGTCGCAGTTGAGATCGATGTACTTCGAAGCCATAATGTCGCCGCCCCGGGACCGACCGCGGCGCGATGCTGATCACAGAGATAGGGGGACCGGCCATGAAGGCGAAGCGCACAGTGCTGGGCGTGATAGTGGCGATCGCGGTGAGCGTTGTTGCGTTCTCGGCGGGCTTCTCGATGGGGCAAGACAAGAAGTCGAGCTCCGGGATCTACGAGCTCCGGACGTACACGACCCTGCCCGGTCGGCTGCCCGCTCTGCACACGCGCTTCGCCGAGCACACGCTGAAGCTGTTCGAGAAGCACGGGATGAAGAACGAGATGTACTGGGTGCCTCTCGAAGAGGCCCGGCGGGACAACACACTGATCTACGTCCTCCGGCACGAGAGCCAGGAAGCGGCCGACCGGAGCTGGAAGGCCTTCCAGGCGGACCCCGAATGGATCAAGGCCCGCGAGGCCAGCGAGGCCGATGGGAAGATTCTCGCCAAGCCCCCGGAGCGGACCTTCATGAAGCTGACCACGTATTCCCCGGTGAAATAGCCAGGACGACGGCCGCCGCCTACGGCCGGAGGTGACTCGTGGTGGACGGCGTCGACGGCGTCGGATCGGCGAGCTCGTGGAGCGCGACGCGGCTCGTGTCCCGGCCGGTCGTGAGGACGGCAAGTCGGGCGCCGAGCACTGGGCGGGGAGACGTCGAGCCCCGATCCCTTTCGAGTCGCCACGGGGAGCCGCCAGAGATCGAGTTAGAGGGGCCTTCAATAGCTGATAAGCTTTGGCGCTGCCCAAGCCCGCAGTAGATACGGAGGAGTGATGGCCTCGGTGTGGATCGCGTGACGACCGGGGTCGAGGGTCACTCCTGAGCGCCATGCCCGACGACGACCGGATCGCCGCGTTCAAGGAAGTTGCTGACGAGATGCCGGACGACCCCGAGGTGAGGTTCGGCCTGGCGGGCGCCTACCTCGCCGCGGGGCAAGCCGAGAACGCGATCACCGAGTACCGCGAGACGATCCGGCTGAAACCGGACTATTCGGCGGCGCATCGCGGCCTCGGCCGCGCGCTCGAGCGAGCGGGCCGAAGCGCGGAGGCGATCGCCGCGTACCGGCACGGGATCGAGGTCGCGACGAAGAACGGCGATCTGCAGACGGTCAAGGAGATGGAGGTGTTCCTGCGCCGCCTAGACCACTGACACCACGATGACCATGACGTCGCCCTTCGGGCGGCGGAGAACGACGCGGTCGCCGGCCCGTTTGCCAAGTAACGCCCGACCGACCGGCGACGCCACGCTGATCTGGCCTGCAACAGGATCGACTTCATCGGGGCCGACGATCTCGTACGACGTGCGGTGGCCGTTCTCGTCCTCGACCGTCACGCGCGCACCGAACCGCGCCTGTCCGTCGACGACCGACGGCTCGACCACGTAGACCGACTCGAGCACCTGCGCGATCACGCGCGCCCGTCGCGCGCCGACCTCGGACGCGCCGATCTCCGCCAGCTCTTTCTGAAGGCGCGCAAGGCCGAGCGGTGTGATCGGAAACGTGCCGATGCGCGGCGGAAGCCCCTCGGCGTCGTCGGGCGTCGGCGTGTCTTCGTTCGTGAAGGCTTTGGACACGTCGCCTAGCCTGCTGACAGCGCGTATCGTTCGACCACGCCCTCGATCACGTCGCCGTCGATCGTGGCGTAGAGATGTCCGCTCGTCACCGAGAGCGCGAAGACCATGCGGCGCCTCAGCCGCGCCACCAGCTCGGCGAGGAACGGCCGCGACACGCTGTAGAGCTCGAGCGCAGCGGCGCGATAGATACGCTCGCCGGACCACTGGCGCATGACCTTCTCCGGGTCCTTGTGCGTGTAGACGACGACGCGCGCGGCCGCCTTGCTGGCCTTGTGCATGCGGGCGGCGTCGGGCGCACCGATGTCGATCCAGACGCGCATGACCCCCGTGAGGTCACGCACCGCGAGCGGTGGCTCGTCCGGCTCGGCGAGGCCGTTCGAGAACGCGATGCCGGCGGCGTATTCGAGACAGTAGGCGAGCACGCGGGTGACGAGATAGTCCTCCGTCTCCGATGGATGCCGCGCGAGACGGAGCACGAGCGTTTCATAGACCCCGCGATCGACGTCGGACAGCTCGATCTCGAAGTTGTGGATCGTCGGCGTCAGGCCTTCGGCAGAAAATCGCGCAGTGGCTTGACCTGGCAGCCGGCCCGGTCGAGCGCCTCGCGGACGGCGCGCACGATGTGCTGGGCGCCCGGGGTGTCGCCGTGGCAGCAGATCGTCTGCACGGAGATGTCGACGTCGACGCCGTCGAGCGTCTTGACCTTGCCCTCCAGCGCCATCCGCACCGCCTGCTCGGCCGCCCGCTTGGGATCGGTGATGAGCGAGCCGGGGAGCTTGCGGGAGACCAGGCTCAGGTCGACGTTGTAGGCGCGGTCGGCGAAGCCCTCGGAGGCGGTGCGCACGCCCAGCTTGCGCACCGTCCGATCGTAGTGGCCGGAGGCCAGCGCCATCAGGATCAGCTCCTTGCCCGACTCCATCGAGGCCTCGCCGATGGCCGTCGACCACGACTGGTCCTGCTGCTTCTCGATCATCGTGTAGAGGATGCCGTGCGGCTTCATGTGCTGCAGCTCCGTGCCGGCGGCCCGACAGTACTCGCGGAGCGCGCCGGTCTGGTAGCAGAGATAGTCCTTCAGCTCGGCCGGGGAGACGTCCATCACGCGGCGCCCGAAGCCCATGAGATCGGGCAGCGAGGGATGCGAGCCGATCGCCACGTTGTGACGGAGGGCCAGCGCCACCGTCTTGCGCATGACGTGAGGATCGCCGCCGTGGAAGCCGCAGGCGACGTTCGCCGAGGTGATGAACGGCATGATCTCCTCGTCAGCGCCGAGGGACCAGCGGCCGTAACTCTCGCCCATGTCGCAGTTCAGATCGATGTGCTTGGCAGCCATGACGTGCATTCCTCCGTTGTCACTTCTCGTTACGGGAGAGGACGCGGGCCAGCGCGTTGACGAAGCGGTCGACGTCCTCGTCGGTCATGGCCAGCGAGCAGGCGCCGAGGCCGCGCTGGGTCATCAGGATGCCCTCGTTGAGCATGCCCAGGAACACCCGCTGGGCCATCTCGGGGTCCTTGGCCTTGGCCGAGCGGTAGTCGGTCAGGGTCTCCGTCGTCCAGTGCAGCCAGAACAGCGAGCCGGCGCCGCTTACCTGCCCCCGCCGGCGCATGTTGGTCAGCAGGCGGCCCGCGCCGCCGCGCAGCCGATCGCCCAGCGCGTCCAGCCGCGTGTAGGCCTCCGGCGTCAGCGCGTTGAGCGTGGCCACGCCGGCCGCCATCGTCACCGGATTGGCGTTGAAGGTGCCGCCCTGGCTGATGCGGGCCCCGCCCTTGCGCGGATCGTAGAAGGCCATGATGTCGCGCCGGCCGCCGAACGCGCCGACGGGCAGGCCGCCGCCGATGATCTTGCCGAAGGTCGTGAGGTCGGGCCGGATGCGCAGGCGCTCCTGGGCGCCGCCCCAGGCTGTCCGGAACGAGATGACCTCGTCGAAGATCAGCACGATGCCGTGGCGCTCGGTGAGCGCGCGCAGGCCGGGCAGGAAGCCGTCGACCGGCGGCAGCAGCCCGGCGTTGCACATGTACGGGTCGACGATCACCGCCGCGATCGACGCGGCCTCCTTGGCCAGGATCTCCTCGCACGCCTCGAGGTCGTTCCACGGCAGCACGACGGTGTTCTTGAGCACGGCGGGCGGGATCCCGGCCGACCACGCGATCGGCTTGGGCCGGCGGCGGTTGCCCCACGACTTGGTGTCGCCGCTCACGCTCACCATCACCCAGTCGTGGGTGCCGTGGAAGGCGCCCTCGAACTTGGCGAGCTTGGGCCGGTCGGTGAAGGCCCGGGCCAGCCGCACGGCGTTCATCGTCGCCTCGGTGCCGGAGTTCGTGAAGCGCAGGCTCTCGACCGACGGCACCCGTCGCACCAGCATCTCGGCCAGCCGGATCTCGTGCTCGGTCGGCCCGGGGAACGACAGCCCCGACTCGGCCGCCGCCTGCACGGCCTTCACCACGTCGGGCGTGGCGTGGCCGAGCACCAGGCTCGTGTAGTTGCCGTTGAAGTCCACGCGCTCGGTGCCGTCGACGTCCCAGATGTGGGCGCCCTGGCCGCGCTGGAAATAGAACGGGTACGGATCGAAGAAGGTCGTGGTGCGGCTGTTGCCGCCCGGCATGACGGCCACCGCTTCCTCGTGGAGCGCACGCGAACGAGCGGTCTTCGACGCGTACTCGCTGACTTCCTTGTCCAAACTCATGCAGGATCCCCCTTCATGGCGGTGACGGACGACTGCCAGGCCCCCCGCAGGCGGTGCGCCTCGGCCACGTCGACCGCGCGGAAGCGCACGTACTGGCCGGGCTTGACCTGGCCGATGCGGCCGATGTCGAACGAGCCGACGGTGGCGATCTTCGTGTAGCCCCCGGTGGACTGGCGGTCGACCAGCAGCACGATCGGCTGGCCGTCGCCCGGCACCTGGACGGAGCCGAGCGCGATGCCGTCGGAGATGATGTCGTGGCCGCGTGCGTGGGCGATGCGCGGGCCCGACAGTCGCGCGCCCATGCGATCGGACTGCGGCAGCATCTGGTAGGGCCCGGCGAGGAAGGCGGCGATGCCCTCATCGGTGAAGCGGTCGGCCTGCGGCCCCAGCACCACGCGGATCTCCGGCTCGGTCTCGATCGGTGGGATCGCCGACGCTGGCAGGCGGCGCCGCGGCGGCATCGGCGCCGGCTGCAGCCGTAGGACGTCGTCGCGCTTGAGCGCGCGCCCGGCGACGCCGCCCAGCCGGCCGCGCAGGTAGGTGGCGCGCGAGCCGAGGACCACCGGCACGTCGAGCCCGCCCGAGAACGCGACGTAGACACGCACGCCCGCCCGTGCGGCGCCGACGCGGACTGCGGCGCCCGGCGCCAGCGGCAGCGTCGTCCACTGGGGCGCCTCCTCGCCGTTGATCGTGACGGGCGTCGCGGCCCCGGTCACCGCCACCGCGCACGCCGCCTCGACGGTGAAGCGCGGCCCCATCAGGGTGCACTCGAGGCCAGCGGCGCCGTCGGTGTTGCCGACGAGGCGGTTGGCCGCCACGAACGCCCGGGTGTCGATCGGGCCGGAGGGCGGGATGCCGTAGCGAAGCTGGCCGATCCGGCCCAGGTCCTGGACGGTCGTCTGCGGGCCGGGATCGGTGATGCGGATCATGCGATGACCGGTTGCCAGGTGCGCGCCGCCACCCGGGCGGCGATGGCGTCGTACTCCGCGCGATCGACGGGCCGCATGCGCACGCGGTCGCCGGGCCGTAGCAGCGTCGGCTCGGCCGCCTCGGGATCGTACAGACGCACGGGCGTGCGGCCGAGCAGCCAGTAGCCGCCCGGACTCTCGACCGAGTAAATGCAGAACTGGGCGCCGCCGAGTCCCACGCTGCCCGCCGGCACCTTCACGCGCGGCGTCTCCAGGCGCGGCAGACGGATGCGCTCCGGCACGCCGGCCATGTACGGCAGCCCCGGCGTGAACCCGACGAAGTAGACGAGATACTCGGCGCCCGCGTGCAGCCGCACCAGCTCGTCGGTCGCCAGGCCCAGGCGCTCGGCCGCCGCCACCAGGTCGAGGCCGAGATCCGGGTCGTAGCAGCACGGCAGCTCCACCCGCCGGGCGGGCGGCAGGACGGCGTCGCTCGACTGCTCGGCCAGCGAGGTCAGCGTCGCGCAGAGCGCGTCGAAGTCGGTCTGGGCGGGATCGTAGTAGACGAGCAGCGCGCGGAAGCTCGGGACCATCTCGACGACGCCGCTGACGCCCTTGGCCTGGATCAGGTACTCCAGGGCGCGCACGCGGGTGTTGGTCTCCTGGCTGATCTCGTCGCCGAGCTCGACCGACAGCGCCACGTCACCCGCAGGGAGAAATCGCAGACCGAGCCCTCAGAACGCCGCCAGCGACGAGTTCGGCAGGTCGGTGATGAACATCGAGCCGGGGCTGTGCGTGAGCATGAACGACGGCTTGCTGGCCAGCGCGACCGCCTGCGGCGTCACACCACACGCCCAGAACACCGGCACGTCGCCCGGCTTGAACGACTGGGCGTCGCCCCAGTCGGGCTTGGCGATGTCCTTGATGCCGATGGCGGCGGGATCGCCGATGTGGATGGGCGCACCGTGGGCGTTGGGGAAGCGCGCGCTCGACGTCACCGCCTTGGACAGCTGACTCGACGCGATCGGTCGCATCGAGACGACCATGGGGCCGTGGAACGCGCCGGCCGGCCGGCACTCGATGGACGTGCGCCACATCGCGACGTTCTTGCCCTGCTGGATGTGCCAGAGCGGAATGCCGGCCTCCAGCAGCGCCCACTCGAACGTGAACGAGCACCCGAGCAGGAAGGCCACCAGGTCGTCGCGCCAATACGGCGTTGCGTCGGTGATCTCGTCGGCGAGCACGCCGTCCTTGTACACGCGGTAGCGCGGAATGTCCGTCCGCAGATCGGCGCCCGGCGCCACGCCCACCGGCTCGGGCGAGCCCACGTCGGTCACCTCGATCAGCGGGCACGGTCGCGGGTTGCGCTGGCAGAAGAGCAGGAAGTCGTAGGCGTCGTCGCGCGGGAGCACGGCCAGGTTGGCCTGCACGTAGCCCTGGCCGAGGCCGGCGGTGACACCGCTGAGCTTGCCGCTCCGGATGTCGGCCCGGATCTCGCGCGGATGCCGGGTGTCGATGGCCATGCAGGGATTCTACCTGAGTCCCAGGCGCGGCCCTACCTCGGGGTTGACGAGCACGTTGGGCTTCTCGCCCCGCAGCACGCGCAGCATCTCACTCGTCACCTGCACCGACGCCCTCGCCGTCGCCTCCCGCGTCACGCCGGCCATGTGGGTCGAGAGCACGACGTTGTCGAGGTTGAGCAGCGGATTGTCGACCGGGCACGGCTCCTCCTCGAACACGTCGATGCCGGCCGCGGCCAGCTGCCCCCGCGCGAGCGCCTCGAAGAGTGCGTGCTCCTCCTGCACACCGCCCCGCGACGTGTTGACGTAGACGGCGCCGCGCTTCATGAGCGCCAGCGTCGTGGCGTTGATCATGTGCTTCGTCTCGGGCGTCAGCGGGGTGTGGCAGGTCAGAAAGTCGACCTGCGGCATCATCGCCTCCAGGCTCGCCACCGGCTCGGCGCCACGGCGGCGGATCTCGTCGGCGGGGACGTACTTGTCGTAGGCGAGCACCGTCATGCCGAGGGCGCCGCAGAACTTGGCCACCCGGCGGCCGACGTTGCCGATGCCGACGATGCCGAGCGTCTTGCCCGAAAGTTCGGTGTGGCCGGCGGTGGCCGAGCCGCGCTTGGCGCCCCAGTCGCCGGCCCGCGTCAGCTTGTCCTGGTACAGCGTCTTCTTCACGCACACCAGCATCAGCATGAGCGCGTGCTCGGCCACCGCCTGCGAGTTGGAACCGGGCGCGTGCACGACGGCCACGCCCAGCCGCGTCGCCGCGGGGATGTCGACGGTGTCGAGGCCGACCCCGTGGCGGCCGATCACCTTGAGCTGCGTGCAGGCGGCCATCAGGCTCTCGGTGCAGCGCGGCTTGGTCCGGAACAGGATGCCCTGGGCCTGGGCGGCGACCTTCACGAGCCCGGCCTCGGTCTCGTCGTCGCACACGACGACGCGCGCCCCGGTCTCGAGGTTGGCGTGGCCGTCGGCGTGGATGGGACCGGCGAGGACGACGAGAGGACGATCAGCGCTCATCGGTGAGCTCTCCTTTCACAGCGGACGCACCCGGCGGAGTGAGCGCGATCGGGTCAGCGCGATTATAGATGACTCAGGCGGACGGCGACGTGCGAGGCCCGCGGCTCGAACCCCAGCGCACGCGCCACGGCGCGCGACGGCCCGTTGGCCTCGAGCGTCCGCCACTGGGGCAGCAGGCCGCGCTCGAGCGCGTCGGCGACGGCCACGCTGGCCACCGCCCGGCCGTGACCGGTGCCGCGACAGCGCGGATCCACGGCGACCCCGACGTGGGCGAGCCGGCCGCCCCACACCGTGTAGGACGCCGCCGCCACCAGCGTGCCGGCCTCAAACCGGCCGGCGATCGGCAGGCGGAGGGGATCGATGTCGCCGTCCTCCCACTCGCTTCCGCACGCCGCGGCCAGGCCGCGCAGCGCCCCGAGCTCGGCCGGCGCAAGCGCGCGGGCGCCGCGGGCGGCGGCCGGCCGGAAGCGCGCGCGGTCCGCGTAGGCGAGGACGCAGGGGCCGACGATGCGCTCCACCGCATCGCCGAAGAGGGCGGCGAGCGCGCTGACCCGATAGAGGTCGGCCGGCTCCCGCCGTCCCGCCGCCGCCCGTACCCGCTCGACGAGCGACGGCGGGACGGACAGGATGCACGCCTCCGCGTGACGGAACGCCCACGCCCCGAGGTAGCCGAGCAGCCCGCAGTGCGCCACCACGCTCACGCCGCCGCGCAGCGCCGCCGGCGTGACGTCGAAGAACGCCGTCCAGAATGCCTCGATGACGGAGTCCACCGCGCGACTCTACACCGCCCTCGACGCCGTCCGCTCCGTGATATCGTCTGCGGCGATGACGACGCTGGTGACGGGCGCGTTCGGCTGCATCGGCTCGTGGGTGGTACGCGGCCTGCTCGCCGAGGGCGAACGGCCGGTGGCCTTCGACCTCGGCGACGATCCCTGGCGGCTGCGGATGATCGCGGGCAACGACGTGCTCGAGCGCGTCACGCTGGCGCGCGGCGACATCGCCGACCGCGAGGCCGTGGCCCGCGTGGTGCAAGACCACAACGTGCGGCGGATCGTCCACCTGGCGGCCTGGCAGGTGCCGCTGTGCCGGCAGGATCCCTCGCGCGGCGCGCTCGTCAACGTCGTCGGCACCACCAACGTGTTCGAGGCGGCGCGGGCCGCCGGCGGCCGCGTCGAGCGCGTCGTCTACGCGTCGTCGGCGGCGGTGTTCGGCCCGCCCGGCCTCTATCCCCCGGGTCCGCTGCGCGACGATGCACCGCACCATCCCACCACGCACTACGGCGTCTACAAGGTCGCCAACGAGGCGACGGCACGCGTGTACTGGGAGGAGCACCGCATCAAGTCGTCGGGCTTCCGCCCGCTGTCGGTCTACGGGCCGGGGCGCGACGTGGGCGTGACCGCGACGCCGACGCAGGCGATGAAGGCGGCGGTGCTCGGCCGGCCGTTCGAGCTGCGGTGGGGCGGCAGCACCGATCTGATCTACGTCGACGACGTCGCCCGCGCGCTCATCCGGGCGTCGCGCGCGCCCCTCGATCGCGCCCGGGTCTACAACCTGCACGGCAGCGCGGTCACGCTGGCCGACGTGGTGCGCGTGATCGAGACGGCCTGGCCCCAGGCCAAGGGGCTGATCACCCACGTCGAGCAGGCGATGCCCTTTGCCACCGCGCTCGACGACACGCGCTACCAGCGCGACCTCGGCCCGGCGCCGGCCACCGCGCTCGTGGACGGCGTGCGCCGTACGCTCGACGAGTTCGCCCGGCTGCAGAAGGACGGCCGGCTCGACGCGCGCGAGCTCGGCTGACACCGTGGACTACCGCGTCCGTCCCGCCACCCTGGCCGACGCCGAGGCCATCTGCCTGATCTACAACCAGGGCATCGAGGACCGGCTGGCCACGCTCGAGACCGAGCTGCGCACGCCCGAGGAGCGCCGGCAGTGGCTGGCCGCCAGAAACCCCCGCCACCCGGTCATCGTCGCTGATCCGGCCACCGCCTCGAACAGGCCGCCCACGTCTCGACCTGAGCACGCGCCACCCGCTCCAATAGCCTGGGCCAGTCTCAACGTCTTCAACGCGCGCGAGGCCTATCGCTTCGTCGCCGACATCTCGGTCTACGTCGAGCGGCAGTGGCGCGGCAAGGGCGCCGGCCGCGTGCTGCTCACCCGGCTGATCGAGCTGGGACGCGAGCACGGCTTCCACAAGCTCGTGCTCTCGGCCTTCCCCTTCAACCCGGGCGGCATGGCGCTCTACGAGCGGATGGGCTTCCGCACGGTCGGCATCTACAAGGAACAGGGCCAGCTCGACGGCCAGTGGATCGACACCATCGTCATGGAGAGACTGCTATGAAGATCCTCTACACGCCCAACATGATCTGCCCCGCCATCCCCGCCGACGATCAGAAGCGGATCCTGGAGCTGGCCGGTCCCGGCTCCGTGCTGATCGAGGCGCGCGACGCCGACACCCAGCGCAAGGAGATCGCCGACACCGACGTGGTGTTCGGCCGCGTGCCCAACGACCTCTTCGTCGGCGCCCGCCGCCTGCGCTACTACCACTCGATCGGCGCCGGCGTGGACGCGATCCTCACGCCCGAGCTGGTGGCCAGCGACGTGGTCCTGGCCAGCGAGAAGGGCGAGGTCGGCATCCACCTGGCCGAGCACGCCTTCGCGCTGCTGCTCGGGCTCACCCGCGGCCTGCACACCGCCCTGCGCACACCGGACTACAGCCTGCGCGAGCCGATTCGCAAGCTGCAGTGGGAGCTGTACGACCAGACGCTCGGCATCGTCGGCTTCGGCGGCACCGGCCGCGCGGTGGCCGAGCGCGCGCTGGGCTTCGGCATGAAGGTGCTGGCCGTCGACATCGACGAGGTGCCGGGCATGGCCGGCGTCACGTTGTGGAAGGGCGAGAAGCTGCACGACCTGCTCGGCGGCTCCGACGCCGTGGTGATCTGCCTGCCGCTGACCAAGGCCACGCGCCACCTGTTCACGCGCGACCTGTTCCGCCGCATGCGCCGCCACGCGATCCTGATCAACGTCACCCGCGGCCACATCGTCTTCGGCGACGACCTGCTGACCGCGCTCGACGAGGGGCTCATCGGCGGCGCCGGCCTGGACGTGACGGACCCCGAGCCGCTACCGGCCGGCCACAAGCTGTGGACGCATCCGCGCGCCATCGTGACGCCCCACACGGCCGGCGGCTCGCCGCGCCGGGCCGGCCGCGTCATCGCGACGTTCATCGAGAACCTGCGGCGCATGCGCGACGGCGGCTCGCTGCTGGCGCTGATCGACAAGCAGAAGGGCTACTGACGCGCGGCAGGTCGCTGTCTGCGCAGCCGGGGCCGAGCTGCTGCTCCAGCTAGACCGGGCGCGGCACCTCCGCGCCCAGCCGCGCCAGGAGGGCCACGAGCTGGTCCCGCCTCAGCGGCTTGGCCAGGTAGTCGTCCATGCCCGCGGCCAGACAGCGCTCGCGGTCGCCCGGCATCGCGAAGGCGGTGACGGCCACGATGGGCAGCCGGCCGGCTCCCGGCTGTATCGCCTCGCGCTCCCGGATCGCTGCGGTGGCCGCGAGCCCGTCCATCTCTGGCATCTGGACGTCCATGAGCACGAGGTCGGGCCGCTCCGCCTCGACCGCCGCCACGGCCGCGCGCCCGTCGGCGCAGAGGACCACGCTGTGGCCTAGCCGCTCCAGCAGGCGGCGGAGCACGAGCTGGTTGACCTGACTGTCCTCCGCGACGAGCACGCGGAACGACTGGAGCGGCACCGGCGAGGCCACGTCCCCCCGAGGGGCGGTGTCCAGACTCTCGGTGGGCCAGGGGTGGCCGGCGCGGTCATGCCCCGGTGAGGCAGCCGCCCACTTCCGTGCCGCGGTCGCCAGCGCCTCGAACGCCACCGGCTTGCTGAGGTAGTCGTCCATCCCGGCGACCCGGCATCGCTCGGCGTCCCCCTGCATGGCATGGGCCGTCATGGCGATGATGGGGACATGGTGTCCCGTCGCCGCCTCGCGCCGGCGGATCACCGCGGTCGCCTCGAAGCCGTCCATGTCCGGCATCTGGCAGTCCATGAAGACGACGTCGTAGGCGAGGTCGGCGAGGAGGTCCACCGCTTCCTGGCCGTTGGCGGCCACGTCGACCCGGCAGCCCAGCTTCTCCAGCAGGCGAACCGCGACCTTCTGGTTGACCGCGTTGTCCTCGACTACGAGCATGCGGGCGAGGAGCGGAGGCTGCGCCTCCTCCCCTCGGCCGGCTCCCGGCGACGGCCGGGCCGTTGACCCGGTGGGGCCCATGACGGCGAGGAGGCAGTTGAACAGGTGTGACTGCCGCACCGGTTTGGTGAGCATGGCGGCAATGCCGGCCCGCTGCGCCGCCGTGCCGTGTCCGCGCTGGCTGACCGAGCTCAGCATGATCAACCGCGTGGGCGCCAGGAGCGGATCGGCCCCGATGGCCTCGGCCAGCTCGAGGCCGGCCATCCCGGGCATCTGGTAGTCGAGGATCGCCAGGGCATAGGGGTGGCCCTCCGCCTGCGCCGCCCTCAGGCGGAACAGCGCCGCGGCGCCGTCGGAGACGCAATCGACGTGCAGGCCCCAGGCACCGAGCTGCGCCTCGAGGATGGCCCGGTTGACCGCATGGTCATCGACCCCCAGGACGCGCATCCCCCGCAACTCCGGCAGGGTGAGCAGCTCCGCCTCGTGGGGCGCCACCTGCGTACCGAGCCGCGCCGTGAACCAGAAGGTGCTTCCTTGCCCGGGCGTGCTCTCGACGCCGATCGAGCCTCCCATCGCGGTGGCGAGGCGCTGGGAGATGGCCAGACCCAGGCCCGTGCCGCCGTACTTGCGCGTCGTCGAGCCGTCCGCCTGGGAGAACGCCTGGAACAGGCGGCCCTGGGACTCCGCCGCGATGCCGATGCCGGTGTCGGTGACCGCGAAGCGAAGCAACGTGGTGTCGGCCATCGCCGCGAGGAGCGTCGTGCGGACGACGACCTCGCCCCGCGAGGTGAACTTCACGGCGTTGCCGACCAGGTTGGTGAGGATCTGACTCAGCCGGCCCGGATCGCCCGCGACCCACGTGGCGACATCCGGATGGATCAGGCACCCCAGCTCCAGCCCCTTGCGGGCCGCCCGCTCGGCCAGCAGGTCGAGCACGTCCTCGATCGCCGCGCGCAGGTCGAAGTCGACCACCTCCAGGTCCATCTTGCCCGCCTCGATCTTCGAGAAATCGAGGATGTCGTTGATGATGGCGAGCAGTGTTTCCCCGGAGCGCCGGATGGTCTCGGCATACTCGTTCTGGACGGAGGACAGTGGCGTGTCCAGCAGCAATCCGGTCATGCCGATGACCCCGTTCATCGGCGTGCGGATCTCGTGGCTCATCGTGGCGAGAAAGCTCGCCTTGGCCTCGGCCGCCGCCTCCGCCGCTTCCTTGGCCTGCTGCAGGGCGACCTCCGTACGCCGGCGCTCGGCGATCTCTCCCTGCAGGAGGTCGTTGGCGGTCTGCAAGCTCGCGGTGCGCTCGGCCACGCGCTCCTCCAGGCCGGTGACGAGGCCTCGCAGCTGCGTGGTCATGCTGTTGAAGACGCTCGCCAGCAGACCCAGCTCGTCACGCTGCGGCACGTGCACCTGCTGGGATAGGTCGCCGGCTCTCACCGCCTCGGCAGCCGCCGCCATGGTCTGGATGGGCCGGACGATGTGGCGGACGCTCAGGAAGCCCAGGGTCCCGGAGATCACCAGCATGGCGAGGACGAGGATCGACGTGATGCGTATCGTGCTGATGGCCAGGGCCAGAGCCTCGGACCATTCCTGCTCGACGACGACGTGAAACGATTGGTCGCCGAGGCGCACCGTACTGACGGCCAGGACACTCGCGGATTGGCTCAGCCCCGGCTGGATACCTTCCTGAGCGGGCACCGCAAAGCGGGTGCCGCGCAACACCACTGACGGATTGCGGTGCGCGACCACCCGCTGCTGGGCGTCCACGATGTAGGCGGTCTGGCCCGGGCTGAATCGCAGATCGGCGATGAGATCCCAGATCGGCTTCATGCGCACTTCCGCGACGAAGACCGCGTCCAGCCGGCCGGTTCGAGCGTCCATCAGAGGAGCCGCCACGGTGATCAATGGCTCGCCGCTCTCCGGCTCGAACCGGACGGCGCTGTAATAGACTTGGCCGGTGGTCCGTGGAACCCTGAATTCAGGGGATCCGATTCGGATGGGCTGGCGGCCGGACGCGAAACGCGAGCGCGATGCGTGAGCCCGCTCGCGGGCCGTGCTGTCGACCAGGGTCAGCTCGTCGAACGTGTGCTGGAGCGAGAGCATCTGGGACAGGATCCGACTCTGCCGGTCCCGGTCCAGTCGCAGCAAGCCCTCGACCGTGACGCCCCGGCGCAGATCGCTTTCCCGCTCCGTGAAGAACAGCCCGATCTCCGTCGCCGCGTGCTGCGCCACCAGGCGCTGGAGCTGAAGGGCCTGATCGCGCTGGACGGAAAAGCTGAGCCAGCCCAGCAGCGCTCCGACGAGCAACAAGGGGCCGACGGCGAGTCCGATGAACGTGATCGCCAATCGGAGGCGGATGCTGAGTCGCATCAGCGCGGAACTCAGCGAATGACCAGGTCTGCCTGGCGGAGGATCTCGTCGGAGATGTCGAGACCGATGGCGGCGGCCGTCCTCAGGTCGATGCGCAGGGAATGCTCGCCGGTCTCCACCGGAAGCTCGGCCGGCTTGGCGCCTTTGAAGATCTGGTCGGCCAGCCGTGCCGCCTGCTCACCCATGGAGAACCAGTCGGCGGAGTAGGTCACCAGGACTCCGGCCTCGCGGGCCCGGTGAAGGTTCGCCCCGGTCGGGATGCCCCGTCGGGACGCGGCGTGGACGAGAGGTGCGAGCGGTTCCAGGCTCGGCGTCGGCACGAAGAAGATGGCCCCTCCCTTCGGGAGCTTCTCGATGGCGGCGATCGCCTCTTGCGCACTGTGGACCTCGATCAGCACGAGATTGACCCCGATCGACGGCGCCAGGCTCGACAGCGATTTCGTCGCCTGCTGGGCGACCATATCCCGGGGATGGTAGATCGTGTAGATCGTTCCCGCTCGAGGGGCGACCCGGCGCAGCCACTCCAGCGACTTCGAGATGGTGCCGCCGTTGCGGACGCCGGTCAGATTGCCGCCCGGGCGAGTGAGGCTCTCCACGGCCCCGATCGCGATGGGATCGAGGACCGGGGCAAAGACCACCGGAAGCGTCGTGCCCGCCGTCGCCTTCTTGGCGGCCACGGTGGGCTGGGTCCCGAGGGTCAGCAGCAGATCGATCCGCTGCTGCTTCACGCGTTCCATCTCGCGCTCGACCAGCTGGGGGTCGCCCTGGACCACGCCTTTATAGATGTAGGTGACGTTGTGCCCTTCCGCATAGCCCAAGGCCGTCATCTTGGTCTTGAAGCCGTCGAGGACGGGCTCCAGGATCGCGTCGTAGTTCACCACGCCGATCGTATGAGTCTTGGGTACCTCGGCGCGCCCGCACGCGGCCAGCACCAGGGCGGTGAGCAGCAGGTGTGTGACGAGCCTCGCGCTCGAGGCGCTCTGATGGCGAGTGCAGGGCATGAGCGTGCCTCTTTCTGGGCCTGCGTCCGGCGCCGGACCGGGAGCGTGGCATGCGTCAGGCCCCCCTTCACGCGAGGAATCGACGATATCGCCGCCATGGGACCCAAGCCCAATATCGGCACTGGGCGGGCTGGACGTGAGCGGGAGGACAAGCCCTTGCAAGATAGGAGGAAACTTCGTGCTGTGGCCCGAGTCTGGAGGACTCCACGCCCCGGCCATATCAAACTTCGGCGGTCTGGTTCGACTACAGGCGAGTTGCCTGCTCCTCCGCCTGCCCGCTGCGGTCGACGGGCTAGCGGCGGCGCCCGAAGGCCCGCTGGAACACGTAGTCCGCCACCCGCCGCCCCTGGGCAATCCCCTCGGTCTTGTCGAACGCCCAGTGGATCCCGAGGTAGATCCGGCTCTGTCCGTTCTCCTCCTCGGCCTGGGACAGCGAGGTGAAGCTGCGCGGGACGAGCGGGCGTACGTGCCCGTCGTTGTCGAGCGTCTCGCCGTTGAACTCGTCCGATACGAAGGTGAACGGGACACGGTCGGCGCCGTAGAAGTGACGCAGGGTCTGGAACAGCGCCCCGCCGAAGCCAGCGTGACCGGACGGGTAAGCCGGAAACGGCGGGGTGAAGTTCGGGCCGGTCAGATTGCTGGCCGGGGCGCCGAGCGGCGAGAAGGTGGGGTCCGACTCGGTCGCCGGATTGCCGTCGGCCTCGCGGATGCCCGTGACCGGCCGCCAGAACTGGTAGTGATACTTCGACTCCCAGATCGCGATGCCGGCGTCGGCCATCGCGACGTTCACCAGGGCCAGCAGGCGCCCCAGGTCGAACGCGCCGGTGCTGCGCTGCTGGGCGATGCCCAGGGTGATCTGGTTGTAGAGTCGCGGCGGCGCGCAGAGACTCGGCGTGCCGTCATACGCCCAGAAGATTCCCGCGAAGGTCTGATCGTCGGTGCGCCGCGTCGGCGTGACGTCGCCGTCGCCGCCGAGCGCCTTCACCTCGTTGAAGGCCGCCGCGTACTGCCGGCTCCTCAGGGCGGGCGGCGGCGGCACCCGGAACTGATCGGCCGTGCGCAGCACGAACGGGTCGACTTCGCCCCAGTGGGCGCCCAGCGCGAGCGGGCTCTGGCCGATCGGATCTTGCCGCCACTCGCCCGGCGCGGCGCCCGTGATGAAGTCGACGCCGACGCGCGGCTCGGGATGACGGGCGCCGTCGTTCTCGCGCCGGGCGAGGATGGCAGAGGCCGCCGCCCGCCCGAGCTTGATGCCGTTGGTCTTGGCCCGCCCCTCACCAATGACTTGCAGATCCTCGACGAGCAACGCGTCGAGATCGTCCTTCTGGGAGGGGAACAGCGCGATCAGCGTGTCGTGGGCGGCCACCGCGATGGTCGCCTCGATCGAGGTGTCGTCGGGCGCCGGCCGGAGGCCGGTATAGCCATGGTAGCCGCCGACCACCGCATTCATGGCGTCGAATACCGCGATGTGCACGATCGCCATGGCCCGACTCGAGCGCCCGGGCCCCAGCTGCTCGCCGAATACACGGCTGTCGCCGGCCGGCACCGGCGTGTGATCCAGGCCGCTGGCGTCGACGGCGATCCCGTTCCAGTGACGTAGTCGGTGCAGCGCGCCGGCGCCGGGCCGCTGGCGTCGACCTCTGAGGTCGCTCAGCGTCGGCCGCGCCCCGAAGCGCGATCCGAGAGCCTCTGGCAGCCCGCCCGGGAATCCGTCAGCAGCGACGCGAATGGGCAGACCGAGCGCGAGCATACCCAGCAAGAACACCCGACGACTGTCCATGTCGCCCTCCTTCCTTGTACGATCGACCCAGCCTGAGCGGCGACGATCAGCCGAGCAGCAGGCGTGCCAGACCGAGGTCAGGACCTCGGTCTGGGATCTCGCGGAGTTGTGGCGGAAGCGTTTCCCGTGCGCTCGCGGGGTGGAGTGCAGAGGTCACCGTCTGTCAGGCGGCGGACGTGTCTGCCGAGAGCGCACCGTTGTACGGCGGCCGTCCATCTCCCCGGTTGAGCCTGTGTGTGGGCGTTCCCGTGCCAGATCGCGCGCTGCGCGAGCGGAAGCTGATCGACACGCAGAAGGGCTACTCGATCTCGCTCACGAGCCGCTCAATCACCGCCGGATCGACCGGCTTCGTCACGTGCCGGTCAAACCCCGGGGCCAGCGCGCGCTCCCGGTCCTGCGCCTGCCCGTAGCCCGTCACGGCCACGAGACGGATCTCGCCTCCGCGCGGCTGCTCGCGGGCCAAGCGCGCGAGTGCGACCCCCGCAAGCGCGAGGTCCTGCTCCATCGCATCCAGCAGCTCACCATCGACCGGGTGATGTTCGCGCCCATCATGGACTACCGGACGCTCCGCGGTGTCGGGCCCCGCGTGGGCGAGCACATGTTCGACACCCAGCCCCTGGTGCCGGATCCGGCCCGGGAGGACATGCGGATGAAGGCGCCATAGCGGGCCCGGCCGGCCGCGGGGTGAGTGCTACTGTACGTCGGTGCGCACCACCGCCCGGCACGCGCTGATCTACGCGGGGCTCGCCCCGTTCCTCGTCATCGCGCTGTTCCCGGTGCTGTGGATGGTGATCACCGCGTTCAAGCACGAGCGCGAGCTCTACTCCATGCGCGGCGTCCCCTTCTGGCTCTACGAGGGACCAACCCTCAAGCACTTCCACCTGCTGTTCACCCAGACCTGGTTCGGCGCGTGGGTCCTCAACACGGCCATGGTGTCGGCCCTCGTGGTCGCGATCACGGTCGTGACCGCCGTGCCCGCGGGCTACGCGCTGGCCCGCCTGCGCCTGCCGGGCGCCGGCCACACCGCCGTCGCCATCTTCATGACGTACCTGGTGCCGCCGATCATCCTCTTCCTGCCGCTCGCCCACGTGGTGGGGCGGCTCGGCCTGTTCGACTCCTGGTGGGCGCTGGTGGTCGTCTATCCGACGTTCACGATCCCGCTCTGCACGTGGCTGATGCTCGGCTTCTTCCGCTCGGTGCCGCTGGAGATCGAGGAGGCCGCCTGGGTCGACGGCTGCGGACTGCTGGGCGGCATCGTGCACGTGGTGCTGCCGCTCAGCCGGCCGGGGATCGCCATCACCGCCATCTTCGCCTTCACGCTGTCGATGCAGGAGTACCTGTACGCGGTGGTGCTGGCGGCGCCGATGGATCAGAAGGTCGTCACGGTGGGGCTCCCCACGATGCTCATCCGCGGGGACATCTACTTCTGGGGCTCACTGATGGCCGGCGGTCTGCTCGTCGGACTCCCGGTGGCCGTGCTCTTCAACCTCGTCATCGACCGGTTCGTCCAGGGGCTGACGGGGTCGGCCGGGCTCTAGCGAGGAGCACCCGGACCGGACTCCGGGTCCGGGCGCGCCTGGACTCGCACCGGTTGCCACTCCCTACCGCTAACCTTTTCCGGCCCCGAATGCACGTTCCATAATATCGCGTCCGCCCTTGAGCGCTCGTGCCGTGCGGCCCTGCACCGACAGATCCTTGAGCGTCTCCTTGTTGAGTTTCAGCTTCTTCTTCCGGACTTTGCGCTTGTCGTCTTGCTTCGTGGCCATGACTCTCCCCCAGATTCCGACTGTGAACTCCTTGCCCCTAGGTACAGCGCGGACAACGGGGCCGTCAAGGGAATCCTGAAGGAGCCGGGAGGCCCTTCGGCTCGGCGGCGCCGGGCGCCGCGCTCACTTCAAGCGGACGGTCACGACGGCGGACATGCCGGCCCGGAGCGACAGGGGGTCCGCGATGGTCTTGCGGTCGAGGAGGATCTTCACCGGCACCCGCTGCACCACCTTCACCCAGTTGCCGGTGGCGTTCTCGGGCGGCAGCAGCGAGAAGCGGGAGCCGGTGCCCGCGCTGAGCGAGTTCACCGTGCCCACGAACACCGTGTCGGGGAAGCTGTCGATCCGGACCTCGGCGCGCTGGCCCGGTTTGATGCGCGTGAGCTGCGTCTCCTTGAAGTTGGCGATGACCCACACGTCCTGCAGCGGCACCAGCGCCAGCAGCGGCTGCCCCGGCTGCACGATCTGCCCGACCTCCACGCTGCGCTTGGAGACGACGCCGTCCACGGGCGCCCGCACGACGGCGTGCTCGAGGTTCAGCTCGGTCACCGCGAGGTCGGCCTGGGCGGCGCGCAGCTGGGCCTCGGCCCGGACCAGCTCGGCGGCCTTCACCGAGACCGTCTGCTGCTGGCTCTCGGCCCGGGCCAGCGTGCCCCGCACCTCGGCCACCCGCTGCTGGGACTGCTCGATGCCCAGCACCCGCGAGGCCACCTCGGCCTCGGTCTGCTGGACCTCCTTCTCGGTGGCGTTCAGCCGGCGCCGGGCGGCCTCGAGCGCGGCGTCGGCGGCCTCGAGCGCAGCCGTCGCGTCGTCGAACTCGCGGCGGGAGACGTAGTCGTTCTTCATGAGCGCCTGCATCCGGTCGAGGTCGCGCTTGGCCTTGCGCTGGTTGCTCTCGGCCGCGGTCACGTCGGCGCGGCTGGCCGCCGCCGCCGCCCGCTTGGACTCCAGGCGCGCCCGGGCCTCGTCCACCGCCGATTCGCTGGAGCGCACCCCGACCCGCGTGCCCTCCAGCGCGGCGCGCACCTCGTCCACCGCCGAGCGCGTCGTCTCCCGGGCCAGCGGCAGCTCGGCGCGGGCCGCCACCACGTTGGCCTCGGCCACGGCGACGGCGGCGCGCGCCTGGTCGCGCTTGGCCTCGTAGTCGCGGGGGTCGACGCGCAGCAAGACGTCGTTGAGCTTCACCGCCTGATTGTCGCGGACCAGCATATCGACGATGTGGCCGGAGACCTTGGCGCTGATCGGAGAGATCGTCCCCTCGACGTAGGCGTCGTCCGTCGAGACCTCGCCCGAGGAGCGGTACCACGCCCACCCCCCCCACCCGAGGATGCCGACGGCGACGAGGGCGGCCAGCCCGATGACGGCGCGGCGCCCCATCAGTGGGAGGCCGGCCCCAGACCGCGAAGCGCTTTCATCGTTACGACGAGGTTACCACCTTGCGGCCCGACCGCGCGCTCGGGCGTGCACGCGCACGCCTAGCAGGACGCGCCGCCTGTCAGGACTTGTTCAGGAGGCGAGGCGGCCGGTGGCGTCGAAGCGCAGCGGGGCCTCGCCCAGCACGGTGAGGTCGCCGCGCTTGGCCACCTCGGCGGCGTAGGCCTGGGAGACCTCGATCTCGCCGAGCCTCAGCGTGTTCGTGATCCGGATGACGCGCGCCCGCTCGGGCGGCGTGAGCCCGATGCAGGACAGCGCCGCCTCGACCGCCTCGCGATCGGTCTCGTAGGTGGCCGGCACCTTGGCGACGCCGGGCTCGCAGGCGGTGATGGCGTTGATCAGCGTCGGCTTCATGTCGATCTTGTCGACCAGCCGGCGCGTGGTGAAGTCGGCGTTGCCGATGCCGATGGCGTTGCCGTAACTCTCGTCGGTGAGATCGAGGGCCACGATCCAGAGGATCTTCGGGTCGGCCGGGAACGGCTCGTGCGGGTTGGTCGGCCGGCCGATGATGTTGGTGTCCATGCCGGAGCCCGAGATGTTCTTGCCCATCGCCTCGACGATGAGTACGTCGATGGGCGAAAACGGCAGCCGGGCCATCCACTCGCGCGCATGCTTGAGCAGGCGGCGCTCGCCCGCCTCGAGGTGCTGGGCGTTGAACGCCTCGATCTGCGCCGTCTCGTCGTAGCCGTTCTCGACGATGCCCAGCCCGAAGCCGATCTTCACCTTCGCCAGGATCTCCCGGCCGACGGCGGTGATGACCGTCTCGTACCCGTGGGTAACGTTGGCGCGGTGATACTGGATGGCGCCCTTCCACTTGCCGAGCCCGATCGTCATCATCTTGAAGAGGCCGGACTCGATCGAGCCCTTGAAGTCCGTGTGGGGCTTGATCCGGTTGACCAGCCCGATCCAGTCCGCCTCGGCCGCGTAGCGATCCAGCCACACCGGCAGGCCCAGGGCCTCGCCGACCTGGTCGACCTCCATCGTGGCCCGGATGGGGCAGCCCATCGTGGCCTCGGTGATCCCGTAGTGCTCCAGCACCGAGAGCTGGCCCTCGACGGTGCCGCCGCCATGGCTGCCCATGGCCGGGAACACGAAGGGCCGGGCGCCGAGGTCACGGAGCCAGCGCACGGTGGCGCCCACGACCACGTCGATGTTGGCGATCCCGCGGCTGCCGGCGCCGACGGCGACGGTGTCGCCGCGCTTGACGGGCAGCTCGGCCGCCTGCAGGCTCCGGGCGACGCTGGCGGGAATGTCGGCCACGCGGGGCCGGGCGAAGGTCTGGCGGACACGGAGCATGGTGGGAAACATGGGGCCGATGATACGCCCGGACCCGGCGCCGTGCCCGGGCGGCACCATCGCTATCGGGGAAACCCCGACTGTGTTATATGTATGGGCCAATTTTTCCATGCAGAA
>JBGQLG010000035.1:0-39141 GCA_041499965.1 Methylomirabilia bacterium
CGTCACCGTCCGCTTCGGGCCGACCACGGCGGGCAACTTCGCCGGTAACGTCACCTTCGTCGCCGGCGACGACTCGGTCTCGCGCGGGGTGAGCGGCTCGACGACGGGCGGCGCGACCTCGCCTCCCTCGCCCCCGACCCCTCCAGACGTGGCGGGGAGTCCGAGCGTGACGCAACTCGCCGCCGACGCCAGCGGCGTGACGTTCGCCATCACGTGGGCGCCGGCCAGCGGCGCGGCATCCTACAGCTACGTGGCCGCGTTCGGTGATGGGACCGCCGGTCAGCAGGGTGTGGTGACGGTCCCGTCGGTACAGCTGCGGATGCCTTACCACGTGAGTGGCGCCGCCGTGGGGGGGTTCGTGTGTATCCAGTCCGTCGGCGCAAGCGGGCTGCAAAGCGCCGATCAGTCGTGTGGCGCGTTGCCGGTTCCCGCGCGCTCGGCGACCCCGTCGGTCCCTGGGGTCCCCGTAGCCGGCAGCCTCTCGCCGACGAGTGCCGCCGCGGGGAGCACGGGTCTCACGCTCACCGTCAACGGCAGTGGCTTCGCCGCGTCGTCCGTGGTGCGGTGGAACGGCGCCTCCCGGACCACGACGTTCGTCAGCGCCAATCAGCTCCGCGCCGCGATCAGCACCTCCGACCTCGCCGCTCCACGCTCGGTTCCGGTGAGCGTGGTCACCCCATCGCCGGGAGGCGGCACTTCGGGAACCATGACCTTCACGATCACGACGGCGCCCGCGCCGCCTCCGCCACCGCCTCCGACTCCCCCGCCAGCGCCCGGAGCCCTGAGCGTGACGCGGACGACAGCGGACGCGAGCGGCGCCACGTTCACGATCTCGTGGACCGCCGTCAGCGGCGCGACGTCCTACCGCTACACCGCGGCGTTCAACGACGCGAGCGCCCCTCAGCAGGGAACGGTCACGAGTCGGTCGTTCCAGTTGCGGATGCCGTATCACGCGAGCGGTGCAGCCTTTGGCGCGCAAGTGTGCATCCGGTCCGTCAACACCTCGGGGCAGCAAAGCACCGATCAGTCGTGCGGCGCCGTGCCGGTTCCCGCTCGCCCGGTCGCCCCGCCGCCCCCGCCGCCGCCGCCGCCTCCTCCGCCTTCGTCCGAACCGCCGCCGACATGGGACGGCAGCTGGGGAGTGGGCTAGGGAGTGACCCCGGGCGAGGCAACAAGGCTATACTCCTCGCCCATGACGACGGTCAGTGCCGGGCGCCTGCACGCTCGCATCGCCGCGCTCGCCCGCTTCGGCGCGCTCCCCGGAGGTGGTGTCACGCGCTCCTGCTGGAGCCCGCCGCACGAGGAGGCTCGCGCCTGGCTGCTCGACGAGATCCGCGATGCCGGCCTGACGGGCTGGGTCGATCCGGCCGGTAACGTGTTCGGCGGGCTGGGCGCGTCGTCGTTCAATGCCGCGACGCCGGCCGTGGTGACCGGCTCGCACATCGACACGGTACCCGAGGGCGGCATCCTCGACGGTGCGCTGGGCGTGCTGGCCGGGCTGGAGTGTCTGCACGCCATCCGCGAGGCCGGCGCGACGCCACGCCGCCCGCTCGTCGTGGCCGCCTGGAGCGACGAGGAGGGACGCTACGGCAGCCTCTTCGGCTCGCGCGCGTTCTGCGGCCGTCTCGACGCCGCCGCGATCCCCGCCATGGCGGCCGTGGACGGCGAGCGGCTGGTCGACGCGATGGCCCGCGCCGGCTTCGAGGCGTCGGCGGCGCCCGCCGCGGCGGCGCCCGCCGGCGCCGTGCACGCGTACGTCGAGCTGCACATCGAGCAGGGCCCCCGCCTGGACGAGGCCGGCGTCCCCATCGCGGCGGTGGACTCGATCGTCGGCGTGCGGCGCACGCGGCTGATCTTCCACGGCCAGGCCGACCACGCCGGCACCACGCCCATGGAGCGCCGGCGCGACGCCTTCCTGGCCGCCGCCGACTACGCGCTGCGCGCGCGCGATCTCGTCGTCGAACGGGGCGGCGGCCGCAGCGTCACCAACATCGGCGTCGCCTACGTGCATCCGGGGGTCAGCAACATCGTCCCCGGGCGCGCCGAGCTGGTGCACGAGATGCGCAGCCCCGACGGCGACACGCTGGAGCGGCTGGCCCAGGCGTGCGAGACCCTGGCCAACGAGATCGGGGCCCAGCGCGGCATCGGCGTGGAGATCCGGCGCACCTCGGCGACGACGGCGGTAGCGTGCTCGCCCCGGGTGCAGGCCGCGGTGACCGCAGCCTGCGCCACGCTCGGCCTGGCCTGCACCACCCTCTACTCGGCGGCCGGTCACGATGCCCAGAACCTGGCGCTGATCACCGACGCCGGCATGCTGTTCATTCCCTCGCGCGGTGGCAAGAGCCACCGCGTCGACGAGACCAGCGACGCCGAGGCCATCGAGCGCGGCGCCAACGTCCTGCTCCGCGCGCTGCTCGACCTGGCGGCGTAACGTCGCCGCACCCCGCAAGCGGCGGCGCGCTTGCGGAAGGGGCGCCCGTCGCGCTACCGTTCCGTCGTGACCCGTCGACCGAGCCTGCGAGGGTCGGTCTGCGCGCCCGCCGCGCTCGCACTGGCGGCGGCCGGGCTGGCGGCAGGCTGTGCGTTCGACGGCCCCATGTCCACCCTGGTGGCCCGTTCCGACCTGAACCACCAGATCCTGTCCATCTACTCGATCATCACGTGGGTGTCTGCCATCATCGCCGGCGTCGTGTTCGGGGCGCTCGGCGTGATCCTGGTGCGCTTCCGCGAGCGGCCGGGAGCCGGCGGACTGCCGCGCCAGATCCGGGGGCACACGGCGCTGGAGCTGGCGTGGACGATCGCGCCCGCGCTGATCCTGCTCGTCATCGCCATCCCGACCATCCAGGTGATCTTCCGCACGCAGGGGGCGGCGGCGCCATCCAACGCCCTGGAGGTGACCGTGCGCGGCTGGCAGTGGTGGTGGGAATTCCGCTACCCCTCGCTCGACGTGGTCACCGCCAACGAGGTGCACCTGCCGGTGGGGCGGCCGATCGTGTTCTTGCTGGAGGGCCCCGACGTGATCCACAGCTTCTGGGTGCCCCAGCTCGGCGGCAAGCGCGATGTCGTGCCGGGCCGCCTCAACCGGATCACGCTCACCCCCGACCGGGCCGGGGAGTACTGGGGTCAGTGCGCGGAGTTCTGCGGCGCCTCCCACGCCAACATGGGACTGCGGGTGATCGTCGAGGAGGCGCCGGCCTTCGAGCGGTGGGTGGCCAGCCAGAAGGCGGTGCCGCCCGAGCCGAGTGGTGACGCGGCCGAGGGCAAGGCCCTCTACGTACGCAGCGCCTGCGTCGGCTGCCACACCCTGCGCGGGGTGTCGGCCGGCACGCTCGGCCCCGACCTGACGCACTTCGGCGGCCGGGCGCTGTTCGGCGCCGGGCTGTGGCCCACCAACGTCGACAACGTCGTGGCCTGGCTGAAGGACCCGCCCCGCCTCAAGCCCGGCAGCAAGATGCCGAACCTGCATCTGACCGATGCCGACGCCAAGGCCCTCGCGGTCTACCTCACGAGCCTGAAGTGATGGCGGCACTCGCGACAACCATCTCCTGGCTCACGACGGTCGATCACAAGCGCATCGGCATCCTCTACGGCCTGAGCGCCTTCGCGTTCTTCCTCATCGGCGGGATCGAGGCGCTGATCATCCGCCTGCAGCTGGCCGGGCCGCAGCAGACGGTGGTGAGCGCGCAGACCTTCAACGCGCTGTTCACGATGCACGGCACCACGATGGTGTTCCTGGCCGTCATGCCGTTCAGCGCGGCCTTCTTCAACTACATGATCCCGCTCATGATCGGGGCCCGCGACGTGGCGTTCCCCCGCCTCAACGCGCTCTCGTACTGGATCTTCCTGTTCGGCGGCCTCTTCCTCAACGCCAGCTTCCTGGTCGGCACCCCGCCCGACGGCGGCTGGTTCGGGTACACCAGCCTCACGCTGCGCCAGTACTCGCCGGGCCCGGGCATCGACTTCTGGCTGCTCGGCCTGCAGATCCTCGGCGCCTCGTCGGTCATGGCCGGCGTCAACTTCATCGTGACCATCCTCAACATGCGGGCGCCCGGCCTGACGCTCATGCGGATGCCGGTCTTCGTGTGGATGACGCTCACCGTGCAGTTCCTGGTCGTGCTGGCGTTCCCGCCGGTCACGGTCGGCCTGATCTTCCTCATGTTCGACCGGTTGTTCGGCACCCACTTCTACGACGTGCTGGCCGGCGGCGACCTGCACCTGTGGCAGCACCTGTTCTGGATCTTCGGCCACCCCGAGGTCTACATCCTGATCCTGCCGGCCTTCGGGATCGTCTCCGAGGTGCTGCCGACGTTCGCGCGCAAGCCGCTGTTCGGGGCGCCGGTCGTCATCTACTCCGGCATCCTGATCGGCTTCTTCGGCTTCGGGGTGTGGAGCCACCACATGTTCGCCACCGGCATGGGGCCGGTGGCCGACGCCGCCTTCTCGATCGCGACGATGCTCATCGCCATTCCGACCGGCGTGAAGATTTTCAACTGGCTGGCCACGCTATGGGGCGGCCGGCTGCGCCCGACCGTCGCGCTGCACTACGCGATCGGGCTGATCGCGCTGTTCACCATCGGGGGCCTGAGCGGCATCATGCACGCCTCGCCGCCGGTGGACCTGCAGCAGACCGACACCTACTTCGTCGTGGCGCACTTCCACTACGTGCTGATCGGCGGCAGCCTGTTCGGGCTGCTGGCCGGCGCCTACTACTGGTGGCCCAAGATGACGGGCCGCCTGCTCGACGAGCGCTGGGGCCGCTGGCAGTTCTGGCTAATGTTTGCCGGCTTCAACCTAACGTTCTTCCCCCAGCACTACCTGGGCGCCATCGGCATGCCGCGCCGCATCTACACCTACGGCGCCGGCACCGGCTGGGCGTTCTGGAACCGGATGTCCACGATCGGCGCCTTCGGCATCGCCCTGTCCATCCTGATCTTCGCCATCCTGGCGGTGCGCTCACTGCGCCACGGCGCGGTGGCGCCGGCCGATCCCTGGGACGGGCGCACGCTGGAGTGGCGCACCTCGTCGCCGCCACCCGTGCACAACTTCGACGTCATCCCGCCCGTGTACGGGCGCGACACCTTCTGGCGCGAGAAGCACGGCGACAGCCGCGGCCACAAGCCGGCGCCGCTACCGGCCATCGCCGATCCGCACGGCATCCACATGCCGGCGCCGTCGTTCTGGCCCATCGTCACCGCGGCCGGCGTCGTCATCACCGCCGTCGGCGCGCTGACCCACCTCTGGGTGGTCGGCGCCGGCGCCGCCATCCTGCTGGTGGGCGCCTGGGCCTTCGCGCTCGAGCATCACGGCAATCCGGCCCACGCTGATCAGACCGGGGACCTCGGCGTCGACCACCGCAAGCTGGCGATGTGGGTGTTCATCGGCTCCGAGTGCCTGCTGTTCGGCACGCTGATCGCCACCTATCTCGCCTACAAGGGCCGCAGCGTGATGGGGCCCCACCCGCACGAGGTCCTCAACATCCCGCTCACGACGATCTCGACCTTCGATTTGCTGATGTCCTCGCTGCTGATGGTCCTGGCTCTCGCCGCCGTGCAGCGGGGCGATCGGCGGCAGGCGCGGCTGTGGCTGCTCGGCACCGCCTTCTTCGGCCTCGTCTTCCTCGGCTTCCAGGCCTGGGAGTTCACCGAGTTCGTGGGCGAGGGCCTCACGCTGCAGCAGAACCTGTTCGGCTCGACCTTCTTCGTGCTCACCGGCTTCCACGGCGGCCACGTCACGCTGGGAGTGGCCCTGCTGCTGACGCTGTGGATCCTCGACCTGCGCGGCAAGCTGGGGGTGGCCGACGCGCCCAAGGTTGAGGTGGTCGGGCTCTACTGGCACTTCGTGGACGTCGTCTGGATCGTCATCTTCACGGTGGTCTACCTGATCCCATGAGCGAGCACGCGCCCGCCGCCGCCCCCCACGAGCACGCCTCCGTGCGGACCTACGTGAGGGTCGCGCTCATCCTCACCCTGGTGACGGCGCTCGAGGTGGGCGTGATTTACATCCGCCTCCTCACGCCGATCGTCGTGCCGCTGCTGCTGGCGATGTCGGCGGCAAAGTTCGCGCTGGTGGCGATGTTCTTCATGCACCTGCGCTACGACGCGCGCCCGCTGACCGCCGTGTTCGTGGGCCCGCTGCTCCTCGCGACCGGCCTGGCGGTGGCGCTCATGACGCTGACGGGCGCCTTCCTCGTCTTTGGGCGCTGACGGCGTCCTTTGGGCGCTGACGGCGTCTGGGGGCGCTGACGGCGTCTGGGGGCGCTGACGGCATGCCCGCGGTCTCGCCGTGGTCGTGGACGGCCGGCTCGATCCATCCCGAGGTGGTGCTCGGCTGCGGTGTCCTGGCGGCGGTGTGGGCCTGGGCCTGGCACGTCCGGGGCCGGCGGCCGCCGCCCGGCCAGGCCGCGCGATTCCTCGGCGGCCTGCTGGCGCTGCTCCTCGCGCTCAACGGGCCGCTGCACGACCTGAGCGACTGGTACCTGTTCAGCGCCCACATGCTGCAGCATCTCGTGCTGACGCTGGTAGTCCCGCCGCTGCTGCTCACCGGCGTGCCGGGCTTCATGGTCGACGCCGTGCTGCGGCCTTGCCTGGCCCACCGCGGCCCGGCCGCGATCGTGCGGACGCTCACCCGCCCGCTGCCGGCCTTCGCGGTGTACGCGGTCGCGCTGGTGGCCTGGCATCTGCCCAGCCCGTACAACACGGCGCTCGAGATCCACGGCTGGCACGTGGTCGAGCACCTGGCGCTGATGGGGGCCGCGCTCATCGGCTGGTGGCCCATCGTGTCGCCCTCGCGGCTCGCCCCGCCGCTGCCCTACGCCGCGCAGCTGCTCTACCTGTTCGTGTTCGGCATGCCGATGACCGTGGTGGCGGCGATGATCACCGGGGCCGAGCACGTGCTCTATCCGTTCTACGAGGCGGCGCCGCGCATCACCGCCCTCACCGCGCTCGCCGATCAGCGGCTGGGCGGCGTCATCATGTGGGTGCCGTCGGGTCTCATCCCGCTCGCGGCGTTCACGATCGTGTTCTTCCGCTGGGTCGCCGCCGAGGCCGACGAGCCCGCCTGAAGCGCCGGCGTCTGCGCCTTCGTGGCACCTGCATTGCAATCTTCCTGGGCGCCGGCTGAGCCCGGCGACGTTGGACAGGAAGGCGGACAACGATGCAGAACACCACGAGCGCGGCAACCCTGAAGGTGCAGTTCGTTCCGGTCGGGCGTCATCGCCGTGAGTGGATGTGGAAGGCGCGCGGCGAGGACAGCAACACGATCTCGATCTCCGGCCAGCGATTCGAATCGCTGACGGAGGCCGTGCGCGACGCGCGCACCCGGATCCTGGGCGACGATGACGACGGGCCGGCGGCCGCCTGAGCCGCGTCCGTCGAGCCCGCGCGTAACTTCTCCAATCGATCCGCTTTTTCAGTCCCGCACCTGCGCCCGCCTGCTATGATGAATCGCTCACCGTGAACATCTGCGTGGTCGGGACCGGATATGTCGGGTTGGTGACGGGGGCGGTCTTCGCCGATCTCGGCAACGACGTGGTGTGCGTCGACAACGACCCGGGCAAGGTGGCCGACCTCACCGCCGGCCGCATGCCGATCTACGAGCCCGGCCTCGAAGAGATGGTCGCCCGCAACACGGCCGACCGGCGCCTGGCCTTCACGACCGATCTGACCGGTGCCGTGCGGCGCTCGGTCATCGTCTTCATCACGGTCGGCACCCCACCCAAGCCCGACGGCCAGACCGACCTCAGCGCGGTCGAGGACGTGGCGCGCGGGATCGCCCAGGCGATGGAGCGCTACACGGTCGTCGTCAACAAGTCCACCGTCCCCGTCGGCACCGGCGAGTTCGTGCGCGAGACCATCGAACGGCACCAGGCCCAGCGCATCGCCTTCGACGTCGTCTCCAACCCTGAGTTCCTGCGCGAGGGCTCGGCCATCGAGGACACGCTGCGGCCGGACCGCATCGTCATCGGGGCGCCGACCCAGCAGGTGGCGATGTCGCTGCTCGAGCTGTACGCGCCGCTGGAGCGGCCGATGATCATCACCGACGTGCCGTCGGCCGAGATGATCAAGTACGCCTCCAACGCGTTCCTGTCGACCAAGATCTCGTTCATCAACGCCATCGCCAACGTCTGCGAGCTGGCCGGCGCCGACGTCAGCCAGGTCATGAAGGGCATGGGGCTCGACGCCCGGATCGGCGCGGCCTTCCTGTCGGCCGGGCTCGGCTACGGTGGCTCCTGCTTCCCGAAGGACACCGACTCGCTGATGCACACCGCCTCGGCGCTGGGCTACGACTTCGCGCTGCTGCGGGCGGTGGTGGAGATCAACCGCGAGCGGGCCGCCCGCTTCGTCGACCTCATGGTCAAGGCGCTCAGCCCGGTGGACGGCCGCTCGATCGCCGTGCTGGGGCTGGCCTTCAAGCCCAACACCGACGACATGCGCGAGGCCAAGTCCGTCGAGGTCGTCGAGCGGCTGCTCCACCTGGGGGCGTTGGTGCGCGTGTACGATCCGGTGGCGATGCCGGCGGCGCGGCGGATCCTGCCCGGTCCGGTCACCTACTGTGAATCGCCGTACGACGCGGCCACCGGCGCCGACGCGGTGGCGCTCATCACCGAGTGGAACGAGTTCAAGTTCCTCAACCTCGAGCGCCTGCGCGCGGCCATGCGGCGCCCGGTCGTGTTCGACGGCCGCAACATCTGGGAGCCGGAGCGCATGCGGCGCCTCGGCTTCGAGTACCACTCGATCGGTCGCAAGCCGGTCCTGCCGATCCAGTCCTGATCCCGCACCGCGGGGGACCATGAGCCGGAGCGCGCCATGCGGGTAGTCGTCACCGGAGCCGCGGGGTTCATCGGATCCCACCTGTGCGAGTCGCTGCTCGCCCGCGACTGCGAGGTGGTCGGGATCGACAACTTCATCACCGGCTCGCCCGACAACCTCACCTCCCTGTGGACCGCCGAGCGCTTCACGTTCGTGAAGCGCAACGTCACCGAGTACATCCACGTGGACGGGCCGGTCGACTGGGTGCTGCACTTCGCCAGCCCGGCCTCGCCGCTGGACTACCTGGAGCTGCCCATCCAGACGCTGAAGGTCGGGGCGCTGGGCACCCACAACGCGCTCGGCCTGGCCAAGGCCAAGGGCGCCGGCTTCCTGCTGGCCTCGACGTCGGAGGTCTACGGCGATCCGCTCGTGCATCCGCAGCGGGAGGACTACTGGGGCAACGTGAACCCGGTGGGGCCCCGCGGCGTGTACGACGAGGCCAAGCGCTTCGGCGAGGCCATCACGATGGCCTACCACCGCGTGCACGCGGTCAACACGCGGATCGTGCGCATCTTCAACACCCACGGGCCGCGCATGCGGCTGAACGACGGCCGGGCGATCCCGGCCTTCATGACCCAGGCCCTCACCGGTGTCCCGCTCACCGTGTTCGGCGACGGCTCGCAGACGCGCTCCTTTCAGTTCGTGTCCGACCTGGTGGACGGCCTCTGGAAGCTCATGGAGCGGGGCGGCAGTGAGCCCGTCAACATCGGCAACCCCCAGGAGCTGACGCTCTTGGAGCTGGCCAAGCGCATCATCCGTCTGGCCGGCTCCCGCAGCGAGATCGTGTTCCGCCCGCTCCCCGAGGACGACCCCAAGGTGCGCCAGCCCGACATCGGCCGCGCACGGAGCCGGCTGGGCTGGGAGCCGCGCGTGGACACCGACGAGGGGCTGAAGCTGACGCTCGCGTGGTTCCGCCAGAAGGTGGGCCGCTGAGCCCATCCCGGGCGACGAAGGAGATGCCGGCATGATCGACGAGGAGCTGAAGAGCATCATGGTGTGCCCGGCCTGCAAGGGCGAGCTCCTGTACGAGGAGACCCGCATCATCTGTCGGGCCTGTCGCCGCGCCTACCCGATCCGCGACGGGATCCCCGTGATGCTCATCACCGAGGCGGAGCCCTGGGCGCCGACCCCGTAGCGTCGGCCACCCAGGCTGTCATCCTGGCCGGCGGCCAGGGTACGCGGCTGCGCCCGCTCACGCTGGGTCGCGCCAAACCGGTCGTCCCGCTGCTCGGCCGTCCCTTCCTCGCCTACCAGCTCGCGCTCCTGCGCGAGCACGGCGTCACCGACGTGATCCTGGCCTGCTCCTACCGCGTCGACGACGTCCGGCGGGCGCTCGGCGCGGCCGGGCACCTGGGCGTGCGGCTGCGCTACGTGGTCGAGACCGAGCCGCTCGGCACCGGCGGCGGCGTCCGCAACGCCGCCGATCTGGCGCGCGGCACGGTGTTCGTGCTGAACGGCGACGTCCTCACCGACGCCGACCTCACCGCCATGCGCCGCTTCCACGAGTCGCGCGGCTCGCGCACGACGATCTTCCTCACGCCGGTCGAGGACCCGCGCGCCTACGGCCTCGTCGAGCTCGACGGCGACGGCCGGCTGACGCGCTTCCGCGAGAAGCCCGGCCCCGACGAGGTGATCACCACCAACACGATCAACGCCGGCATCTACCTGATCGACGCCGCCCTGCTCGACCGCATCCCGCCCGGCCGGATGGTCTCGATCGAGCGCGAGTTCTTTCCGAGGCTCATCGCCGACGGGATCCCGAGCTTCGGCTGGACCGGCGCGCCCACCACCTACTGGCGCGACATCGGCAGTCCGGCCGCCTACCGCGACGCCCAGATGGACCTGCTGGCCGGTCGGGTCCGCGCGTCGCTGGCGCCGCCCGGCGAGCGCCGCGACGGCTGCTGGGTCGCGCTCACCGCCCGGATCGCGCCCGACGCGCGGCTGCGAGCGCCCTCGCTCATCGGCGAGGCGGTCGAGGTGGGGCCGCGCGCCCAGGTGGGGCCACTGGCCGTCGTCGGCGAGGGCTCGCGCATCGGGGAGGGCGCGCGGGTGACGGGCGCCGTCCTGTGGGAGCGCGTCACCGTCGGGGCCCGCGCCACCCTGGACGCGTGTGTGCTGGCCGCTGACGTGCGCGTGGGCGCCGGGGCCGAGGTCGGCGCCGGCGTCGTCCTCGAGGCCGGCGCCGTCGTGCCGGAGGGCGCCACGCTCACGCGCTGACGGCCGGGGGCGCGTGACGCGACGTGCTAGACTAAACCGCGTGAGTCTGGCGCGTATCCGTAACTTCTCGATCGTCGCCCACATCGATCACGGCAAGTCGACCCTGGCCGATCGACTGCTGTCGCTGACCGGCACGATGGACGCGAAGAAGGCGGTCGATCAGGTCCTCGACTCGATGGACCTCGAGCGGGAGCGCGGGATCACGATCAAGGCCCACACGGTGCGGCTGCTCTACCGCGCCCGCGACGGCCACGAGTACACGCTCAACCTCATCGACACGCCCGGCCACGTCGACTTCTCCTACGAGGTGTCGCGCGCGCTGGCCGCGTGCGAGGGGGCGGTGCTCATCATCGATGCCGCCCAGGGCATCGAGGCCCAGACGCTGGCCAACTTCTACCTGGCCTCCGACGCCAACCTCACGATCGTGCCGGTCATCAACAAGATCGACCTGCCGGCCGCCGACGTGGAGGGCACGCGCGAGGCGATCACCGAGGTGCTCGACCTGGACGGCAGCGAGGCCCTGGCCATCTCGGCCAAGCACGGCACCGGCGTGCCGGAGGTGCTGGAGGCGCTGGTCGCGCGCATCCCGCCGCCCCAGGGCGATGCCGAGGCGCCGCTCAAGGCGCTGGTGTTCGACTCCTTCTACGACTCCTACCAGGGTGTCGTCGTCCACGTGCGCGTCCGGGACGGCCGCGTGCGGGCCGGCGCCCGCATCTTGTTGATGTCCAACGGCCGCACCTACGAGGTCCAGCAGGTCGGCGTGTTCAGCCCCGACATGCGCCCGGTCGAGGAATTGTCGGCCGGCCAGGTCGGCTACATCACCGCCTCGATCAAGCGGGTGTCGGACGCCAAGGTCGGCGAGACGATCACGGATGCGCTGCGGCCGGCACCCGAGCCGTTCCCCGGCTACCGCGACGCCAAGCCCATGGTCTTCGCCGGCCTCTACCCGATCGAGGACACCGAGTACGAAGGGCTGCGCGACGCGCTCGAGAAGCTCCGGCTCAACGATCCGGCGTTCAGCTACGAGCCGGAGACGTCGCTGGCCCTGGGCTACGGGTTCCGCTGCGGCTTCCTCGGCATGCTGCACATGGAGATTGTGCAGGAGCGGCTGGAGCGCGAGTTCAATCTCTCGCTGATCATCACGGCGCCGTCGGTGCAGTACCGCATCCTGACCACCGCCGGCGAGGTGCTGGACATCGACAACCCCTCCAAGCTGCCCACGCCGGACCGGATCGAGCAGATGGAGGAGCCCTTCGTGCGCTCGTCCGTCTACGTCCCGACCGAGTTCATGACCGCGATCTACAAGCTCGCCCAGGAGAAGCGGGGCCTGCACCAGTCGCTGGAGTACATCGGCAAGCGCGTGCACATCCGCTTCGACTTCCCGCTGTCCGAGATCGTGATCGACTTCTACGACCGGCTGAAGTCGATCTCCAAGGGCTACGCCTCGTTCGACTACGAGTTCGCCGACTTTCGCCTCTCCGACCTGGTCAAGCTCGACATCCTTCTCAACGGCGACCCCGTCGACGCGCTCAGCGTCATCGTGCACCGCGACAAGGCCTACGAGCGGGGCAAGCTGCTGGTCGAGAAGCTCCGGGCCGTCATCCCCCGCCAGATGTTCGAGGTGGCCATCCAGGCCGCCATCGGCAGCCG
This sequence comes from Methylomirabilia bacterium, assembly GCA_041499965.1. Taxonomy (GTDB): domain Bacteria; phylum Methylomirabilota; class Methylomirabilia; order Rokubacteriales; family CSP1-6; genus AR5. The sequence goes on from JBGQLG010000035.1 coordinate 12,675, forward strand.
GGTCATCGCGCGGGAGACGGTCAAGGCCATGGGCAAGAACGTCACCGCCAAGTGCTACGGCGGTGACATCACGCGCAAGCGCAAGCTGCTCGAGCGCCAGAAGGAAGGCAAGAAGCGCATGAAGCAGGTCGGTCGAGTCGAGGTGCCGCAGGAAGCGTTCCTGGCCGTCCTCAAGAGCTGACGCCGTGGACCACGAGCCCAAGCCGCCCGCGCCGCCCAACGCCCGGTTCGACTACGAGCGCATGGGTGGGTCCGTCGGTTCCGAGGCCCCGCCGCCCGCGCCCCCCGCCGGCGCCGACGGCGTGACCGCGCCGCTCCCGGAGGTCCGCCGCCGCAAGTCGGTCACGCGCGAGTACCTCGAGGCGATCATCATCGCCATCCTGCTCGCGCTGGTCATCCGCACCCTCATCGTGCAGGCCTTCACCATCCCGTCGGGCTCGATGATGGACACGCTGCTGGTCGGTGACTACATCCTCGTCAACAAGTTCCTGTTCGGCCCCGAGGTGCCGTTCACCGACCACCGGCTGCCCTCGCTCCGCCTGCCCCACCGGGGTGACATCATCGTCTTCAAGTACCCCCAGGACGAGAAGCGCGACTTCATCAAGCGCATCATCGGCACCCCGGGCGACACCGTGCAGGTGCGCGGCCAGCAGGTCCTCATCAACGGTCACGCCCTCGACGAGCCCTACACCCGGCGCAATCCGAACCCGCTGGGCCACACCGGCTCGCCGAGCTTCTGCGGCTACGCCTACGCCTGCGAGCCGCTGGTGGTGCCGCCGGAGTCGTACTTCGTCATGGGCGACAACCGGGACAACTCGCAGGACTCGCGCTACTGGGGGTTCGTGAAGCGCGACAAGATCAAGGGTAAGGCGTTCCTGATCTACTGGTCGTGGGACGCGGACCGGCACTGGTTCCGGTGGCGGCGCCTCGGCAACTACATTCCCTAGCAACGCGTCGGCGGGGGCGGGGTGGGGGGTCCGGCGACCACGAGGTGTACGGCGCAGGACCGTGTGACGTGATTCCATCGAGCGGTTGCGCCTGGTCCTTCGCGAGGGAAACGGGTCGGCGAACCCCCCACACCCCACCCCCGCCGACGCTACCGTGGGCGTGATTCCCCGAGACGTCGACCCGGAGGCCAGTACTCGGCTGGGCGGTCACGACACAGCGATTGTGAGGTTCGGGCATAGACCATGGCGAGTGATTCCATCGAGCGTTTGGGTGTAGGGCTTCGCGCTGGAAGCGGGGCGGCGGAGGGCGCGCGCTCCGGCGCCGGCGACGCGATGCTCGGTGTGCTTGCCGAGACGTCTCCGCGGAGTCGGTCACTGGGGCTCTATGTTCACGTGCCGTTTTGTACGAAGCGGTGTCATTACTGTTCGTTCAATACAGCGCCGCTGGAGCGGGCCGACGACATGCGGAGGTATGTGGGGGCGGTGAGGCGGGAGATTGATTTGCTGGCGGGGTTGGGGTGGGCGGCGGGGGTGAGGATCGAGACGATCTTCTTTGGTGGGGGGACGCCGTCGTTGCTCGAGGCGGAGGACATGGCGGGCTTGCTGGACGCCGTGCGGGGGCGCTTCGTGGTGGAGGCGGAAGCCGAGGTGACCGTCGAGTGCAATCCGGAAAGCGTGAGTCGCGCGAAGCTGGCGGCGTACCGGGCGGCGGGCGTGAACCGGATCAGCCTGGGCGTGCAGTCGCTCGACGATGCGATCCTGCCGCGGCTGGGGCGGTTGCACGACGCCGGCGGCGCGCGGGCGGCGTTCGAGGCGGCGCGCGAGGCCGGCTGTGACAACGTCAGCGTCGATCTCATGTACGGGCTGCCCGGGCAGGACGGGGCGACGTGGACGCAGAGCATCGAGGGCGTGCTCGACTGGGCGCCCGAGCACCTCTCGGCGTACGGGCTGACGCTCGACGCCGGCAGCCTGTGGGCGGTGACGGGCGTCGCCGGGCTGCCGCCCGAGGGCACGGTGGTCGCGCAGTACTGGACGCTGGCCCGCGCCGCGGCCAGCCGGGGGTTCGAGCACTACGAGATCTCGAACTACGCGCGGCCGGGCTTCCGCTCGCGCCACAACCAGGTCTACTGGCGCGCCGCCGAGTACCTGGCCGTCGGCCCCGGCGCCTGCGGCTACGTGGGCGACGTGCGCTACGGCAACGTCAAGCCGGTTGCGCGCTACTGCGCGACCCTCGAGGCCGGCGCGCTGCCGATCGACACCTCCGAGCGCCTCACGCCGCGCCAGCGCCTGGGCGAGCAGCTCATGCTCGGCCTCCGCCTGGTCGACGGCGTCCCTCGTGCCTGGATCGAGGCGCGCCTCGAGGGCGACGCCACGCTCGCCCGCCGGACGGCGACGTGGCGCGACGCCGGCCTGCTGATCGATCGCGACGACCGCGTCGCCCTGACCGAAGCCGGCTTCCTCGTCTCCGACGCCCTCTTCGCCGACCTGCTGTAGCCGACCTGCTCCGGTAGTCCTGCACCAGAGATTCGCCGGCGTGGCTGCCCGCGGCGGCGGCTCGCGGCTTGGGTGGGTGGCGGGGCGACAGGGTCTCCTGAGGTTCCGTTGGCTTCGATCGTCACCCCCTCGCGCACCGGGTCGTCTCACGCGGAACCGAAGGGGACCCTGTCGCCCCGCCGCCCGCCCAAGCCGCGAGCCGCCGCCGCGCGCTGTACACCGGCGCCGGGAGGCGCCACATTACCTCCCAGGGAGTTGCCAGCGTTCCACCCTGACGGCCATGCTGGTGCGTACACCGAGAGGAGAGGGTGATGACCATCGATCCCGCCGCCGTGACCGAGCGCTTCAAGGGCACGCTGGGCGAGCTGCTCGGTATCCGGTTCGTCGAGGCCGGCCCCGACCGGGTCGTGGCCGAGCTGACCTATCGCCCCGAGCTGACCACCGTCGGCGGCAGCCTGCACGGGGGCACCCTGATGGCCTTCGCCGATACGATCGGTGCCGCCGCGACGGTGCTGAACCTGCCCCCGGGCGCCACCGGCACCACCACGATCGAGTCGAAGACCAACTTCATGGCGGCCGGCCGCTCGGGCGTCATCCGCGCGGAGGCCACGCCGCTGCACCGGGGCAAGCGCACGATGGTGTGGCAGACGCGCGTCACCGACGCGTCGGGGCGCCTGCTGTCGGTGACGACGCAGACCCAGATGGTCCTGGATGGCCGCTGAGCGCCACATCCCCGGGGCCTGTCCGCTCGACTGCCCCGACACCTGCGCCTGGGTGGTGACCGTCCGGGACGGCGCCGCCGTCGCGCTACGCGGCGACCGCGCCCATCCGTACACGCGCGGGGCGCTGTGCGCCAAGGTGCATCGCTATCTCGACTACGCGCGCGCGCCCGACCGGCTGCTCCACCCGATGCGTCGCGTCGGCCCCAAGGGCGAGGGCCGGTTCGCGCGCGTCTCGTGGGACGAGGCGCTCGACGAGATCGCCGCGCGCTGGCGAGAGACGATCGCGCGCCACGGCCCGGCGGCGATCTGGCCCTACTACGGCTCCGGCACCATGGGCATGCTGCAGGGCGTGGCCGGCGCCGGCCGCCGTCTCTGGAACGTGCTGGGCACCTCCCAGCACGTGATGACGATCTGCACGATCGCCGGCGGCTTCGGCACCGGCTACACGCTCGGCGACAACCGCGTCGGCATGGACCCCGAGACGCTCGCGTACTCGAAGCTGATCCTGCTCTGGGGCACCAACACGCTGACGACGAACCATCATCTCTGGAAATATATCGAGGCAGCGCGCCGGCAGGGGGCTCACGTCGTTGCCATCGATCCCATCCGCACGCGCACCGCCGCCGCGGTCGACGAGCACCTCGCGCCAATTCCCGGCACCGACGCGGCACTGGCGCTCGGACTCCTGCACGTCGTCGTCGCGTCCGGCCGCGAGGACCGCGAGTTCATCGCGGCGCACACGACCGGCTGGGAGGCGTTTCATCGACGCATCCTCGACTACCCGCCCGAGCGCGTGAGCGCGATCACCGGGCTTCCCCGCGAGCGCATCGTCGGCCTCGGCGAGAGGCTGGCGACGACGCGACCCACCGGGATTCGCCTGACGATGGGGCTGCAGCGCCACGCCGGCGGCGGCATGGCCGTGCGCGCCATCACCTGCATCCCCGGCGTGACGGGCGACTGGCGCTACCCGGGTGGCGGCGCCGTGTACGACACGCGCGGCTTCTTCCGCGGCAACTGGCCGGCGCTCTGGCGCGACGACCTGCGCCCGCCGGGCACCCGGCGCCTCAGCATGACGCGCCTGGGCGAGGCGCTGCTGGAGGTACACGACCCGCCGGTGGCGTCGCTGCTGATCTACGCGAGCAATCCGCTGGCGAGCGTGCCCGATCAGGGCAAGGCGCGCCGGGGCCTGGCCCGCGAGGACCTCTTCACCGTGGTCGTCGAGAACTTCCAGACCGACACCGCCGACTACGCCGATCTGCTGCTACCCAGCACGATGCAGACCGAGCACGCCGACCTGCACTATGCCTACGGGCACATCTACCTCAACTGGAACGAGCCGGCGGTGCCGGCGCCCGGCGAGTGCCTGCCGCACACCGAGATCTTCCGCCGGCTGGCCCGACGGCTCGGCGTCACCGAGCCCAGCGTCTACGACAGCGACGACGACCTGGCGCGCGCCGTGCTCGCCTCCGACGATGCCGCCCTGGTCGGAATCACCCTCGAGCGCCTCAAGCGCGACGGCTGGGCGCGCCTCAGTGTGCCGACACCGTTCGTGCCGTTCGCCGACGGCTTTCCGACACCGTCCGGCAAGCTGGAGTTCTTCTCGCCGCGCATGATCGAGGCGGGGCTCGACCCGGTGCCGGACTACACAGCCCCCTACGAGGCCGCACAGCGAGACACCGACCTGGCCCGGCGCTATCCGCTGGCGCTGATCGCAGGGGCCTCGCACTATCTGCTGAACTCGATGTTCGCCAACGTCCCCGACCTGGAGCGGCGCCAGGGATCACCGAGCATCGTGCTCCACCCCGACGACGCCGCCGCGCGCGGCCTGCTGGACGGCGACCTCGCACGCATCCACAACGACCGCGGCGAGTTCCAGGCGACGGTGCGCGTGAGCGATGCCGTGCGCGCGGGCGTGGCCGCCGCCAGCAAGGGCTTCTGGCCCAAGCGCGTCGCCGGCGCCGCCAACGCCAACGCGACCGTCGCCGAGCGCGACTCCGACATGGGCGGCGGCGCCGTCTTCCACGACAACCGCGTCCAAGTCGCCCGCGCCTAACCGCTCCGCCGTCAGGACGCCGCGCTCAGAGTTGCCGGCATCGGCGGGGTGGCGGCGGAGCGGGAGGCGGGGCGACGGGGTCCCCGGCGGTTCCGTTGGCTTCGATCGCGTAAGGCCACACGTAGGACCAGGCTCCGACCATCCCTTCGCGCACTGGGTCGTCTCACGCGGAACCGCCGGGGACCCCGTCGCCCCGCCTCCCGCTCCGCCGCCACCCCGCCGATGCCGTGAGGCGGTGGCGCCGACCGTGACGCGCGAGCTAGCGGACGCGGCGTGCGATGCGCTGCTCGGCGTCGGCCCAGCCGGGGTCGAAGGCGTGGCCGGGCGCGTCGAGGTCGATGACGAGCGGCGTGTGGTCGGAAGGCACCGGCTTACCCTTGCGGGCCTCGCGGTCGATCTCGGCAGCGACGACGCGCGCGGCCACGCTCGACGACACGAGCAGGTGGTCGATGCGCATGCCGAAGTTCTTGTGGAAGCTGCCGGCCCGGTAGTCCCACCAGGTGAAGCGGCCGGGCTCGCGGTGGTGCAGGCGATAGGCGTCGGTCAGCCCCCACGCGCAGAGCCGGCCGAAGGCGGTGCGCTCGGGCGCGGACACGTGAGTGCCGCCGTGGCAGGCGCCCGGATCCCACACGTCGGCGTCCTCGGGCGCGACGTTGTAGTCGCCGCCGAGCGCCAGGGCGTCGGTCGGCCGCGCGGCCTCCTCCAGCCAGCGGACCAGGCGCGCGTACCAGGCGAGCTTGGCCTGATAGAACGGGGAGTCGACGGCGCGCCCGTTCGGCGCGTACAGGCTGACCACGCGCACGCCGCCGCATGCCGCTGACAGCATCCGGGCCTCGGCCAGCGGCTCGTCGTCGCCGACGTCGGGCGTGGCGGCCGGGCGCAGGGGCGCGCCGAAGTTGCTGACGACCTCCGCGATCCCGACGCGGCTGGCGATGGCGACGCCGTTCCAGCGCCCCTCGCCGTGGTGGGCGAGCTCGTAGCCGGCGGCGCGAAACACCTCGGCGGGGGCGTCGGCGTCGGCCAGCTTGGTCTCCTGCATCAGGAGCACATCGGGCCGGGCGCGCTCGAGCCACCAGGTGACCTTGTCGAGCCGGGCGCGCAGCGAGTTGACGTTCCAGGTCGCGATCCGCATCTCTCGATCCTCGGCGGTCATCATAGCCGAAGCCGCCACCGAGCCCCCGCGGACGGGGTATCATCTGAGCCACCCAAGCCCCGAGCACGAAGGAGGACGCCATGGGAGCGAGAGCCGACACGTTTGCCAAGCAGTTCGAGGGGAAAGCCCAGGAATTCACGGCGGCGCTCGAGCGTCTGACCGACGCCGAGTGGAAGAAGGTGACGGCGGCCGAGCAGTGGACGGTCGGCGTGGTGGCCCACCACGTCGCGGGCTCTCATCAGGGCCTGTCCGGCCTCGTCAAGATGCTGGCGGACGGCAAACCCGGCCCCAACATCAACATGGACGTCATCCACGCCGGGAACGCCAAGCACGCGCAGGAGTTCGCCAACGTCTCCAAGACGGACACGCTGGCGCTGCACAAGACGAACGCGGCGGCGGCCGCCGCGACCCTGCGCGGGATCGGCGACGCCGACTTCGACCGCAGCGGCGCCGTGCTGAACGGGATGCCCGCGATGAGCGCCGGGCAGCTCGCCGGCGGGTTGCTGTGCAGTCACATGGAGGAGCACCTCGGCAGCATCAAGGCCACCGTCGGCCACTGACCCCCGAGCCTCGGCGATCCGATGAGCAAGCTCGCGCACGCGGTCGAGCTGCTGGAAACCGGGGCCTGGCAGCAGGCCCACGAGATCGTGCAGGAGGACACGTCCGCCCTCGCGGCGTGGCTGCACGGCATCGTGCACACGCTCGAGGGCGATCTCGACAACGCGCAGTACTGGTACCGCAAGGCCGATCGCGTCTTCCGCGGGCCTGACGCCGTCGGCGACGAGCTCGCCGCCGCGCGCCAGGCCTTGCCGGCGTGATGGGTTCCGCAAGGGGGATGGAGGGCTCGGAGAACCCCGCGCCCTCCGTCTCCCCCGCCGCCGGCGTGCCATCGACGCTGGATCTGCTGTCGGCGTGGATCGAGTCGCAGATCGCGTACTCGGGGCTGCCGGGGTTGTCGATCGGGATCGTCCACGACCAGACGCTGGTCTGGTCGAGAGGCTTCGGCCGGGCCAGGCTGGAGCCGGCGCGGCCGGCCGCGCCCGACACGCTCTACCGCATCGCCTCCATCACTAAGCTGTTCACCAGCACGGCGATCATGCAGCTGCGCGACGCCGGCAAGCTGCGGCTGGACGATCCGATCGTCGAGCACCTGCCGTGGTTTCGCCTCGCACGCCGCCAGCCGGACGCGCCGGCGATCACGATCCGCCACCTGCTCACGCACACCGCGGGCCTGCCGCGCGAGGCCGGCTACCCGTACTGGACCGACGGCGCGTTCCCGACGGCGCCGCAGATCCAGCTTAGGCTCGCCGAACAGCCGGCGGCGCTGCCCACCGAGACCGAGTGGAAATACTCCAACCTCGGCTTGACGCTGGCCGGCGAGATCGTGGCGAGCGTCTCGGGTCGCGCCTACCCCGAGTACGTCGCCGAGCACATCCTCGAGCCGCTCGGCATGGGGCGCACGTGGGTGACGACGCCACCCGCCGACCATGCCGACCTCGCCACCGGCTACACGCGCCGGCTGCCGGCCGAGGGCCGCCGCGCCGCGCCGCACACCGACTGCGCAGGCATCACGCCGGCGGCGAACATGACGACGTCGGTGACCGACCTCGCGCGCTTCGCGATGCTGCAATTCCGGGACGGGCCGGCGGGGGGCGCCCAGATCCTGCGCGGCAGCACGCTGCGCGAGATGCAGCGCGTGCACTGGCTCGAGCCCGACTGGGAGGCCGGCTGGGGCCTGGGCTTTCGCATCGTGCGCGTCAAGGGCAAGACCTACGTCGGCCACGGCGGCTCGCTGCGCGGCTACCGCACGATCGTGCATCTCTGCCCGGCCGATCGCATCGGCGTGATCGTGCTGACCAACGCCGACGACGGCAATCCGCTGCCGTTCGCCGAGAAGGCGTTCCAGTGGGTGGCGCCGGCCATCCTGAAGGCCGCCGCCCCGGCGGCCCCGGCGGGCCCGCCGTCCGGCTGGCAGCGCTACGCCGGCCGCTATCGCAGCCCGTGGGGCGACGCCCAGGTGCTCCTCGTCGAGGGCCGGCTGGCGATGATCGATCCCTCGTTGCCCGATCCGATGCTCGGCGTGATCTGGCTGCACCCGGTGTCCGAGCACACGTTCCGCGGCGAGACGAAGATCGGCTTCGGCACTCACAACGAACCCGTGGTATTCATCCCGGGCGACGACGGTCGCATGGCCCGGCTGAAGGTCGGCGAGAACTTCCTGACGCCGGTCGCGGACTGGTAGCCGCCAAAGGAGGCGACATGCTCGAGCTCGAGACTCCTCAAGATATCGTGAAGCACGTCGGACGTGAGCTGGGTCCGTCGGACTGGATGACCGTCGACCAGGCGATGATCGACAAGTTCGCCGAGGCCACCGGCGACCATCAGTGGATCCACGTCGACGTCGAGCGCGCCCGCCAGGAGATGCCGGGCGGCAAGACGATCGCCCACGGCTATCTCACGCTGTCGCTGGTGCCGCGGCTGGCCGCGACGCTGAGCCGCGTGAAGAAGCGCAGCCGGGGCATCAACTACGGCTCCAACAAGGTCCGCTTCATCACCCCGGTGCAGGCCGGCGCGCGCGTGCGGCTGCGCCAGCGCATCGCCAACGTCGAGGAGGTCCCCGGCGGCGTGCGCGTGACCTCGGAGATGACCATGGAGATCGAGGGCCAGGCCAAGCCCGCGCTCGTCGCCGAGACCCTCGGCATGTCCTACGCCTGATCATCCGACGCCGGTGGGCCGCCGCTCAGGTCCGTGACAGGGGCGGCAGCATGAACGCCTGGCCCTCGACGGGCAGCGGCCCGCGGACCATCAGGCCGGCGAACCAGGCGTCGCCGTGCGCCTGCGCGCGCGCCGCGTCCCATGGCTCGGTGGTCCAGTCCCCGCCGAGCCGATCGGGGGCGAAGAAGGTCATCACCCGGTCGGCGTCGGCGCCGCTGGCCGCGACGAGGGCGTCGAGCGGCGGGATCGCGCACGCGTGAGAGATCACCCTACGTCAGCATCAGCGCGATGACGAAGCAGGTGCCCTCCTCCCGGGAGCCCAGCCGCGCCGAGACCGGCGCCCGCTCCGCGAGCAGGCGGCGCAGGAGCCCGAGAGACGCAGGCCCGGCGTCGAGGGTCTGCCCGCCGGTCGACGGCCTTCGTGCCGGTGGCGGCAGCAGGCGGGAGAACGCGTGCTCGGCCACGCGACGAAAGCCGAACGTCGTGTAGAAGTCCGGGATCAGCGTCCCCACACGCGCCCCAGGAGCACGGCCAGGCCGGGATCGAGCGCGGAGGGCGTCACGGCGGCATTGTAGCGGCGGCCGCCTTGACTTGGCCCGGCCCCCCCGCTACAACGAGTCAGATGGACGCACGCCACCGGGACGTCCTGATCGCCGTCATCCGCGAGTACATCGATTCGGCCGAGCCGGTGGGCTCCCGCGTGCTGAGCAAGCGGCACTTTCCCCACCTGTCGCCGGCCACGATCCGCAACGCCATGGCCGATCTGGAGGACATGGGCTTCCTGGCCCAGCCGCACACCAGTGCCGGGCGGGTGCCGACCGACAAGGCGTACCGCTTCTACGTCGAGTCGTTTCCGCCGCCCCAGCCCGGGCCGCCGACCGGCTCGCGCCCGCTGGCGGCGCGCCGGATCGGCATCGACGGCTTCATGGAGCAGGCCTCCTCGCACCTGTCCTCGCTGACCAAGCTGACCGGCCTGCTGCTGGCCCCCCCGCTCAAGCACACGACGATCGCCCGCGTCGACCTCCGCCCGCTCGAGGATGACCGGGCGCTGGCGGTGATGGTGACCGACGCCGGCTGGCTGACGGTGCGCGAGATCACGCTGCAGCCGCCGCTCGGCGCCGAGGAGGTCCGGGCGCTGGGCCGCGAGCTGACGCGCCGCTTCCGCGACCGCACCGTGCAGCAGATCGTCGAGATGGAGCAGGCGCCCGACGACCCGCTCGACACGCTGCACACGCGAGCGCGGGCGGTCACCGAGCAGATCGTCGGCATGCTACGCGGCCGCACGCTGTACGTGAGCGGCGCCATCAACATGCTGGATCATCCTGAGTTCTGGGACATCGAGACCACCCGCCAGCTCCTGCGGACCTTCGAGCAGAAGGAGCGGCTGGCCGAGCTGATGACCACGCTGGCCGCCGACGAGGGTGTGCGGGTGACGATCGGCGACGAGAATCCGGTCAGCGAGATGCGCGAGTGCACGCTGATCACGTCGACCTACATGTACCGCGACCAGGTGCTCGGCATCCTCGGCGTCGTCGGTCCCCGGCGACTGCCCTACCCCGACGTCATCTCGGCCGTGGACGAGACCGCGCGGCAGGTGACCGAGGCGCTCGCGCGGGTGCGCCAGGACCTCTACCTGCCCTCCTGAGCTCCCGGGGCGCGCTCGGCGCGGCTGCTATAATTCGAAGGATGGACGACCCTCAGCCTCCCCGTACCGCCACCGAGTCCACCACCGCTCCGTCACCCGAGGCCGAGATCGAGAGCCTCCGGCGGGAGGTGCAGGACAAGCAGGACCGCCTGCTCCGCGCCCTGGCCGAGACCGACAACGTCCGCCGCCGGGCCCAGCGTGACCGCGACGACTACGTCAAGTACGCCAGCGAGACCCTGCTGCGCGATCTCGTCCCCGTGCTCGACAACCTCGAGCGCGCGCTGACGGCCGCCCGGGCCACCGGCGGCACCACCAACGTGGTCGAGGGCATCGAGCTGATCCAGCGTGAGATGCTGCGCGTGCTCGAGCGGTCGGGCCTCACCCGCTACTCGGCGGTCGGCCAGCGCTTCGACCCCGCCCGCCACGACGCCATCGCCCGCGTGGTCAGCGGCACGGCCGCGCCGGACACCGTCGTGCACGAGACGGCGCCCGGCTACCTCTTGCACGGGCGCGTGCTCCGCCCCGCGCTGGTCGCGGTCGCCGCCGCCCCCGACGAGGACGCCGCCTAGGTGGCACGCGACCTCTACGAGGTCCTCGGCGTCACCGCCCAGGCGACCGAGGCGGAGCTGAAGAAGGCCTTCCGCTCGCTCGCGATGCAGTACCACCCCGACCGCAATCCCGGTGACAAGCAAGCCGAAGCGCGCTTCCGCGAAGCCAGCGAGGCCTATGCGGTCCTGTCCGACCCCGACAAGCGCGCCCACTACGACCGCTTTGGCACGGCCCCCGGCACCGGCAGCGGAAGCGGCTTCGACGCCGGCTTCGGCTCGCTCTTCGAGGACATCTTCGAGAACTTCCTGGGCGGCGGGCGCGGGCGGCGGACGCGTGCCGCGCGCGGCGAGGATCTGCAGTACGAGCTGAAGCTCACGCTCGAAGAGGCGGCGGCGGGGCTCGAGACCAAGGTCCAGATCCCACGGCTGGAGACGTGCGAGACGTGCACCGGCACCGGATCCGAGCCGGGCACTCGCAAGGTGCCGTGCGACGGCTGTGGCGGCCGCGGCGAGGTCCGCATGAGCCACGGCTTCCTCACGGTGGCCCGTCCCTGTCCCCGCTGCATGGGCGAGGGCCAGCTCAACAAGAGCCCGTGCAAGACGTGTCGCGGCGAGGCGCGGCAGCGCGCCGAGCGGCTGCTGGCCGTGAAGATCCCGGCCGGGATCGACGACGGCATGCAGATGCGCCTCAACGGCGAGGGCTCGGGCGGCCTGAACGGCGGTCCGTCCGGCGATCTCTACGTGCTGGTCCACATCCGCGAGCACGCGATGTTCTCGCGCAACGGCGCCGACCTCTACTGCGACGTGCCGGTGTCCTTTCCCCAGCTCGCCCTCGGCGTCGAGCTGGAGGTGCCGGTCCTGGGCGGCACCGCCAAGCTGAAGGTGCCGGGCGGCAGCCAGCCCGGACAGGTCCTCAAGCTGCGCGGCCGCGGCATGCCGCGCCTGCGCGAGCGGGGCCACGGCGATACCTGCTATCGCCTGCTGCTCGAGGTGCCGCCCAAGCTCAACGCCGGGCAGCGCGAGGCGCTGGAGGCGTTCGAGACCGCCTCCAAGGAGCGCGGGCCGCTGGCCGCCTCCTTCCTCGATCGTATGAAGAAGCTCCTCGGGTGATCACGGTCGCCGGTCGCTCCGCCTACGTCGAGCTGACCGTCGACGCGGGCGAGGAGGCGACCGAGGCGCTCACCAATTTCCTCTGGGAGCTGGGCGCCGTCGGGGTCGTCGAGGAGGCAGCCGCCGGGGGACCCGCCCGCCTGCGCGCGTTCTTCCCCGCCACCAGGGAATCCGCCGCGCTGGCCGACCGCGTCGACACCTATCTGGCGGGGCTCCGCGCGCTCGGCTTGACCGTCGGCGCCGCCGCGACGCTGGCGGCCGTGGCTGACGCCGACTGGGCGGCGGCCTGGCGCGAGCACTTCCGTCCCGTCGCCGTGGGGCGCACGCTGCTGGTGACGCCGCCCTGGGAGACGCCGGCCGCGTCCGATCGGGTCGTGCTCGCCATCGAGCCGGGCCGCGCATTCGGCACCGGACATCACGGCACCACCGCCGGGTGTCTCGAGCTGCTCGAGTCGCTCGTGGCCGCGGAGCGACCGGCCCGCGCGCTCGACCTCGGCACCGGCTCCGGCATCCTGGCCATCGCCGCCGCCCGCCTCGGCGTCGCCGAGGTGCTGGCCTGCGACACGGATCCGGACGCCATCGCCGCGACCGAGGGCAACGCCGCCCGCAACGGCGTCGCCGGCCGCGTGCGCGCGGTCGTCGCCGACGTCGCGACGCTGACCACCGCCCCGGCGCCGCTCGTGCTGGCCAACCTGCTCGCCGCCGCTCATCGTGCGCTGGCGCCCCGGTATCGCGAGCTGGTCGGCGGCGGCGGCGCGCTCGTGCTGGGCGGGTTGCTCGACGCCGAGGCCGACGACGTGACGGCCGTGCTCACGGCCCACGGCTTCCGGCGCGAGGCGGTGCGCAGCCTCGAGGGATGGACGAGCCTGGCGCTCCGTCATGCGGCGCTTCACACTTCCGCCTGAGCAGCTCGCCGGCGGCCGCGTCACCTTCGACGCCGGCGAGTCACGTCACCTCGCGCGCGTGCTCCGCCTGCGACCCGGCGACACCATCGTCGCGACGGACGGCAGCGGCCGCGACTTCACCATCCGCCTGGAGAGCGTGGGCGAGCCCGTCACCGGCACGGTGCTGGCCGAGACCGTCGGGGTGCCCGCCTCTCCGCTGGCCGTCACGCTGATCCAGGGCGTGCCCAAGGGCGACAAGATGGAGACGATCGTCCGCGCGGCCACCGAGCTGGGCGTGGCGCGCGTGCAGCCGGCGCTCTGCGCGCGGACGATCGTGCGACTGGAGCCCGGGCGCTGGCGGGACCGCGCGCGCCGCTGGCAGCGGGTGGCGCGCGAGGCGGCCAAGCAGTGTGGGCGCGCGGTGATCCCCGAGATCGAGCCGCCGCGGCCGCTGGCCGAGTGGCTGGCCGACGCCGAGCCCGCCGATCTCGCGCTCTGTCTGTGGGAGGGCGAGGGCACGCCGCTGGGCCGGCTGCTGGCGGCGGCAACGTCACCGCGCTCGGCGCTGGTGGTCGTCGGGCCCGAGGGCGGCCTGGACGCCGAGGAGGTCGAGGCCGCACGGGCTCGCGGCCTCACCGTCACCTCGCTCGGACCGCGCATCCTGCGCACGGAGACGGCCGGACCGGCCATCGTCGCGATCCTCCAGTCGCGCTTCGGCGACCTGGGGTGAGCGCCACGGGCTGGACACACACCGCATCCGGGGCCGACGTAGAAGTGCGCGGCTGGGGCGGCACGCGGGGCGAGGCCTTCGCACAGGCCACGCTCGGGGTGTTCGCGGTGCTGATCGCCCCCGACGCGATCCAGTCGAGCGAGCAACGCGAGGTGCGCGCTCAGGCGGACACCGCCGAGACGCTGCTCGCGGCCTGGATCGAGGAATGCCTCTACGTGCACGAGATCGAGGGCTTCGTCGCGCGGGCGGTCGAGATGACGGTGTGCACCGATCGGCTCGCTCACGGCGTTCTCGAGGGGGAGCCGATCGATCCCGTCCGGCACCAGGCCAGGACGGTGAAGGGCGGAGCCCGGCGGCGTACTTCGGTGACCGTGAAGGACGGCGTTCACGAGGCGACCGTCGTCATGCAGGGTGGATGAGGGTGTCTCATAAACGAGACTCAGGGCCCTCGGAGCCGTGTCATCCCAGCGACGCTCGGGCCATGGCCATGACGGGATCGGCCCAATACTCCTAATTATTTCGGTATGTTGCGATTCCGAGCCGCCGTGGCACTCACGTTGCTCTCATCCCGCGCGGTGATGCGCCAGCAGACGATCCGGCGGTCGGTCACGCTCGAGGGCATCGGCCTGCATTCCGGCAAGCACGCCAAGCTCACCCTGTCGCCGGCCCCACCCGACTCCGGGATCGTCTTCCGCATCGGCCATGACGGACCGCCGATCCCCGCGGCACCGGAGAGCGTGGTCGACTCGCACTACGCGACGACCGTCGGTCGCAACGGCTGCCGCGTCCAGACCGTGGAGCACCTCATGGCGGCCGCCGCCGGGCTCGGCGTCGACAACCTCGACGTCGAGGTCGAGGGCACCGAGGTGCCGGCGGTCGACGGCAGCGCCAAGCCCTTCGTGGCGCTCCTGAACTCGGCCGGGCGGACGACGCAGAGCGCGCGGCGCCGGCCCATCACGATTCCCCAGCCCCTGCGCGTGGGCGGCGGCAGCCGCTGGATCGAGATCGTGCCGGCCTCGGAGTTCCGCATCAGCTACACGCTCGACAACGATCACCCGGCCATCGGCATCCAGGCGCTCTCCGTCGTGCCGACCGAGGAGTCGTTCGTCAACGAGTACGCGCCGGCGCGCACCTACGGGTTCCTGAAGGACCTGGGCATCATGCGCAAGAACGGGCTGGCCCTCGGCGGCTCGCTCGACAACGCCATCGTGGTGGGCAAGCGGGGCACGCTCAACGGCCTGCGCTACCGCGACGAGTTCGTCCGTCACAAGGTGCTCGACCTCATCGGCGACCTGGCCCTGCTGGGCCGGCCGATCCTCGGCCACGTCATCGCGCGCAACGCCGGCCACGCGCTCAACTTCGAGCTGGCGCTGACCATCCAGCGGGTGCTCGGCCTCGAGCGCCGGCCGGCTGGTGCCGCCCTGCGCGTGCTGCCCGCTCTCGACGCCGTCGAGCAGACCGACGGCCTCGCCCCCGCCCCCGCGGTCTAGCCGCAGCGCCGGCCGGCCCCGCCCGGGCGGGGCGCTATAATGACGCGTTCGCCTATGCGTGCGGTCACTCGCGTGCGTTCGCTCGGGGTGGCGCTGGCGGCGCTGATCATGGTGATCGCGACTCCGGCGGGGGCGGACCTTCGCATCAGCGACCTCGACGTCTTCTTGAACGATCACGAGCTGACCGTGAACGTGGCGGTGCTGGGGGCGGTCGCACCCTCGTTCCACGAGGGCATCCAGAGCGGCATCCCCTCCCACGTGCGCTACACGGTCGAGCTGTGGCAGTACCACCGCTTCTGGCGCGACAGTCTGCTCCTGACCAGGGTGGTCGAGCGCCAGCTGGCCTACAACGTCGTGACCAAGGAGTACAAGGTGACCACCCTCAAGGGCGAGGCGCGCGGGCCCCACGTGACCCGGGACCTGCGCGACGCCCAGCGCGTGCTGTCCGAGGTGCGTGGCCTCAAGCTCTCCCCGGCCGGGGAGATGGACCCGGCCGAGGTGATCTACGTGCGCGTCCAGGCCGAGGCCGCGCTCAACGGGGACAACTCGTTCGTGACGCGCATGGCCGGCACCGCCGAGCAGGCCGTGCGCCAGTCCGACTACCGCACGATGCTGCGGGTGCAATAGCGTGCCGCTGCTCAGCGACCAGAACCGCCACAAGCGCAACCTCGTCATCATCGCCGCCTTCCTGCTCCTCATCGGCGGCGCCACCGCCTTCGACCTGGGGATCTTCGCGCCCGAGCTGCCGGTCGCCTCCAACATCGTCATCTTCGCGCTGTTCAACCTGAACCTGATCGTCCTGCTCCTGTTGATCCTGCTGCTCTTCCGGAATCTCGTGAAGCTGTGGCTGGAGCGCCGGCAGAACGTGATCGGGGCCCGCTTCCGGGCCAAGCTGGTGCTGGCCTTCCTGCTCCTGTCGGTGGCGCCGGCCGGGCTGATCTTCGTCATCGCCTCCAACTTCATCAACAAGTCGATCGAGGGCTGGTTCAAGCCGCAGGTCGAGCGCCCGCTCGACCAGGCGCTGGCCGTCGCCCAGACGTATTACACCAACCTGGAGCGGACCGCGCTCCGCCACGGCCAGCATCTGGCCCGCGTCATCGACCGCGACGGCCTGCTCGCCGCCGATCGCCGCGAGGCGCTGGCCGCCTTCGCGGCCGAGCAGCAAGATCTGTTATCGATCGGCACCATCACCGTGGTCGACGGCCACGGTCAGGAGCTGATCCACGTGCGGGACCCCATCCTGGGGGACCTGCCCACCCGCGACATCAACGAGGCGCAGGTGCGGCGTGGGCTCGGCGGCCAGGAGGTGACGACGGTGCGCGAGCTGGCCACCGGCGATCTCATCGAGGCGGTGACGCCGGTCTGGTCGTCGCGCGGCGGCCCCCGCCAGGTGGTGGGGGCGGTGGTCGTCGGCACCCACGTGACCGAGCGGCTCGAGCAGAAGGTGCGCGGCATCTCCCAGGCCTTCCTCGAGTACAAGCAGCTCAAGCTGCTGAAGAATCCGATCAAGGGCATCTACATCCTGCTCTTCCTGCTGATGACGCTGATCGTCGTCTTCTCGTTCACGTGGTTCGCCCTGCACCTGGCCCGCGGGATCACCGGTCCCATCGAGCAGCTGGCCGAGGGCACCCGCGAGATCGCGGCCGGCAACCTCGCCTACAGGGTCCAGGCGCGCGGCGACGACGAGATCGGCACCCTGGTCGAGTCGTTCAACCGCATGACCCACGACCTCGGGCAGTCCAAGCGGCAGCTCGAGGAGGCGTACATCGACCTGCAGGACAAGCACACCGAGCTGGAGGACCGGCGCCGCTACATCGAGACGGTGCTGGAGGCCATCACCACCGGCGTGGTGTCGCTCGACCCGCTCGGCCGCCTGACGACGATCAACCGGGCGGCCGCGCGCATGTTCGACATCGCGGAGACCGGCAGCGTGGGCCGGCTGCTGGAAGAGGTCTTCGTCGGCGAGCAGGCGCGGGAGATCGTCCACCTCGTGCAGCGGGCGCGGCGGCCGCGCACCGGGACGGCCGCGCTGCAATTGCACCTGCGCCGGGGGGGCGTCGTCCAGTCGCTGCTGGCGGCCGCCACGGCGCTGCGCGGTGAGAACGGTGAGTACACGGGCGCCGTCGTGGTCTTCGACGATCTCACCGAGCTGCTCAAGGCCCAGCGGCTGGCCGCCTGGCGCGAGGTGGCCCAGCGCATCGCCCACGAGATCAAGAACCCGCTGACGCCGATCCAGCTCTCCGCCCAGCGCCTGCGCCGCCGGCTGGGCTGGGGCGACGACGACGACCACCGGCTGGTGGCCGAGTGCACCGACACGATCGTGCAAGAGGTCGACGGGCTGCGGCGGCTGGTCGACGAGTTCTCGCGCTTCGCCCGCATGCCGGCCTTCATCCCCCGACCGACCGACGTGCGGCTGCTCGTCGAGGGCGTGGCCGCGCTCTATCGCGACGCCCACCCCGGCCTGGCGCTGACCACCCGTCACGCCGACGACGTGCCGCTGTGCGAGGTCGATCCCGACCACATCAAGCGGGCGGTGCTGAACCTCCTCGACAACGCCGTCCAGGCGGTCGGGGCCAGCGGCGGTGGGGTGGTGATGGAGACGCTGCACCTGCCCGATCCCGGGCGGGTGCGCATCGTGGTGAGCGACACCGGGCCCGGCATTCCGCTCGAGGACCGCGACAAGCTCTTCCTGCCGCACTTCTCGACGAAGGTGACCGGCATGGGGCTCGGGCTGCCGATCGTGAGCGAGATCGTCACCGAGCACGGCGGCACCGTGAGGGTCGAGGACAACGAGCCGCGCGGCAGCCGCTTCACCATCGAGCTCCCGGTGGCCCGCACCCCGGCCCCGGTGGAGGCCTAGCATGGCCGGCGAGCACATCCTGATCGTCGACGACGAACCGGCCATCCGGAAGGCGCTGCGCGACGTCCTCGAGGACGAGGGCTACCGGGTGAGCACGGTCGGCAACGGGCCCGACGCGCTCAAGGCGGTCGCCGACGAGGCCCCGGACCTCGTCTTCATGGACATCTGGATGCCGCACATGGACGGCCTGGAGGCGCTGGCCGAGCTCAAGCGCCTGCGGCCGGAGGCCACCGTGGTGATGATCTCCGGCCACGGCACCATCGAGACCGCCATCAAGGCCACCCGGCTGGGGGCCTGGGACTTCATCGAGAAGCCGCTGTCGCTCGAGAAGACGCTGGTCACGGTGAGCCGCGCGCTCGAGCACGGCCGGCTGGAGCGCGAGAACGCCACCCTGCGGGCCCGGCTCGACGAGCGCACCGAGATCATCGGGGAGAGCGCTCCCATGCGCGGGCTGCGCGAGCAGATCGCCGTCGCCGCGCCCAGCAGCGGGCGCGTGCTGATCCACGGCGAGAACGGCAGCGGCAAGGAGCTGGTCGCCCGGGCCATCCACCTGCTGTCGGCGCGGGCCGAGCAGCCGTTCGTCGAGGTCAACTGCGCGGCCATTCCCGAGGAGCTGATCGAGTCGGAGCTGTTCGGGCACGAGCGCGGGGCCTTCACGGGCGCGCTGGCCCGCCGCCGCGGCAAGTTCGAGGGCGCCGACCACGGCACGCTGTTCCTCGACGAGATCGGCGACATGAGCCTCAAGACCCAGGCCAAGGTGCTGCGCGCGCTCGAGGAGCAGGCCTTCGAGCGGGTCGGCGGCCGCGAGACGCTCCGGGTCGACGTCCGCGTGATCGCCGCCTCCAATCGTGATCTACTCTCGCTGATCGCCATCGGCGCCTTCCGCGAGGATCTCTTCTATCGTCTCAACGTGATCCCGATCGAGGTGCCGCCGCTGCGCACCCGCCACGACGACGTGCCGGCCCTCGTCGACCACTTCATCCGCGTCTTCTGCGCCGAGAACGGCAAGCGGCTGAAGACGGTGGCGCCCCCCGCCCTGACCTACTTCATGACCTACGAGTGGCCGGGCAACGTGCGCGAGCTGCGCAACATGGTGGAGCGGCTCGTCATCATGGTGCCCGGCGACACGATCGCGCCCGAGGACCTGCCGCCGCCGCTCCGGCCCAAGAGCGACGTGGCGGCGGCGCCCGGGGACGGCAAGCCGCTCAAGGAGGCGCGCGACGGCTTCGAGCGCGCCTACATCCTGGCCGAGCTGCGCGCGCAGGAATGGAACATGACGCGCACCGCCGAGCGGCTGGGCATCGAGCGCAGCCACCTCTACCGGAAGATCCGGGCCTACGGCATCACGCCGCCGAAGTAGCGCCCGCCGGCCGGCGCGGCGCGTCGGTCCCACCGTACCCTTGGTGTAGTATCGGGGCCGGTGCCCGTCTGGAACTTCGTGCGTCGTAGCGTCTACCAGGACTCCGTCACGCTGATGCGACTCACCCACGACATGGAAGCGGTGGCCGGCGTACGCCGGGCCGCGGCCATGATGGGCACGCCGGCCAACCGCGCGCTGCTGGGCCAGGCCGGCCTGCTCGACGCCGCGGGCGAGACGGCCGGAGCGGCCGACCTGGTGATCGCGGTGATCGCCGACGACGCCGCGGCCGCCGAGGCCGCCCGCGGCGCCGCCGAGATCGCGCTCGCCGCCCGCCAGGCGGCGCGGGCGCCGGGCGCCGCGCGGCCGCGCACGCTGGCCGGGGCGCTGCGCGCCCAGCCCGACGCCACGCTGGCGCTCATCTCCGTCCCCGGCGTCTACGCCGGCGCCGAGGCCCGCCGCGCGCTCGACGCCGGCCTGCACGTGATGCTCTTCAGCGACAACGTCCCGATCGAGACGGAGATCGAGCTCAAGCGCCTGGCGCGCGAGCGCGGCCGATTTCTGATGGGCCCCGACTGCGGCACCGCGCTTGTGGCCGGCGTGCCGCTCGGGTTCGCCAACGCCGTCCCCCGCGGACGCATCGGCATCGTCGCCGCCTCCGGCACCGGCCTGCAGGAGGTGAGCTGCCGGCTGGCCGCCGAGGGCGAGGGCGTCTCACACGCGATCGGCGTCGGCGGCCGCGACCTGAGTGACGCCGTCGGCGGTGCCATGACCCTCACCGCGCTGAGCGCGCTCGCCGCCGACCCGGCGACCGCGGTGCTCATCGTGATCAGCAAGCCGCCGGGCCGCGCGGTTGCCGCGCGGCTGGCGGCGGCGCTGGAGGAGATCGGCAAGCCGGTCGTGTTGGTGGGAGCGGGGGACGTGAGATCGGGTCGCGACGTCGGTGGCCTGCGCGAGAAGGGCGGGGCTCCGCACATCGCGTCAGGCCGCGAGAGCATCGGCAACTCGGTGGTCGCGCGTCCGCATCGCGCGGCGACGCTCGAGGACGCGGCGCTCGCGGCGGTCGCGCTGGCCCGTGGCGAGACGCCGCGCGCGGTCGAGTTCTCGCTGCCGCCGGCGGAGATCGAGCGACTCGTCGACGCGCAGGCCGGTCCGCTGGCGGCCGGCCAGCGGTTCGTGCGCGGCGTGTACTCGGGCGGGACACTGGCCTGGGAGGCGGTCGCGTTGCTCGGCGAGCGGCTGGCCCAGGTCGCGCCCGGCGTGGGCGGCGACGGTCCGGGGCATCGCGTCGTCGACCTCGGCGACGACGTCTTCACGCTGGGGCGCCCGCATCCGATGATCGACGGCGCCGTCCGCCGCGAGCGGATCGTCCAGGACGCCGCCGATCCGGCAACCGCGGTGCTGCTGCTCGACGTCGTCCTCGGCTACGGCGCCCATCCCGATCCGGCCGCCGAGCTCCTCCCCGCGCTCGAGACGGCGCGGGGCGCCGCGCGCGCGGCCGGTCGCGGCCTGTCGATCGTCGCCAGCGTCACGGGCACCGAGCGCGATCCGCAGGTGCGCTCGGCG
Organism: Methylomirabilia bacterium; assembly: GCA_041499965.1. Taxonomy (GTDB): domain Bacteria; phylum Methylomirabilota; class Methylomirabilia; order Rokubacteriales; family CSP1-6; genus AR5. The sequence continues at coordinate 33,949 of JBGQLG010000035.1, forward strand.
CAGGCGGCGGCGCTGCGGCGGGCCGGCGTCGTGGTGATGGACTCGAACGCCCAGGCGGCGCGCCTCGCCGCGCTGATCGCCGCGCGCGCCTCCGGCGTGGCCTCGTGATCTGGCGCGCGGCGCTCGTGGCGGGGTTCGCCGCGCTGCTCATGCTGCCGACCCTGGGACAGCGGCACATCACCACCAGCGACGAGGCGCGCTTCGCCCTGCTGGCCGGCGACCTGCTCGAGCGGGGCACGTGGTTTCACGCGCGCGTGCGCGACCAGCGCTATCGCAACAAGCCGCTGCTCTACCCGTGGGCCATCAAGCTGCTCTCGATGCCGCACGGCCGCGTCACCCAGGTGACCGCCCAGCTGCCGGTCACCGCGGCCGCGGTGGCCGCCGTCTTCCTGGTGACCGTGCTGGGCCAGCAGCTCTTCTCCGCCCTTGCCGGGGTCGGCGCCGGATTGATCACCGCCACCAGCTACGCGTTCTTCGCGCACAGCCAGATCCTGCTGCCGGACATGCTGGTGGTGGCCTTCGGACTGGCCGCGCTCTGCGCGTTCTGGGCCACGCTGAGCCACCCGCCCGGCCCCCGGCTTCTCGTCGCCTTCTACGCCGCCCTCGGGCTCGGCTTCGCCGCCAAGGGCCCGATGGGGCTGCTCCCGGCGCTGGTCGTCGTGATCTGGCTCCTCACCGAGGAGGGCGTCCGCGGGCTGCGCCGCCTCGCCTCGCGTCTCGGCGCCGCCACGTTCCTGCTGCTGACCGGGATTTGGCTGGTGCCCTATCTCTTCGCGGGCAGCCGCAGCTTCGCGCGCAGCGTCGTGTGGGAGGACTGGCTCGCCTGGTACCTGGGGGGGCCCAAGCCGCTCAAGATGCTGAACATGCTCCTGGACGGCGCCCACGGGTTCATCCCCTGGACCACGCTGCTCGTGCTGCCACTGCTGGCCGTCCGCCGCCAGTGGCGCGACGCCCCGTTCCGCTTCGCCTTCCTCGCGTGGATCGTGCCGTTCGTCATCGTCCTGGTCTCGCAGAACCATCGCGCGCGCTACCTGCTGCCGACCTATCCCGCCGCCGCGCTGCTGATCGCGTGGTGGGCTGATCGCCACGGGAGCGAGCCCTCGCGCGCGGTCACGGTCGTGACGGGGCTGACTGGCGCCGGCGTGCTGGTGGCGCTCACGGTCCTGGCGCTGCCCTGGGCCGACCCCATGGAGCGCGAGCTGGTCGACCACGTCTGGTGGAAGGCCGGGGCGATGGTCGCCGGCTCGCTCGTCGTCGTGGGCTACGCGTGCTGGATGCTCCGCACGCACCGGCCGCGGGCGCTGGTGGGCGGCCTCGCCCTCGGCATGGCGCTGCTGCTCGCGGCCGGTGTGCGGATCCACAACGGCTGGGTGAACCGCGGGCAGGACTATCCCGGGCTGGCCGCTCTCATCGAGCGTTACGCGCAGGGGAGCGAGGTCGGCGTCGCCGGGGGCCGCTTCTTCTCGATCGATTTCTACCTGGGTCGCGCGCTCACGCCGGTGCGCACGGTGGCGGCGTTCGACGAGTGGCTCGCCCGCCCGAGCCGGCCGCTGGTCGTGACCACGGGCCTCGAGTGGAGCACGATGCGCAGTCAGGCTCGTCCCGACGTCGAGGTGGTGGACACGATGCGCGTGCGCACGCACCTGATGTTCCTGCTGCGCCTCGTCGAGCCCATCCCACCTCGCGGAGGTGCCACGTCGCCTGGTCGCGGAGGAACGCTTCAGCGAACGCCCCCACGCTCCCCTCCGCCGGCTCCGGGGCCGCCGGCGCGGCCATGACCGGCTTCCTGACGACCCCGCCCCGGGTGATCAGCCTGGGCCTGGACCTGTTCGCGCGCGAGCTCGAGCGCCTCGGCGTCCCCGTCGTGCACATGGCGTGGGCGCCGCCGGCCGGCGGCGACGCGCGGCTGGCCGCGCTGCTCGGGCGCCTGCAGGCACGGGCGGCGGTGATCGACGCGGCGAACGCCGAGGTCCTGGCCCGGCTCGTGGGCGGCGAGCCGGTCCTGCTCGACTGCCGGCCGGCCTGGGAGGCGCTCGAGCTGCCCGAGCACACGGTGCTGCACGCCGGCCCGCCGCTGGCGTGGGCCCGCATGTGCGAGCCCCTGCAGGCCGCCGTGCTGTGCGCGATCCGCTACGAGGCGTGGGCCGCCAACGACGACGCGGCCCGGGGCCTCGTCGAGAGCGGGCGCGTGCGATTGGCCCCGTGCCACCACTGGCGCGCGGTGGGGCCGATGACCGGCATCATCACGCGCTCGATGCCGGTCTTCGTCGTCGAGAACCGCGGGCACGGCAACCGCGCGCACGTCACCATCAACGAGGGGCTCGGCAAGGTCCTGCGCTTCGGCGCCAACGACGAGAGCGTGCTGGCGCGCCTGCGCTGGCTGGCGACGGAGGCGGGGCCGCTGCTCGGCGCCGCGCTGCGTGCGGCCGGTGGCCTGCCGCTGCGTCCGCTGATGGCCCAGGCGCTGCGCATGGGCGACGAGATGCACCAGCGCAATATCGCCGCCTCCGCCCTGCTGGCCCGGGCGCTGATGCCGCACCTGGCGCGCGCCGGCGGCCGCCACCACGCCGTCGCCCGCCTGGCCGAGTTCATCGCCGGCAACGATCAGTTCTTCCTGAACGTCGCGATGGCGGCCGGCAAGGCCACGGCCGACGCCGCCGCCGGCGTCGCCGACGCCACGCTGGTCACGGCGATGGCGCGCAACGGTACCGAGTTCGGCATCCGGGTGGCGTCGCTTGGCGAGCGGTGGCTGACGGCGCCCGTCGAGATGCCGGTCGGGCTCTACTTCCCGGGCTTCGGCCCGGACGACGCCAACCCCGACATGGGCGACAGCGCCATCGTGGAGACGATCGGTCTGGGCGGCCTGGCGATGGCCGCCTCCCCGGCGGTCGCGCGCTTCGTCGGTGCCGGTGGGATGGCCGAGGCGCTGGCGCTGACCGAGGCGATGCGGGAGATCACCGCCGGCGAGCACGCGCACTTTCGCATCCCCGCGCTGGACGAGCAGGGCACGCCGGTGGGCATCGACGTGCGCCGGGTCGTCGAGACCGGGGTCACACCCTTGATCAACACGGGGATCGCGGGAAGGAAGGCCGGGACCGGACAGGTGGGCGCCGGGGTGGCCCGGGCGCCGCTGGGGTGTTTTACCGCCGCGCTGGAAGCGCTGGCCGAGCCGGGGTCATGAACCGTTCTTGGCGTCGCCGATCAGGCTCCGCACCCGGTCGAGCAGCGCCACCTCGCTGAACGGCTTGGAGAGGACGTCGCAGCCGTTCTCGCGAGCGACGTCCTCCACCGAGCGACCCGTCGTCAGGATCACCGGCAGCCCCTGCCACTCGGGCGTGGAGCGCAGCCTGGCCAGGAACTGACGGCCGTCCATCCCCGGCATGGAGACGTCGAGCAGGATCAGGTCGGGCGCCAGCTCGGGGAGCCGGTCGAGCGCCTCGCGGGCGCTGCCGAGGGCCGTCGCGAGGTAGCCGGCGTCCTTGAGGAGGAGGACCTGGATGTCGCGGAGGTACTGCATGTCATCCACGACCAGGATCCGTTTTGTCACGCGCGCCCCACGGTGCAATCCGACTGCCACTGCGCCGATACAGCGGCGAAGGGGCGACCGCTTGTGGGAGCGACGGCAGACGACGCGGCGGGCTGAGTCGTCGTCAACCCGGCCGCGGCTCGATCGTGACAGCGGTGTGACGAACTGACGCGCCCGTGTCAAAAGTGTCGTGGGCGCCGCTACTGAGCGGCCCCCGATTGTTTGAGGCTCGCGATCTCGGCAGGCCCCAGGCCGGCTTCGGTCAGGACGGCGTCGGTGTGCTCGCCGAGGGCGGGGGCGGGGGTCCGGATCCCACCTGGCGTCCGCCCGAAGCGGATGGGGGTGTCCAGCGTCCGGAAGCGGCCGGCGCGCGGATGCTCCTGCTCCACGATCAGCCGGGTGGCCAGGACCTGGGGGTCGTGCGGGAGGTCGGCGTAGCGGTTGACCGGGGCGCAGAGGACGTCGTGGGCTTCGAGCCGCGCCATCCAGTCTGGGACGGTGCGCCCCCGGAAGATCTCGGCCAGCAGCGCGGTCAACTCTGCCCGGTTGCGGAGTCGGTCGGCGCGGGTGGCGAACCGGGCGTCGCCGGCCAGGGCGGGTCGCTCGATCGCCTCGCAGAACGGGGCCCACAGGCGGTCGATCCACACCGCCACGTAGACCCAGCCGTCACTGGCCTGCAGAGCCTGGAACGGCACGATGTAGGGGTGGCCGCTACCCCACCGGCCGGGCTCTTCGCCCGTCGCGAGAAAAATCGACAATCGCGCCGCGTGGGCCAGCAGGGCGCCGTTAAGGAGCGAGACGTCCACGCGCTGGCCCTCGCCGGTACGCTCGCGATGCAGCAGCGCGGTGAGGATGCCCTGGCCGGCCATGAGCGCGCCGATGGTGTCGAGCACCGGGGCGCCGCACAGCACCGGCGGCCCGTCGGGCTCGCCCATGACCGCCATCAGCCCGCCCATGGCCTGCACCAGCATGTCGACGCCGGGCTTGTCGCGCCACGGCCCCTCGGGACCGAACGCCGAGAGTGAGCAGTAGACCAGCCGCGGATTGAGCGGCGCCAGCCGCGCCCAGTCGATGCCGAGCCGCTCGGCGACGCCGCCGCGATAGGCCTCGATCACGACGTCGGCCCGCACCACCAGTCGCTCGAACGCCGCCCGGCCCTCGGGCCGCGCCAGGTCGAGGCCGACGCTGCGCTTGTTACGGTTGACCGTGACGAAGACCGCGCTCTCGCCGCCGAGCTGGGCGCCGTAGGCCGTGCGCGAGGCGTCGCCGCCGCCGGGCTGCTCGATCTTGACGACGTCGGCGCCCATGTCGGCCAGGTACATGCCGCAGGCCGGGCCGGCGATGAGATGCGCGAGCTCGAGCACGCGGTAGCCGGCCAGGGGCAGCGTCGTCATGGGGGGCCCACTCTAGTCCCATCGCCCTTTCCGGGTGCCGGCCATTCGTCGTAGTGTGTCGCATGGCCGTCTGCTCGCGGGGCCAACGGCGGTGAGCGAGACGGTCGACCTGCTGCTCCGCGGTGCGCGCCTGCCCGACCGGGACGCACTGGTCGACATCGCCATTGCCGGCGCGCGCATCGTCGGCGTGGACGTCGTGGCCCGGCCGGCCCGCCAGACGATCGACCTCGGCGGCCGCCTGGTCACGCCGGGGCTCGTCGAGTCGCACATCCA
>JBGQLG010000036.1:0-37661 GCA_041499965.1 Methylomirabilia bacterium
CCGGGCTTGGCTCGCGCCCCCGTGCCCTCGACGATCTCCACGTAGCCGAGCCCGGTGGCGGTCTCGATGATCTGCTCGTCCATGCTGGGTCAACCTCCCGTTCGTGTCGCTGCGTTTGGTGTCCAGGACCTCGCCCGGGCACCCGTGGACTGTGTTACGCGAAGATATCTGTGGTCGTCAGCTCGACGCCGGGGAACGCCTGGAGTCTGAGTGTCGCCGTACCGGAAACGCGGCCGACCTCGCGATAACCCTCGGGGCTGGGGCCGCGGTAAACCTCGATGGCCTCCGTGGCGCAGTCGACCACCCAGTATTCCGGGATGCCGGCTTCGGCATAGAGTCGTAGCTTGGTCGATCGGTCGTAGGCGAGCGAGCTGTCAGCCACCTCGATCACCAGGAGCAGGTCTTCGGCGTAGGCCTCGCGCTCCTTGTAGGGCACCGCGCGGAGTCGGCGAACGGCGAGGTCGGGCTGGGGCTCGCTGTCGTCCGTGAGAACAACGGGGTTCTGGACCGACACGATGGCGCGGCCCGCCAAGCGTACGACGAGGATCTGGTTCAGGTTGTCGATGAACGCGACGTGGCGGCGGCCGATCGGCGACATCTCGATGATCTCGCCCTTGATCAGCTCGACCCGATCCCGTTCGCGGAGGATGCCCACCTCGGCCATCCGGTGATAGTCCGCCCGCGTGAAGCGTCGTCGCGTTGGCGCCACCTCGACTGCCATCGAACGCCTCCCGCCTCGCTCCGGGCCTGTCCCATCGCCCAGCATATAGCCGCTCACGCACCGCTCGAAAAGTCCCTGGAAGGATACAGCAGAAGGATACAGCAGGAGGGCGAGGCGACGGACGAAGCGCTAGTCCAGCCAGTCCTCTTCCTTCAGCTTCCGCGGCAGATACGTCTTCGTCAGGTAGCGGAAGTCCTTGTTGGCCAGCGAGTCCAGCTCGTACTTGAGTCCGGTGCCGAGCATCCGCTTGATCTCGTCCTGCCAGTGCTTCTTCTGGAACCAGCGGTACTTGAGCAGCTCCTTGGCCCGGCTGGTGTCCTTGTCGTTGAGCTTGATGCCCACGTTGCGGGGCAGGCCGTAGCGGTCGGGGTCGGCGCTGGAGAGGCCGATGAACTTGGCCTTGGGAATGGCCATCCGCTCGCTCTCGAACGCGAGGTTGATCGAGCCCTGCTTGACGACGGAGTAGATGTAGTAGCCCCACGGATCGTTGTCGACGAGGACGTAGACCGGAATCTTGTACTCCTCGTGCAGGCGCCGGGCCAGGCGGCGGACGCCGCGGGGCGGCTGGCCGTTGCCGGTCAGCAGGACGCAGTTGTACCGGCGCCAGAACTTGTCCTCCGACAGGCGGTTCCACTGGGTGCCCTTCTCGACGAGCAGGATGAAGTCGGCCGTGCAGCGCCGGATCTCGATGTACTCGGGCTCCACGATGGACGGCACCGAGTAGCCGCCCTTGCCCAGGCGCGCGCAGTCCACCCGGTCGCCGTCGTCGCCGAACACGACGGGCCCCACGATGCTACCGGCGTTCTCGGCGCGCACGTGCAGCTCCTCGCGCAGCGCGGCCAGCGAGACCTCGAGGTCCTCGATCAGCGGGTCGGACTCGTTCTGGTTGTCGAACGTGTTCTCGTGCGAGTCCTTCATCGTGTGCTTGGTGCGGTAGTAGATCTCCCGCAGCGAGGTCGTGAGGTTGGCCCGCTGCAGCTCGGACAGGGCGTCGGCCACCAGCACCGTCTGCATGAACTTCTTGGCCATGCCCACGTTGAAGAACGTGCGCGCCTGCTTGCGCTTGCCCATCTCGATGATGCCGCGCCGGGCGTTGAAGTTGACGTTGGCCAGGCTGCGCACGGGGATCGACAGCGTGGGGTCCTGGCTCCGCTCGGCGGCCGTGATCACGATGTCCGCCACGCCCACGAGCTTCTTCTCGACGGCTCCGAGCGTCTTCGCCTTTGCGTGCGCCATGCGCCTTTCTATCTCTTCCTGCGCTTCGCGGCCGGAGTCTTGAGCTTCGCCGGCGGCGTCTTGGGCTTCGCCGTCGGCGTCTTGGGCTTCGCCGCCATGGTCGTGGGCTTGGTCACCGTGGTCTTGCGCGTGGCGACCCCGGTCTTGCGCGTGGCCGCCGGCGTCTCGCGCTTGGTTGCCTTGCTCGTGCGGTGGGGGCCCTTCGTCGATCGCGCCGCCGTAGCCTTGGCCTTCCGCCGCGCCGGCGCCTCAGCCTCCGGTTCCATCTCGGCGCCAGCAGTCGGCGCGGCGCCAGGCAGCGCCGGTGCCTCCCCTTGCGGCCCCTCGGGCGTGACGATGATCGAGTGCGGGAGCCCTTCCGGCCCGCTGTCCTTGCCCAGGATCTCGTCGGTCCTCGCCCCGCCGGTCCGCTTCGCCGCGATCCTCTGCAGCTGGGTCTTGAGCTTCTCCTTCGGCAGCTTGCCGCCCTTCAGGCGGGCACAGGCCTCGACGACCTCCTCGATGTACAGCTCGAAGATGTTGCGCCGGCGGAACTCGCTCTTGGCCCGCTCGCGCCGGCGCAGGAAGACGCCGAGCCGCCGCCCGCACTCCTGCAGCGCGAGCTTGATCTCCTTGCGGATCTCGTCGTAGTCGGCGATCGCTTCCTTCGACTCGCTGGTGAACGGCACCCAGACCGAGGCCATGTGGACGAACACCACCATGGGGCCGGCCGGCAGCGCGCCTCTCGACTGGGCGATGCCGTAGTTCTTCCAGGCGGTCTCGAGCGCGGCCTTGAAGGTGGCGCAGGCCGACTGCTGGTAGAGCAGCGGCACCCGGTTGGCGTAGCGGATGACGCGCGCCAGCTCGTCGTCGTCCTCCCGCTGCTCGCCCTCGGCCAGCGGCACCGCGGGCGCGTCCGGCTTCGCCGCCGCCTGGTTCGGCGCCTTGCCAAAGGCCAGCCCCGCTTCGATGATGAACGGGTTGCCGCGGTACACCGCGGGCGGCCGCGTCACCGCCGTGTAGAACTCGCCCTTGATCTGCTTGTACAGGCCGTGGAGGATCGCCGTCTCGCCGATGGGCGAGATGCAGTTCGACGGCGGCGCCATGATCTTGGTCGCCTGGATGGCCTTGTAGAGCGTCTCGGCGTCGGTGCCGTGGATGTTGCGGGGCCGGGCGTCCGGCGAGAGCTTGGCCGTCGTGCAGATCTCCAGGGCGACGGCGGAGGAGACGCGGCTGAAGTCGCCGGCCAGGAACCCCGCGAGCGAGTGGCCGCGGGTGTCCTGGAGCATGCGCAGGAGGATGCCGAACTCGATGCCGTAGGGATGCGGCTTGATCTCCCGTGGCTGGGGCGGCAGCTCGTGGATCGTCCGCGGATACTCGCGGGTCTCGCCGTCCGGCGCGTGGTAGACGAGCCCCACGTGCGGGTTGGCGATCGCCACCTGCTCGAGAAACTCGTCCACCGAGGCGCGGCCCTTCTGGTAGCGCCCCTCGATCTCGAGCGTCACCTGGGTGCCGCGCGGGGGCTCCCAGTCGATCTTCTTGCTCTCGAAGATCCTCGGCTCGTTCTTCTTGGTGTCGATCTGGACTTCGAAGTAGTGGGCCGCCGCCCGCGCGCCGGTGCGCGAGATGATCTGCACGGGCTTGCCCGTCGTCAGCTGGGCGTACATGCCGGCCGCCGAGATGCCGATCCCCTGCTGGCCCCGGCTCATGCGCAGCCGGTGGAACTTCGAGCCGTAGAGGAGCTTGGCGAAGATGGGGGGAATCTGCTGGCGGACGATGCCGGGGCCGTTGTCGGTGATCGTGACGCGGAACCGGGTCGCCTGGCTGGCCGGCAGCGGCGCGTCCCCGTTGCTCGGCGCGACCTCCACCCTGACGACGACGTCGGGCAGGATGCCGGCTTCCTCGGACGCGTCGAGCGCGTTGTCGACGGCCTCCTTGACGCAGGTGAGCAGGGCCTTCCGCGGGTTGTCGAAGCCGAGGAGGTGGCGGTTCTTGGTGAAGAACTCGGAGACGGAGATCTCCCGCTGGCGCGCGCCCATCTCCACAGCGGAGACGGCGGCCTTCGGCTCGGCGGCGGGGGGCCTGGCCACGACGGTGGACATTGCCCTTCATTGATACCAGAGGCGCGCACGCAGACGCGCCTTTATAGTCCGCCGCGGGGACTTGACCGGGCGGCCGCGAGCGCTACTTGCTCTTGGCCACGCTCGTGAGCTCCTTCAGCGTGAAGGTATAGCTCACCTTGTCGAGCGGCTTGTGGCAGGCCAGGCACTCCGCCTGGTTGACCGGCCGCTGCTCCTTGGTGAGGGAGAAGGCGGCATAGTTCCAGTCTTCGTTGCGCAGCATCTCGGGGATGTCCTTGCCCCAGCCCGCCTCGCGCGCCATGGCCGTGAAGAAGAGGAGCTGGTCGGCCACGAAGAACCCATCGCTGCCCGACACCGGCTTCTTGTCCGCGTCGAGCTTGGCCGAGTAGACCTCGGCAAAGAGCACCGAGCCGTTGGGCAGGTCCTTGTCGGCCTTCGCGGCCTGCAGGGCCGCGGGATTCGCGTAGTAGTAGCGCACCTGCTTGGTCGCCGGGAAGTTGATCGTGTGGTACTTCGTGAACGTCGTCTTGTAGCTCTCGGGGAAGGTGACGCCGTTCTTGGCCAGGTTGGGCAAGAACGCGGACTTGGCCGCGGCCGCGGCGCCGGGCTGGGTGGCGAAGAACGCCGCGACGTTGGCCATGTCGTCGGCGCTGAGCTGGACGGCGATCGCGTTCATGATCGGGCTCTTGCGCGAGCCGTCCTTGAGCGACCGCAGCTGCGCCTCGATGTAGCCCGCCCGCTGGGCCGCCAGGTTGGGAATCGAGTCACTCACGCTCACGCCCGCGGCGCCGTGGCAGGCCGCGCACACCGTGGCGACCTTCGCCTTTCCCGCCTCGAGATCCGCCGCCTCCCCGAGCGATACCGCCATCAGCAGAGCCGTCAGGACCAGCAATCCTTTCACGGGTAGCTCCTTTCGCCAGCTCGCAGTGGCCCTCAGTATATGAGGACCGCGGACGAGGGCAAGCCGTCCGCTCCACCTGGTGTCTCGGCGATTGGACATTGACCCGGTGACGCCGAACCGCCACGCTGTCGACGCCAGCCGCCCCGGGGTCACGTGATATCATTTCGATATCATAGGAGGATGGCGGAATGGCCCAGGTCGTGATCCGCAACATCGATGAGGAGGCCATGCGCCGCTTGAAGTCGCGCGCCGCCCGGAAGGGTGTCTCGCTCGAGCGCGAGCTCCGCACGATCCTCACCGATGCGGCGCACGCCGACCGCACCGGCTTCCGTGAGCGAGCGGCCGCGTTCCGTCGGCAGCTGGCCGGCCGTCGGCACAGCGACAGCACGCGCCTGATCCGCCAGGATCGCGAGCGGTGAGCTGGGTGGTCGATGCCAGCATCGCCGTCAAGTGGGTCATCCCCGAGGTGCTGAGCGACCAGGCGGATCGCGTCCGTGACGGGGAGGACGACGTCCTCGCTCCCGATCTGCTTCTCGTCGAAGTCGCGAATGCGCTCTGGAAGAAGACCGCGGCCAAGGAGATCACTCCCCGCGAGGCCGACGCGGCGTTCGACCTGGTGAGACGAAGCGGGCTCGACCTGCGCGCGACCGGGCCGCTGTTGCCGCGCGCGATGGACGTGGCACGGCGCCTGGGCCACCCGGTCTACGACTGCGTATACCTGGCGCTCGCCGAGCGCGAGCACGCGGCCTTCGTCACCGCCGATCAACGCCTCCTGCGTCGCCTGTCGGCACGGAGACTCGACGTCTCGATCGTCGACCTTCGAACCCTCTGAGTGCCGCGACGCGCGACCGTCGCGTATCCGCGACTGGACCTTGACCCGGGCGCGGCGAGCCGCCACTCTGCCGGTGCTACACTCCGGGTCGGGAGGAACGTCGCGATGGCCGCGCGAGTCATCCTGACCTACGACGACTACGCCGCTCTGCCGGACGACGGGCGCCGGTACGAGGTCTACGAGGGCGAGCTCATCGTGACTCCCGCGCCGCGTCCGCGGCACCAGTCGGTCATCGGCAACCTCCACCTGCTGATGGCCGAGCACGTCCGGCAACACCGGCTCGGCGAGGTGTACCTGTCGCCGATTGATGTGATCCTGAGCCGCATCACGGTCCTGCAGCCGGATCTGGTCTATCTGGACACGACGCGCATGGGGATGGTCACCGAGCGGGCCATCGAAGGCCCGCCGACGCTGGTCGTCGAGGTCCTCTCGCCCTCGACGGACGCTCGGGACCGCAGCGTCAAGCGGGCACTCTACGCGCGGTACGGCGTGCCGTACTACTGGATCGTGGATCCCGATGCACGGACCGTGCAGGCGCTTCGCCTCGTCGGCGAGTCGTACGAGGCCGTCGCGGCGCTCGACGCCACGACACCTACGGCGTTGCCACCGCTCTCGGACTTGACGCTCGATCCGGTCGCCGTCTGGCGGTAACCGGATCGGGCCAGGAGAATTCTGAATGACGATCGATCGCTTCGCCCACCCCGCGCTGGTGATCGTGGACATGCAGAACGACTTCGTCCGCGTCGGCGCGCCGCTCGAGGTCCCCGAGTCGCGCGCCACGATCCCGGCGCACCAGGCGCTGCTGGCCGCCTGTCGCGAGCGGAGCATCCCCGTCATCTACACGAAGTTCGTGGCCGGGCCCGAGCGGACGCTGGTCTGGGAGTGGTCGCCGGTCCTGGCCCCTCCGGTGTGCTGCTGCTGGAAGGGCTTCCTGCGCCACTACGATGACGTCGGCAAGGAGCTGGACGGCTCGGACATCGTCGACGAGCTCTATCCCGAGCCCGGCGATCCGATCGTCGACAAGTTCGGCTACGGCGCCTTCCACAACACCAATCTCGACGATCTGCTGAAGGCGCGCCACGTCGAATCCGTGCTGGTCACGGGCACCGTCACCCAGATCTGCGTCGAGGAGACGGCCCGGGAGAGCTTCAAGCGGGGTTACCGGACCACCGTCGTCTCCGACGCCGTGTCCTCGTACATGCCGGACCTGCACGCGGCGGTGCTGAAGAACTTTGCCCTGAAGTTCGGCTGGGTGTCGACGGCGGCGGAGGTCATCGCCGCTATCAAGGAGAGAGCCGCTCCGGCCCGCTGACCGGCGTGGATTCGGCTGCGCCGGGCCTGCGGGCGGGCACGGGAGTCGCGGAGGCCGCGGGCGCGCCTCCATGGCGAGCCGTCGTCGCCGTTGCTGCTCCGGGCTCGGCGAGCGAGCCGCCAACAACTCGAAGCGGCCGCGCCCCAACCCCCTCTGGGGGATGGGGGGCCCGAGCGACCCAAGCCCGGAGCGGCTTACGGCGACAGGCGAGCCATGCAGGCGCGCCCGCGGCGCCCGCGGCCTCCGCGGCGCCCGCGCCCGCCCGCAGGCCCGGCGCAGCCGAATCCACGCCAGTCAGCGGGCCGGAGCGCACCGGCCGCGACGGCCGATGCGCTCCGTGATGACGGCTACGGGCGAATGCCCGTCCAGTCGCCGGCCTTCTCGAAGGCCGAGGCCGCCCGGTAGATCGACACCTCGTCGAAGTGCTTCGCGGTCAGCATCATCCCGGCCGGCAGCCCGTCGCTGAGGCCGCACGGCACGCTCATCGAGGGGTGGCCGGTCACGTCGATGGGCGCGGTGTTCGGCAGCATCTCGAAGGCCCGCTGGATGATCTCCATGCGCGGCCCGCCCGGCTGGGGAATGGGCGTGGCCTTGAGCGGCAGCGTGGGCATCAGCAACAGGTCGTAGTCCTTCAGCACCGCGTCGTAGGCGGCCCGCAGCACGCGGCCCAGGTTCTGGGACTTTGCGTAGTAGTGGCCGCGATACTTGTTGAGCGCGTACTGCCCGAAGAGGATCGTCGTCTTCAGCGTGTCGGAGAACTCATCCGCGCGCTGCCGCCAGGCCGAATGCGCGTCGATGAGGCTCGTCACGTAGAGGCCCTTCCAGTTGAAGCCGAAGCCGTTGCCGTTCATCATCTGCCACGTCGCGCCCTCGACGGCGATCGGCGTCCAGATGGCGGGCCCGGCCAGGTGCAGCGGGATCGACACCTCGTCCACCTGGGCGCCGAGCTGCTTGAACGTGGCCGCCCCCTTGCGGACCAGCGCGTCGACGTCGGCCTCGGAGTTCGGATGCCCGAAGCCTTCCTTCACGACGGCGATCTTCATGCCCCGCGCGTCACCGGTGAGGGCGTTCGTGTACGCCGCCGTCTTCACGTCGACCTGGCGCGGATCGAGGCCGTCGGGCCCGGCCAGCACCTCGAGCAGCAGCGCGTTGTCGGCCACCGTCGCCGTCATGGGGCCCGTGTGGTCGAGGGTGTTCTCGATGGGGAACACGCCCGTGTACGGCACCAGGCCGTGCGTGGGCTTCAGGCCGTACACGCCGCAGTAGGCGGCCGGGATGCGGATGGATCCGCCCTGGTCGCCGCCGATGGCCATGTCGACGTCGCCGGCCACCACCAGGGCGGCGCTGCCCGACGACGACCCGCCCGCCGAGTACCCCATCTTCCGCGGATTGTGCACGGGCCCGGCCGAGCTGGTGTGGCTGCCGCCCGAGAAGCAGAAGTACTCGCAGTGGGCCTTGCCCAGGATGGTCCCGCCGGCGTCGAGCATGCGGGTGACGATGGTCGCGTCGACGTCGGGCACGTAGCCCTCCAGCGTCGAGGCGCCGTTCATCATCGGCACGCCGGCCAGGCAGACGTTGTCCTTGAGCGCGATGCGCTTGCCCTTCAGCTTGCCGGAGGGCGCGCCCGGCACCTCGCTCTTGTAGTACCAGGCGTTGTACTTGTTCTCCACGCCCTGGGGGCGATAGCCGGACGTGCGCGGATACTTGACCGGCGGCATCGGATCCACCATGGCCTCGATGGCGTGGTAGGCGGCCACGTTGCCGGCCATCGTCTCGAGAAAGAACGCGACGTCGGCGTCGGACAGGGTCATGCCCAGTTGCCGGCCGACGGCCTTGAGCTCGTCCGGGGTGGGAAGCTTTGCGCTGGCCACGGGATCCTCCTTCTTCGTCCTACGCCCGTATCCTTACGCCCGCCTCGAGTCCGCTCGCGTCGTCCTCATGTCTTGACGTCGATGACGTACTGCTGGTTGTCGTTGGGATTCTTCTTGAGGTCGCAGACCGCGGCCGTATCGGCGGGCGCCTGCTGTAGATAGCTCTCCAGCACCTTGAACGCGCGGTTCTGGGCCTCGGCGATGTAGACGTCGAGGCTGCAGTGATGCGTCTGGGGATCGATCGCCGTCTTGCCGGCCGGGCCGCTGAAGCTGAGATTCGACTCCAGCGCCTCGATCACCTTCATGCGGTCGATGCTGTTGGCCTTCTTCACACCCGCCGCCCACAGGTGCATACCGTGGTAGGTCTGAATGGCCAGGGACGTGACGTACTTGGTGGTCGTGCCGTACTTCGGGAGAAACTTTTTCAGGAACGCCTGGTTCGCCTCGGTGCCGATTTCTTGAAAGTAGCTCTGGGAGGCGATGTACCCCTTGTGCTCCTCGGGCGTGGTCACCTGCTGCTCGAGCCCGTTGCCGAACGTCGTCGAGGCGACCGGCGTGGTCTTGTTCATGCCGGAGGCCGCCCACTGGCGATAGAACGAGATGTGATTGCCGCCCACGAGCGCCGACATGACGAAGTCCGGCTTGGCCGCCTGGATCTTGGTGATGGCGGGACCGAAGTCGCTGACCTCGAGCGGGAAGTAGTCGGTGGCCAGCACCTCGCCGCCGTGCTCCTGGGTATACTTCTTCACCCACTTGGCGGTGATCTGGCCGTAGTTGTAGTCGGCGGCCACCGTGTACACCTTCTTGCCGAACCGCTTCAGCGTGAACGGCACCACCTTGTCCACGTTCTGGGCCGGCGTGGAGCCGGTGCAGAAGCAGTTGCGGTCGCACACGCCGCCCTCGTACTGCGTGTTGTAGAAGTAGAGCGTGTTGAACCGCTTGAGCACCGGCCGGATGGCCTCCCGCGACGCCGAGGTGATGCCGGCGTGGACGACGGCGACCTTCTCCTTGGTGGCGGCCTCGGTGGCGAACTGCGTGTAGAGCTGGATGTTCGACTGGGCGTCGTAGCTGATGAGCTTGATCTGCTTGCCCAGCAGCCCGCCGGCGGCGTTGATCTCTTCCACGGCGTAGTTCAGGCAGTCGACCATCGGCCGCCCGTAGATGTCGAGCCCGCCCGAGAGGTCGTGGATCGCCGCCACCTTGATGACGTTGGCCTGGGCGAACGCGTCGCGTACGAGGGACGGCGCCAGCGACATCGCGCCGAGGGTTGCGCCTGCGGTCTTGAGGAATCTCCGACGATCGGCTCGCATCAGTACCTCCGGGCGAAGGGTGTGCATCACTCGCTCGCGTTACGAGGGCCCGAGTCTAGCCCTCCCCGATTCGGAGTGTCAAGGCGAGCGGCGTGCGCCTTGCCTGGCTCGCGCCCCGGGTCTATAGTGCGCGCGCGATGGACCTCGCGGCCGTTCTGATGCTCGAAATCCTGAACGGCGTCGCCACCCTCGTGCTCATCAGCGTCGGGCTCGCCATCATCTTCGGGATGATGCGCGTCATCAACCTGGCCCACGGCGAGTTCCTCATGCTCGGCGGCTACGCGGCCATCGTGGCCACCAATCACGGCGTCAACATCTGGATCGCGATGCTGGTGGTGGCGCCGCTCGTGGTCGGCGTCATCGGCGTGATCGCCGAGCGCGTGATCATCCGCGTCCTCTACGGCCGGATGATCGACACGCTGCTGGCCACCTGGGGCCTGAGCCTGTTCTTCATCGGCCTCGTCACGACGATCTTCGGCAACACGGTGGCGGGGATCGGCGCGCCGCTCGGCAGCGTCGCCATCGGGCGGTACACGATCAGCGTCTACCGGCTCGTCCTCGTCGGCATCGCGGCGGCGATCCTCGCGGTCATCTTCCTGGTGCTGCGGCGGACGCGGCTGGGCCTCATCGCGCGCGGCACGATGGAGAACCCGAACATGGCCGCCGCCCTCGGCGTGAGCCCGCCCCGGGTGTACGCGACGACCTTCGGCGTCGGCGCCGCGCTCACCGGCCTGGCCGGCGGCCTCCTGGCGCCGATCTCCGGCGTGCTCCCCACGGTGGGCGCGGCCTACGTGGCCAAGGCGTTCATCACCGTCATCAGCGGGGGCACGGCGATCCTGGCGGGAACGGCGGCGGCGGCCGGCCTCTTCGGCACCGTCAATCAGCTCCTCACCTACTTCACGACGCCGGTCATCGGCGAGGCCGGTCTGCTGGCCGCGGCCATCCTCCTGCTCCGCGTGCTGCCCCACGGCATCACGGGCAAGCTGTTCCGGGGCAGCCTGTGAGCAGCCGGCGCCCGAGCCCCGGCGTCGTCCTGACGACGGCGGCGATGGTCGCGATCGCCGTCGGCGTCCCGCAGGTGGTCGATCAGTTCGGGCTGCTGCAGCTCACCGTCTTCGCCTCCATGTGCATCCTGGCCCTCAGCCTGGGCTTCGTGTGGGGCTACGGCGGCATCCTCTGCTTCGGCCAGTCGGCCTTCTTCGGCCTGGGCGGCTACACGTACGCGGTGACCGCCATCGACCTGGGCGAGAGCACCCTGGCCATGGTCCTCGCGGTCGTGGTGCCGGCGGTGTTCGCGGCCCTGCTCGGCTACTTCATGTTCTACGGCCGGCTGAGCGACGTCTACCTGGGCGTCATCACCCTGAGCGTGACGCTGATCTTCTTCAACCTCATGAACAGCACCGCCGGCGACGCCTACCGGGTCGGCAAGGCCCGGCTCAACGGCTTCAACGGCATGCCGTCGCTGCCCACCCTCAACGTGCCGGGCGATCCCGGCCGGCTGCTCGATCCGGCCGAGACGTTCTACCTCGTCATGGCGTTTCTGATCATCGTGTACGTGGGACTGCACGTGCTGCTGGCCAGCCACTTCGGGCGCGTGGTCGTGGCCATCCGGGAGAACGAGACGCGCTGCGAGCTGCTGGGCTACGACGTGCGGCTGCACAAGCTCCTGGTGTTCGCGATCGGCGGCGGCATCGCCGGCCTGGCCGGCGGCCTGTTCGCCAACTGGGGCGCCTTCGTGAGCCCCAACGTCTTCAGCCTCACCATGACCTCGCAGATCATCATCTGGGTCATCGTCGGCGGCCTCGGCACGCTGCTCGGCCCCATCATCGGCTGCCTGATCATGCAGTACCTGGCCACGACGCTCGGCACCCAGCAGGTCGCCAACACCAGCCTGATCTTCGGCATCATCTTCCTGGCCTTCGTGCTCCTGGTGCCGCGCGGCATCGTGCCCTCGCTCCGCCGGCTGGGCGCCCGCGCCGTCGGCCCGGCGCGGGTCCGCGAGCCGGCGTGAGCGACGCCGTGCTCCAGACCGTCGGGCTGTCGATCCGCTTCGGCGGGGTCGAGGCGGTACGGGGCGTGGACTTCGCGCTGGCCGAGCGGGAGCTGCGCTGTCTCATCGGACCCAACGGCGCCGGCAAGAGCACGCTGTTCAAGCTGCTCACCGGGCAGCTCAAGCCCACGGCCGGGCGCATCCTGTTCCGGGGTCACGACATCACCGGCCACCACACGCACGCCATCGCGCGGCGAGGCATCGGCATCAAGACCCAGGTCCCCAGTCTCTTCGACGGCCTGACCGTGCGCGAGCACCTCTGGCTGTCGGCCCGCCGCACGAACCCGGCCGAGCGGACCCGGGCGATCGTCGACGAGATCATGGAGCGGATCGGCCTCACGGCGCTGGCCGACGGCGCGGTCGGCCAGCTCTCCCACGGGCTCCGGCAGTGGGTCGAGCTGGGCACCGTGCTGGCCGGGAACCCCGAGCTGATCCTGCTCGACGAGCCCGCGGCGGGCATGACGCACGACGAGGTGGCCCGCACCGCCGAGCTCGTCCGCGAGATCAACCGCACCCACGCGCTCATCGTGGTGGAGCACGACATGCAGTTCGTCAAGATGATCGCTCGCACGGTCACCGTCATGCACCAGGGTGCCGTGCTGGTGGAGGACACGATGGACCGGATCTTGAAGAACGCGACGGTGCGTGACGTCTACCTCGGCAAGCACGGCGGCGCCTGACGGCACGATGCTGAGCGTCACCGATCTCCACGCCCGCTACGGACGGATCCCGATCCTCAACGGGATCCGCCTCGAGGTCGCCGCCGGCGAGCTCGTGGGCGTCCTCGGCCACAACGGCATGGGCAAGACGACGCTGCTCAAGACGCTGATGGGCTTCGTCCCCGCCCAGCGCGGGCGCATCGTGTTCGACGGCGTCGACGTCACCCACGAGCCGCCGTACACGCGGGCCCGCCGGGGCCTCGGCTACGTGCCCCAGGGGCGCGAGATCTTCCCCGGCCTCAGCGTGCGCGACAACCTCCGCATGGGATTCGTGGGCCGCGGCGCCGAGGAGCGCGTCGACGCGATCCTCCAGACGTTCCCCCGCCTGATCCCCCTGATCGACCGGCGCGGGGGCGCCCTGAGCGGCGGCGAGCAGCAGCTGCTCGCCATCGCGCGCTGTCTGGCCGGCAACCCCCGGCTGATCCTTTTCGACGAGCCGACCGAGGGCATCCAGCCCTCGATCATCGAGGAGCTGGTCTCCGTCCTGCAGCGGCTGCACCGGACCCAGGCGCTGACCATCGTCCTCGTCGAGCAAAATCTCGAGTTCATCGCGGAGCTGGCCACCCGCGTGCTGCTCATCCAGAAGGGCGCGATCCTGCGCGAGCTGCAGCCCGGGGAGCTCCGGCAGGCCGACGTGCTCAGCGAGTTCGTCGGCATCGACCGTTGAGAGGCACGACTTCGGAGGCGTGGGTCAGCGGAGCGCGCGCCCGCTGAAGGTCGCCACCGGTCGCGCGAAGCCCTTCAGCGTCAGGTTCCCCACGGGCTCGGCGTCCACCAGCTCCTCAACGTGGCCGCGGCTCCGCCGCCGCGCAGGGCCCGGAGCTGACGCTCGAGCGCGTCGACGCTGGCGCCGGCGAGCAGGTGGGCCTTCATCCGCGCCCATTCGAGACGAGCCCCCGGCCGGGGGGTCGGCAGTTTCGGCCGCCGATCACGCGGGTCAGGCGGGGTAGCTGGCGAGGCCGACCGCCCTGGCTGCGGCCACCAGGCGCGCGTCGAACGACGCCAGCGACGCTGCGCGCGCGGAGATGGCGAGGGCCAGGTGGAGCGCGTCGGCCGCGCGCAGCGGCGTCGCGGCCAGGCTGAACAGGAGATGCTCCGCTCGCCGGTGCACCTCGCGGGTCAGCTCGACGCGCTGGTACCCGCCCTCGTCGAGGCGTCCGACGAGGGCGTGTTGCACCCGGCGCGCCGCGTCCCGCACGAGGTGACCCTGGCGTACCCGGCGGGCGAGCGCGGAGACGATCTCGGTCACCGCCAGATCGGACACCAGCAGGTCCCCGCGTCCCTCGACGAGGTCGTTGAACGCGTCGCTGCCGGGCTCGGTCAGGTAGAGCTTCAGCAGCGCACTGGTGTCGCAGTAGAGAGGGCCGGGCAAGCCGGCCGGATACGAAGCGCCGGGCTCGCGACCCCTCGCCGGAGCCCGACGCCTAGAGGCGATCCGCGCGCTCCTCCGCGATCGTCGCGGACAGCGGCGGATCGAGGACCGGCATCGTGCGCCGGAACGCCGCGAGATTCGGCACGCCCGTGCCGCGCGGGCGATCCGGCGGCACCAGCTTCGCCACGGGACGCCCCCGCTCCGTGATCACGATCTCGCGGCCCCGCTTCACCTCGTCGAGCAGCGCCGACAGGTTCTGACGAGCCTCGCGGACCCCGGCGGTGCGCATGCCGCGAGTGTGCTACATGTAGCACATCGAGTCAAGGCGACCGGCGCTAGGGCGTGGCGCGACGCTACGCGAAGATCTCGCCGGTCGTGACGATCACGTCGGGGAAGGCCTGGACGGCCACGGTCCCCGCCCCGGCGATGCGGCTGACGTCGCCATAGCCCTCGGCGCCGGGAGTGCGGTAGACCTCGACGCTCTCGGCCGTGCAGTCGATCAGCCAGTACTCCGGGATGCCGGCCGCGGCGTAGAGGCGCAGCTTGGTCGATCGGTCGTAGCGGAGGGAGGTGTCGGCCACCTCGACCAGCAGGAGCACGTCCTCCGCGGAGGCCTCGCGCTCCTTGTAGGGCACCGCACGGTGGCGGCGGATGGTCAGGTCGGGCTGGGGCTCGGTGTCGTCGGCAAGGACGATCGGGTTCTGGACCGACACGATGGCGCGGCCGGCCAGCCTCATGACCAAGAGCTGAGTCAGGTTGTCGATGAAGGCCACGTGACGCCGGCCGGGGGGTGACATCTCGACGATCTGCCCCTGGATCAGCTCGACTCGATCGGTCGGCTTGAGGATGCCCACCTCGGCCATCCGGTGGTACTCCTCACGCGTGAAGAGTCGACGCGCTGCCTCCACCTCGACCGCCATGGAACCCCTCCCCACACGTTCGCGGCTCGTCTCATCGGACAGCATGTAGCAGCCGACGGGACGTTTCGGAAAGTCCCTAGAAGGATACAGCGGGTGGCGACGGGGGCGGCGGCGGCGGGCGGCGATCGGGACGCTGGTGTCAGCCGGCGGGTACGTTCATGTGGCCCGGGCCAGCCAGACCAGCCCGCCCATGACGATCCAGAGCAGGGCGCTCATACCCAGCCCCACCAGCATGCCCACCACCGGAGCGAGCTGACCGACCTCGCGCTCGACACCGGAATCGATCTCACGGGCGACCGGATCGATCGTCTCGAGCATGCGCCTCTCCAGACTGGACATGTCGAACCCGGAGGCTGCATGGTCCGCGCCACGCGGGCGCACGAGGCCGACCGCGCAATCTCCCGCGAGGTTGCGCGCCTCGCGCCGCGGCGCCGATCGGCGGCACTTGGAAACTTCTGCCGACTGGCAGGGACATCCTCCCGGGTCGCTCGCGCACCGCCAGCTTATGATGGCCCCCGTGCCGACCTCTCCCCTCCGGGGCCGCGAGGCCCTCCTCCCCTGGATCGTCGTCGGCACCGTGTGGGTGACACTGGCAATCGCCTCCGGGCTCTACTTCTCGTTCCCGATCTTCTTCGTCGCGCTGCTGGAAGACTTCGGCTGGTCGCGCGGGGCCACCGCGGCGGCGTTCTCGATCTCCGCGGTCGTGCAGGGCGTGTGCTCGCCCGTGGTGGGAATGCTCGTGGACCGCCTGGGGCCGAAGCGGGTCATGCTCGGCGGAGCGTTCGTGCTCGGCATCGCGGGTGTCCTGTCGAGCCGGGTCGGATCGCTGTGGTCGCTGTATCTGACGACGGGGGTCCTGGCCGCGACGGGCGTGTGCGCGGTGAGCTGGGTGCCGTGCGGGGCGCTGATCGCGCGGTGGTTCACCGAGCGGCGAGGCAGCATGATGGGCCTGGCGTTCTCGGGGATGGGCGCGGGCGTGCTGGTGGTCGGGCCGCTCGCTCAGTGGTTGATCGCCGGCCATGGCTGGCGCGCCGCCTACCTCGTCCTCGGCACGGGCACGCTGGTCGTGCTCGTCCCCCTCGTCTGGCTCGGCGTGCGGGAGGCGCCCGTGATGGCGGCGCCGGATCGCGGCCCGGCGGCGGCGGCCGCCACCCCCGGCCGGGAGCTCGGCGACGCGCTGCGCTCGCGGGCGTTCTGGGCGCTCTTCTTCGCCTATCTCTGCACGCCGCTGGCCGTCTTCTCGGTCGTCACCCACCAGGTGGCGTTCGCGGTGGACCACGGCTTCCCGCGTCTGTTCGTGGCCGGCATCTTCGGGCTCACGGGCCTGCTCTCGGTGGTGGGCCGGATCGGCTTCGGCATCGCGGCCGACCGGATCGGGCGGGCCGCCTCGGCGACCATCTCCTACGGGTGCACGGCGGCGGGGACGCTGTGCCTGCTCGGGCTCGAAGTGTGGCCGCATCCGGCGGCGCTCTACGCCTACGCCATCCTCTTCGGTCTGGGCTTCGGCGCCCGGGGCCCCATCATCACCGCGATGGCCTCGCAGCTCTTTCCCGGGCGCTTCGGGGCCATCTACGGCTTTCTGAGCGTGGGCAACGGCATCGGCGGCGGCGTGGCACCGTGGTTCGGCGGCTTCGTGCACGATCTGACCGGCAGCTATCGCCTGGCCTTCCTGATCGCGATCGGCTTCTGCGCGGTGGGGGCGACGTGCTTCTGGCTCGCCCGCCCCGCCCGCCCCCGGCACTGACCCCGGCCCGCTCGGCCCCACCCGCGCTTTTCGGGCCTTTTCGGGCCATTCCTTTTGGTTTGGGCTGAGGCCTCGACTAGACTGGATTGCGCACAAGGCGGCAAACACTTCCAGCCGCCGTCGCGCACGAAGGGGAGAGGTCGACATGCGGTCTCAACGCCCCTGGGGTCTTCGCCGGGCCGCCGACACGATCTTCGCGCTCATCTCGCTGCTCCCGCTGCTGCTCTTCGTCTTCTTCATGTGGCACTTCGACCGGCTCAGCGAGACGTTGGCCCAGGTCGGCGTCCTGCTGGCCCTCATCATCGCGCTGCTCGGCTTCGTCATCTTCCGCCAGATGGTCGATCGCATCTCCGACCGCATCCTCGACCTGAACCGTGTGGTGGAAGGGCGGATGCCCGAGACCCTCACCCCGCCCTCGGAGCAGTCCTCGTCGATCCCCGGGCTCGGCCACATCGCCGAGATCGGCGACATCGCCCAGGCGTTCAGCGGCATGCTCCGCGAGCTACGGGCCTCGACCGAGCGGCTGGAGGATCTCGTCTTCAAGCTCGGCACCCTCAACGACATGGTCGAGATGGCCGCGCGCATCCCCAAGATCGAGGACCTGCTGGCCCACGTGCTGGAGCGCACCATGCGGGCGGTGAGCGCCACCATCGGCTCGATCATGCTGCTCGACCGCGAGCGCCAGGTGCTCCGGGTGGCGGTCGGCCGCGGCCTCGGCGACGACCCGCACACGCGGCCCCACGTCGAGGTGAAGGTGGGTGAGGGCATCGCCGGCCGGGTCGTGGAGATGGGCGAGGCCGTCCTGGTCGAGGACATCGAGAAGGATCCGCGCTTCGCCAAGATCAACGATCCCAAGTACGGCGGGGGCTCCTTCATCTGCATGCCGCTGCGCGTCGGCGACCGGATCGTCGGTGTCGTGAACCTGGCCAAGAAGGAGAGCCCGGGCGGCGGGGCGGCGCAGTCCTTCGCCCAGACCGACCTGCAGTTCCTGAACGCGCTGATGACCTATACGGCCTACGCCGTCGACAACGCCCGCCTGTTCGAGGAGGCGCGCACGGCGGCCCAGCGCCTGGAGGAAGTGGTCGAGGACCAGAAGCTGCGGCTGACGCTGGCCCAGCAGCAGATGCTGCAGGCGGCCAAGCTCTCGGCGCTGGGCGAGCTGGTCGCCGGCGTCGCCCACGAGCTGAACAACCCGCTCACCGTGCTCATCGGCACCGCCGACATGATGGAGGCGGAGTCGTCGGAGTCGGTGAAGCGGCACCTGCACCTCATGCGGGAGGCGATCAACTCCGCCCAGTACATCGTGCGCGGCCTGCTGACCTTTGGCCGGCAGATGCCGCTGCAGAAGACGCGCGTCGACCTGGCCGAGCTGACCGAGCGAGTGCTGGGACTGACCTTCGGCGAGCTGCACGTCGCCGAGGTGAAGGTGCGCAAGGACATCGCGCCGGAGCTGCCGCCGGTGTGGGCGGACGCCAACCAGCTGCAACAGGTCCTCGTCAACCTCATCAACAACGCCAAGCAGGCGATGGCCGAGGTCGAGGGCGAGCGCCGCCTGCAGCTCTCGCTGCGCCGCGGCGCCGCCGGCCGCGTGCGCATCCAGGTCGCGGACAGCGGCCCGGGCATCGCCGCCGACATCATCACCAAGGTGTTCGACCCGTTCGTCACCACCAAGAGCGACGGCACGGGGCTCGGCCTCAGCATCTCCTACGGCATCATCCGCGAGCACGGTGGCTCGCTGAGCGTCGAGAGCACCCCCGGCCATGGCGCCACCTTCACCATCGAGCTGCCGATCGAGGCCGGGCCCCCGCCGGCCGACCCGCCGGCGGCCGCGGGCCGCAACGGCCTGAGCCAGGCCGAGACGACCACAGCGAGCTGAGCCGCCGGGTCCTCAGCGGACCCGTCCCCCGTCCTCCTCGGCAACCCCCCCGCCCGCCGCCCAGGCGTGGTAAGAACACGCCATGCTGATCGACCAGGACGTTCCCATGACGACGCGCGACGGCGTGACGCTGCGCGCCGACGTCTATCGCCCCGAGGCGCCGGGGCGCTACCCGGTCCTGCTCTCCCGCCTGCCCTACGACAAGAAGGGGCGCCGCCGGCCCGGCGACATCGACGTGTTCGTCGACCGCGGCTACGTCGTGATCATGCAGGACACGCGCGGCCGCTTCGCCTCCGACGGCGACGCGTACGTCCCGCTGGTGCCCGAGGCGAGCGACGGGTACGACGCGGTCGAATGGGCCGCGCAGCTTCCCTACGCCGACGGCCAGGTCGGCACCATGGGCCAGTCGTATCTCGGCGCGACGCAGTATCTGCTGGCGCCCACGCGCCCGCCCCATCTGAAGGCGTCGTTCCCCGCCTCGGCGGCGGCGGATTTCCACCAGGCGTGGGTCTATCACACGGGCGGGGCCTTCGAGCTGGGGTGGCAGATTCCCTACGCGATCCTGATGGCCCGCGACACGATCGCGCGCCAGGGCCTCGCCAAGACGCTGCTGCCCGAGCTGGAGCGGGCGCTGGCCCCGGCCGTCACGCCGTGGGCGCCGCCGCTGTCGCCGGAGGCCTATCGACGCCTGCCACTGGCCGCCTGGGCCGAGCTGCTCGAGCCCGTCGCCGCCTATCTCGGCGACTACCTGCGCCACCCCGAGGACGGCCCGGCGTGGTGGCCGCTGAACCTCGAGCGCCGGCACTCGGAGATCGACGTGCCGATGTACCACGTCACGTCGTGGTACGACATCTTCCTGCACGGCGGCCTCGCCAACTTCTGCGGTCTGCGTCGTCACGCCCGGACCGAGACGGCCCGCGCCGCGCAGAAGCTGCTGATCGGGCCGTGGGCCCACCTGTTCCCCTACACCAGCCCCACCTCGACCGGCACCGGCGAGATCGACTTCGGGCCGGCGGCCCTGATCGACCTGCACGAGGTCCAGCTCCGCTGGTTCGATCACTGGCTCAAGGGCATCGACACCGGCCTCCTCGACGAGCCCCCCGTGAAGATCTTCGTGATGGGCGTCAATCGCTGGCGCGACGAGCGCGAGTGGCCGCTGGCCCGCACGCGCTACACGCCGTACTACCTGCACGGCCACGGGCGCGCCAAGACGGCCGGCGGCGACGGCGGGCTGAGCCCGGAGCCGCCCGGCGACGAGGCGCCCGATCGCTTCGTGTACGACCCGGCCGATCCGGTGCCCACGCGCGGCGGCAACACGCTGATCCTGGCGATGGGCGTGATGGATCAGCGGCCGGTGGAGGCGCGCGCCGACGTGCTCGTCTACACGAGCGCGCCGATGACCGAGCCGCTCGAGGTCACGGGACCGGTCGTGGTGACGCTGCACGCGGCGAGCAGCGCGCCCGACACCGACTTCACCGCCAAGCTGGTCGACGTCCGTCCCGACGGCTACGCGCAGAACCTGGCCGACGGCATCGTGCGCGCCCGCTATCGCACCTCGCGCGAGAAAGCGACGCCGCTGGTCCCGGGCGAGGTCACGCGCCTGAGCATCGATCTGTGGGCCACCAGCCACGTGTTCCTGCCGGGCCACCGCATCCGTCTGGAGGTCTCGTCCAGCAACTTCCCGCGCTTCGACCGCAACCTGAACACGGGCGGCGACCAGGCCACCGGCACACACTGGCAGGCGGCGCAGCAGACCGTCTTCCACGACGCACGCTATCCGTCGCACGTAGTGCTGCCGATTGTTTGACCTGGGGGCGGTGACTTGAGTTGGGGGCCCCGACATGGCCCCCAAACTCCCTCTCGCTCGGACCGCCCCGGCACCGCCGTGGCGCGCCTCGAAAACGCGACGACCGATCGCGGTAGGATGGTCCCGGCCACTCTGGTCACAGGAGAACAGCACATGCGCCTGGCAGGCAAGATCGGCATCGTCACGGCGGCCGGCTCCGGCATGGGGCGGGCCGGCGCGCTTCGCTTCGCCCGCGAGGGCGCCCGGGTCGTGGTGGTCGACGTCGCGGCCTCGCGTGTCGAGTCCGTCGTCGCCGAGATCACGGCGGCCGGCGGGACGGCGCACGGGATCGTGGCCGACCTCACGCGCGACGACGACTCGCGCCGGATCGTCTGGGAAACGCGCGATACCTTCAAGGGCCTGGACTTCGTGTGGAACCACGTGGGCCATCCCGGCCCTGCCGCCGTCGAGGGCGTCGACCTGGAGGCGTTCCAGCTCGCCATCGACCTGAATCTACGCACGGTGCTGGTCACGACCGAGGCGGCCATCCCCGAGCTGCGAGCCCGCGGGGGCGGTAGCCTGCTCTACACGGCGTCGACGTCGGGCCTGCAGGGCTCGGCCTACAGCCCGATCTACTCCATGTGCAAGTTCGGCGTCGTCGGCTTCGTGCGCAGTTTGGCCGTACGCCTGGCCCCGGAGAAGATCCGCGTGAACGCCGTCTGCCCCGGCCCCATCGACACGCCGATGCTGCGCGTGTTCGTGGCGCGGCCCGATCAGAAGTCGACGGCCGGGATGAACGCCGAGGACCTGGTGCAGCGTCGGGCCCACGGCTCCGTTCCGATGGGACGCACCGGTCGCCCGGAGGAAGTGGCCAACGCTGCACTGTTCCTGCTCTCCGACGAGGCCTCGTTCGTCACCGGTGTGGCGCTGCCCGTCGACGGCGGAGTGACCGCGGCCTAGCCAATCTGGGCCGCGGCAGCGGCCAAACGTTGACCGGTCGGCCGACGGCCTGTCGCGTAAGGCCCAGCAGAATCGTCATTCCCTACTTCGGCACGCCCGTTGCCACGTTCCTTCCCCGCGTGACCCCCACGCGACCATCACCAGGGGAAGACGACATGGTCGAACGAGCGATCAAGGCAACGACGTCCGGCTGGCGTCCGTGGGCGATCGGCGCCGCCGCGCTCTCGATGGTCGGCGCCGCCGTCCTGTACTTCTGGGCGCAGCGGTCGACCGACGAGAGCGACGAGGTCTACGAGGCGTGGTGGCGGCACCGCGAGAAGGTGCGTGCCAACGGCCATCAGCCGTCCGAGACGCCTCGAACCGGCAACCCCCAGCTCTTCGTCTGATCGGCTGACCGGGCGGCTTGTCCCCGCGGGCCGCCCGCGGTAGCATCCCGGCACTCGCTCGTCGTCAGAGGGCCGATGGATTTCGGGATATTCCTCGAGCAGATGCGCCGGGGCGTCAGCCAGACCGAGGCGTTCAACGAGATGTTCGCGCTCGTGGACGCCGCCGA
Source organism: Methylomirabilia bacterium (assembly GCA_041499965.1). Taxonomy (GTDB): domain Bacteria; phylum Methylomirabilota; class Methylomirabilia; order Rokubacteriales; family CSP1-6; genus AR5. The sequence goes on from JBGQLG010000036.1 coordinate 22,224, forward strand.
GGCCTGGGGCCTCGACGTCGTCTGGCTGGCCGAGATGATGGTCAACCCCGCCCGCTCGGTGCTCTCGGCCCCGCTGCTCGTGTCGAGCTGGGCGGTGGCCCGCACCCAGCGCCTGCGCGTGGGCACCGCCGTGCAGCTGCTGCCGCTGAACCACCCCCTGCGCGTCGCCGGCGAGATCACCACGCTCGATCACCTGAGCCACGGCCGCTTCGACTTCGGCATCGGCCGCAGCGGCAGCCCGCGCTCCTACGACGCCCTCGGCGTGCCCTACGAGGAGAGCCAGGCGCGCTTCTTCGAAGCGCTGGAGATCATCCTCACGGCCTGGAAGGGCGAGGCGTTCAGCTACGAGGGGCGCTTCTATAACTTCACCGACGTCACGGTCGCGCCGCGCCCGTACCGCCAGCCGCATCCGCTCGTGCGCATGGCCGCGACCACCCCCGACACGTTCCCGCGCGTGGGGCGGCTGGGCCTGCCGATCTTCGTCGGCCTGCGCGGCATGGACATCCCGGAGCTGGCCGGGTGCCTGCGCGCGTACCGGCAGGCCTGGCGCGAGGCCGGGCATCCCGGCGACGGCGACGCGTGCCTGCGCATCCCGATGTACGCCGCGCCCACCGAGCGCGCAGCCCGCGAGGAGCCGTACGAGACCATCACGTATTACATGGAGCGCCAGGCCAACCTCACGCTGCAGCCACTCGGCCGGGCCGGGACCGGGCCGGTGGCGCTGCGCGAGGGCCAGGCCCAGCGGCTCTCGACCCTGTCCTACGAGGACATCCTGAGCCGCAAGGTGGCCTTCGGCACGGGCCCGGCGCTGATCGATCGCCTCGGCCGGATCCGCGAGGAGCTGGGCGTGACGGGCATCGCGGCCGAGCTGAACCCCGGCGGGCTGCTGCCGTTCGCGCAGGAGATGCGGAGCCTCGAGATCCTCACGCAGCAGGTGATGCCCGCGTTCAAGTAGCCGGCGCCGGCTCCTCGAAGGCCGCGGCATTGGCCCGCCAGGCCGCCGTGTACTCGATGATCCGCGCGGTCTCGGCGGCCACCGTCGCCCCGCACAGCCGCCCGATCAGGTGCAGCGTGAGGTCGATCGCCAGGCTCACGCCCCCGCCCGTCACCACGGCGCCCTCGTCCACTACCCGCGCGGTCAGCACGCGCACCGCCGGATGGCGGTCGCGCAGGATCGCGATCGGCGGCACCTCGGCGCCGGTCACCTCGCGCTTGGTGGTGGCCCGGCGCCCGTCCAGCAGGCCGGCGGCGGCGAGGAGCATGGCGCCGGTGCAAACCGAGGCCACGACGCCGGTCGTGCCGGCGCGCCGGCGAAGAAACGCGAGCATCTCGGGGTTGGCCGCCTCGCGCGCCCAACCGGGGCCGCCGGTGACGATGAACGCATCGGCCGCGGGGCAATCGGCGAAGCCGTGCCCGGCGACGACCTCGAGCCCGCCGGCGAGCCGGACAACGCCCGCGCGCCCGGCCACCAGGAACATCTCGATGCCCGGCTCCACGCGCCGTGCCATCGACAGGACGCCAAACGTCGCGCCGACGTCGATCGGCTCCACGCCCTCGTAGACGACGATGCCGAACCGCATGACGCGCCGATCCTCGGCCAGGGAGGGCAGCGGGTCAAGCGGCGTGGGTGACCAGTTTCCTGACAGATCCGCAGGGCCGGCCGGTCAGTCCGCATCCATACCGGCACCGCCCCGAGGCCCCGGCCGGCTCCAGAACGCTCGATAATTCAGACTGTTGTCGACCGCCCGGGGCTCTGGTCCACCGCTTGCTCCCCGAGGCAATCTCGTGGAGCGAATCAAGCGCTACCTGCTGGGCAACTTCGAGAACATCTTCGTGCTCGGCACGCTGGTGAGCACGGCGGTCGTCAACTACCTGGTCCCCGTCAAGCTCGCGTTCCTGAACTTCTACTTCCTGCCGATCATCCTGGCCGGCTACTACCTGGGCCGGCGCAGCGCGGTGCTGGGCGCCCTGCTGTGCTCGCTCATGATCACGGTCTACGTCGTGCTCTTCCCGGAGGCGTTCGAGATCGGCGGCTCGCCGGTCGACGTCTACACCTACATCGCGGCCTGGGCCGGCTTCCTCATCCTGGCCGGCGCGGTCGTGGGCCGGCTGCAGGAGAAGCTGGCCGACGAGGTCCGCACGACGGGCGCCCTCAACAGCGAGCTGCGCGAGCGCGAGCAGGCCCTTACGGCGGCCAACCGCACGCTGAAGGACTACGGCGAGAACCTCGAGGCCCGCGTGCGCGACCGCACCGAGGAGCTGGAGGAGTCCAAGCGCTCGGTGGAGGCGATGAAGACCAAGGTCGAGGACACGCTCTACGCGACGATGGACGCCTCGGTCGCCAACCTGCTCATCGAGGGGCGGCTGCGCACCGAGAAGCGCAACGTCGCGGTGATGTTCTCGGATCTGAGCGGCTTCACCACCTACTCCGAGGAGCGGCCGCCCGAGCTGGTCATCCGCGACCTCAACCGCTACCTGGCCGAGATCGAGCCGATCATCCTGGCCTACCGCGGCCACATCGACAAGTACATGGGCGACGGCACCATGTGCGAGTTCGGCGCGCCGCTCGACAGCGAGGCCTACCGCCTGCAGGCGGTGCTGGCCGCGATCAAGATGCAGGAGCGCGTCGCCGCCGGCGACTATCCGTGGACGATGCGTATCGGCATCGCCTCCGGGCTGGCCATCACCGGCATGATCGGCTCGCGCCGGCAGACCTACACGGCCATCGGCGACGTGGTGAACCTGGCCTCGCGACTGGAGAAGCTGGCCTCGCCCGGGCGGATCCTCATCGACCGCTACACCTACGAGGACGTCTCCCGCTTCGTCGAGGCGCACAAGAAGCGCGACCTGCCCCTGCGCGAGGTCCACGACGCCGAGCGCGAGCGCCAGCTGGAGTCGCTGCACGAGCAGATGACCGGCGGCGCCACCGACGCCGAGCGGTTCTACAAGATCGGCCAGCTCCACCAGGAGCTGAACGAGCCGGTCGAGGCGCTGCAGTACTTCGAGCGGGCGCTCCGCCTGGACCCCAACCACGTGCACTTCAAGGTCGCCTACGCCGAGGCGCGCATGCGCCTGGACAACAACGGCACCATCAGCGTCAAGGGCAAGCGCAAGCGCGTGGAGGCCTTCGAGGTGGTGGGGCTCCGCGATCCGCTGAGCGATCGCGAGAAGATCCCCGAGGGCTTCTACAACGACTACCGCTACGTCGCCGAGCGGATCCAGGTGCCGGCCGACCTGATCCTGCCGATCGAGGCGCGCGACGCGCGGATCGGCCACGCGACGACCGTCGCCGTCCTGGCCTACGCCATCGCGGATGCTCTCGGCTTTGCCGATCACGACCGCCTGGACATCCTGCGGGCCGGCTACCTGGCCGACATCGGCATGGAGATCGTGCCCCACCACCTGCTCAACCGCCGCGGCTCACTGGGCGGCTCCGAGTACGAGGCGGTGAAGAAGCATCCCCTGGCCGGCGAGCGGCTGCTGCGCACGATGGGCTACCAGAGCGAGACGGTGCTGTCGATCATCCGCTCCAGCCACGAGCTGCTGGACGGCAGCGGCTATCCCGAGCGGCTGCGCGGCGACGGCATTCCGCTCGGCGCCCGCATCCTCGTGGTGGCCGACGCCTACGACGCGCTGACCTCCTGGCGCCCCTACCGCGATCCGCTGGCCCGCGACGCCGCGCTTGACGAGATCCAGAGAAGCTGCGCGCGCGGTATCTACGACCCGCGGGTCGTGGAAGCCCTCCTGAAACTCCTCGGTTAGGCGCAGGGCGCCGAGAAGGGCCCATCTGCTTCGTTGGCGCCCGAGGCCGGGCGCTCAACGTACACGGAGTACGCCTCGCGCCCGGCTCTCGGGCGCCGCCTCGCATCTGGACCCTTCTCGGCGCCCTGGCGAACGGTTTCTTCGCGCAACTTCAGGACGACGTCAGACGTTGTTGACGACGTGTAGTCTCTCGCCGCGGGCGAAGGCTTCGACCGTGGCGATGGCGATGCGGAGCATGTTGGAGGCGGCCTCGGGGGTGTTGTAGCCGATGTGCGGGGTGATGAGCACGTTGGGCAGCGTCCGGAAGACGTAGTCGGGTGGGGGGGGCTCGGTGTCGTGCACGTCGAGCGCGGCGCCGCGCAGGTGGCCGTCGCGGAGGCGCTCCACCAGGGCTTCGTTGTCGACCAGCCGGGCTCGCGCGGTGTTCACGAACCAGGCGCCGGGCTTCATCCGCTCCAGCAGCGCCCGCGAGATCAGGCCGTGGGACTCGGGCGTGTAGGCCAGGTGCAGCGTCACCACGTCGGCCGCCGCGAACAGCTCCTCCAGCGGGACGAGCGACACGCCGTGGCGCGCCCGGTCGGCCGAGGGGCGCCGCGTCCAGCCGAGCAGCCGCATGCCGATGCCCGCGGCCAGCCGGGCCATCTCGGTGCCGATCGGGCCCAGCCCGACGATGCCCAGCGTCTTGCCGCGCAGCTCCATGCCCAGGAACCGCCCGGGCTCCCAGCGCCCCTCGCGCGCGCTCACGAACGCCGGACCGATGTGCCGCGTGAGCGCCAGCAGCATGGCCAGCGCGTGCTCGGCCACCGAGGTGGCGCCGTAGTCCGGCGTGTAGGCGACGGCGACGCCCCGGCGGGTGGCCTCGGCCACGTCGATGCAGCTGTTGTAGCCGATGCCCAGGAAGCTGACGAAGCGCAGCCGCTCGCAGGCCCGCAGCACCTCGGCGTCCATCTCGGAGTAGTCGAGCACCACGGCCTCGGCCGGGCGCAGCCGCTCGATGAGCTGCGCGCGGTCGGGCGGCGGGCCGTCGTAGAAGTCCACCGGCCCCAGCCGGCGCAGCGGCTCCAGCTCGGCGGGGTCGCGCACGCAGCCGGCACCGTCCGGGAAGACGATCCGCACGCGCCCCTCAGCCCCTGTAGCCGGCGGCCGGGCGCTTCATCTCGAAGATGTCGTGCACGTGGGTGTACATGTGGCCGGCCAGGCGGCCCACCGGCCGCAGCCGGTGCATGTCGATGCGCCCGGTGGCGGCGTCGTAGACGTCGTCGCGCACGTGCAGGTGGACGATCTCGCCGATTACCAGGTGATGCGGCAGGTGGCCGACCGGCAGGATCTGTACGAGCCGGCACTCCATGTTGATGGGTGCGGCGGCCACCCGCGGGGCCTTCACCTGCACGCTGGGAGCGGCCACCAGCCCGGCCTGGGTGAACTCGTCCACCTCGGGCGGGTAGTCGCCCGAGGTCACGTTCATCTGCTCGGCCAGGGCGTCGTCCACCACGTTGACGACGAACTCGCGTGTGACCTCGACGTTGTAGAGCGTGTCCTTCTTGCCGCCCGGGCCCGGCACCTCGACGCCGCGGGGCGACGACGAGAACGCGATGGTCGGCGGGTCGTGGGTGATGGCCATGAAGTAGCTGAACGGCGCCAGGTTGCGCACCCCGTGGGCGTCGACGCTCGACACCCAGGCGATCGGGCGCGGGACGACGCAGCCGATGAGGAGCTTGTACATCGCGGTCGGGTTTGGCACTCGCAAGTCGACTTGCACGCGGTCTCCTTTGGCTGGTCGGGGGGTGGCCACCGCCGAGCGGTCCCTACTCCAGCAGAGCCCGCGGCACATTGCAATTGCTAGAATGCCGGGCGAGGACACCGACGTCCGTTGACCCTGGCCGCGTTTCACGTCCGCAGCTTCCGCTACCAGTGGTCCGCCGACCTGCTGACCTCGTGGGCGTTCGAGATGGAGACGCTCGTGCTGGGCTGGTACGTGATGGTCAACACCGGCTCGGTGCTGCTGCTCACCGCCTTCGCCTCGCTGCAGTACCTCGGCACGCTCGCCGCACCGATGTTCGGCGTGCTGGGCGACCGCCTCGGCGGGCGGGTCATGCTCTGCGCGATGCGGGCGATCTACGGCACGCTCGCCGCGATGCTGATGCTGCTGACGCTCACCGGGCTGCTGACGCCGGGGTGGGTGCTGGTGGTGGCGGCGCTGGCCGGCGTCGTCCGGCCCAACGATCTGGTGATGCGCAACACGCTCATCGGCGAGACGATCCCGCGCGGCCAGCTCATGGGCGCCGTCGGCATGTCGCGCGCCACCGCGGATTCCGCGCGCGTGGGCGGCGCGCTGGCCGGCGCCGGCCTCTCGGCCGCCCTCGGCCTGGGCGTCACCTATCTCGTCGTCACCGCCCTCTACGCCGCGAGCCTCGCCCTGACCTTCGGCGTGGCGCGCCGGCCGCCCGTGCCCGATCCCGGCGCCGCGCTGCGCGGGGTCGTGCTCCCCGGCGCCTCGCGCTGGCTCGACCTCAAGGAGGGACTGCTCCGGGTCGTGCGTACGCCGGAGCTGCTGGCCATGATGCTCCTGGCCTTCCTGATCAACCTCACGGCCTATCCGGCCTCGAGCGGCCTGCTGCCCTACGTGGCCAAGAACGTCTATCACGTGGGCGCCACCGGGCTCGGCCTGCTCGTCGCCAGCTTCGCGCTCGGCGGCCTGCTGGCCTCGATCGCCACGGTGCTGACGGGCGGGCCGCGCCACGCCGAGCGCTTCACGCTGGTGGGCACGGTGGTCTGGTACGCGCTGGTCTTCGCCTTCGGCCACGCGCACGGCCTGAGCCTGGGGCTGCTCACGCTGCTCCTGGCCGGCTTCGCGCAGAACGTGGCGATGATCGCCATGACGGGCGTGCTGATCGCCGCCGCCGGCGAGGGCTTTCGCGGCCGCGTGATGGGCGTGCGGATGCTCGCCGTCTACGGGTTGCCGCTGGGCCTGCTGACCTCCGGCGTCCTCATCGAGCGCCTCGGCTATCCGGCGACCATCAGCGTGTCGGCCGCGCTCGGCCTGCTGCTCACGCTGGTCATCGGCGTCCGCTGGCGGGCCAGCATGTGGCACCGGCGGCGCCGGCCGGCCGAGGCGTCGCTTCCCCAGCGCGTCTGACGGGCACGGCGCGGCGTTAGCCGGCGACGGGCGGTCGCGTGAGCCGCTGCAGAACCTGGTACTGGTAGTGGTACGAGTTCACGCCGGAGCCGTTGTAGCGCCGCACGGCGTAGGGCCAGTCGCAGCCGAGCTTCGCCCGGTCCGGCACGCCGGCGTAGCGCGTCTCCGGGTGGTACTCCGTCGGGTGCAGCGTCTCGGTCGTCCGCGGGTGCAGCGGCGTGGTGGGGCCGACGTCGACCAGCGCCTCGCCGGCGCAGCGCGCGCAATCGGTCATGAACCGCGGATCGCTCGCCTCGAAGCGGCAGCGGCGCAGCGGGTCGCGGCCGATCTCGGCCAGCCGGTCGTCGGCCTGGGCGCCCGGCGTGGGGCCGTTCACGAAGTGCTCGAGCTTGTCGTTCAGCTCGCCGACGGCGCCCTGCACGTTGCGGACGGGATCGAGCATCAGCGTCTCGATCTCCTCCGCGCGAGGCGGGTGATGGAAGAGCGTGTACTGGCCGATGCCGTAGCCGCGTGAGGTGATGTGGTCGGGATTGCCCTGGTCGTTGCGGTCCAGGCCGACCACGATGTAGTCGTCGGTGTTGCCCGGCGCCGGCACCCGGAAGTGCAGGCCGCCGCTCTCCTGCATCAGGATGGCGAGCAGGAACGGCCGCGGCGCGCGCAGCCCGACCAGCGTCTGCAGGCTGGCCAACGCCTCGCGATTGACGCGAGCGGGATCGTCCGAGCGCGGCAGCGCCGGCACCCGGGGATCGGCCAGGAGGTCCTCGAGGCAGGCGGCCAGCGGCTCGTCGAGCACACCGGTCAGGCTTGCCACCCGCCCGCGGTTGAACTCCCGCAACGTCACCGGCGCCTCACCGTCCGAGCCGCGCGAGCCGGCGTGGAGCAGATCGAACTGCAGCGCCCGCACGGCCCGTTCGGTCCCGTCACCGAACTGCCCGTCGATGCCCGAGCGGAGATAGCCGAGCCTGCGCAGGTCCCCCTGGAGCGCGGCGACGAGCGGCTGGGCCGCCGGGGCGCCCCGTCCAAGAACGAGGCCGGAACGGTGATAGACGAGTGCCATGGCCTGCCTCCGTCAGCCGACCACCGGTCTCCCGGCCGGTTACGACTCCATCCGGCGCACCGCGCTCGGGGACGTCGTGGGCCCGATGAACTCGACCATGTTGCCGTCGGGGTCCTTCACGAAGACCTGGCGCAGGCCCGTCGGCCCGGAGACGACGTCGCGACAGGGCAGCCCGAGCTGCTCGATCCGCGCGGCCGCGGCGTCGGCGTCCTCGGTCCACAGCGCGAAGTGCGGGTAGCGCGCCTCGATCTTCTCGCGCTCGACCGCCGGCCGCACCAGCCCGTCGTTGAGGATGATGTGCAGGGACAGCCCGTTGCCGAGGCTGTACCAGATGCCCGGAAAGTTGAACGCCGGCCGCGGGATCTCCGACAGGCCCAGCAGCGTGCCGTAGAACTCGCGCGCCTTGGCGACGTCGGTCACCGTGATGCTGACGTGGTTCAGCTCCTTGAACAGGCTCATGGCGCCTCCTTCCGGGTATCGGCCCCGACCGATTCTACTCCGCTGGGCGTATGATGTGGGCCGCCGACTCCAGGCTCAGGAGGACGTCATGACCCTTCGCTCGTCCGGCGCGTTGACGGAAGCCATCCTGGCGCGCGATCAACCCCGTACCACCGATCTCTTCTTCCAGATGGTGCGGCGCCAGGGCCGCTCGCTGGGCGAGGCGCTCGGCGAGGTGACGGCGGCCGAGGCGCCGTTCGTGCAGGTGCCCAGCCACCTCAACGTGCGCGACGGCCAGATCACGCTCGTCAACAACGACCACACGATCCTCGGCCTGCGGACCGCCGCCGCTCTGGCCCCGTTCCTGCCGGAGCCGTATCGCCTGCTGCCGCTGCTGCAGGCCGTCTGGTACGTGCCGGCCGGCCTCGACATCTGGAACCAGCTCCTCGGCAAGTACCCGGGCCGCTACGCGACGATGAAGGGCATGCACGTGCCGCCGCCGAGCTACGGCCCCGTGCAGTGGCACCAGGAGCAGGAGCCGATCGTGCAGGAGGGGCCGGTCGAGGAGCAGCTGGCTGCGCACATGATCGCCACCATGAGCGGTGACGTGCGGCGCTCGTACGGCCTGTTCCTCGGCCTGGGGGCCGACGCGCGGACGCGCCCGCGCCTGCGCGATCACCTGCTCTTCCTCGGCCTGATCGATCTTCAAGACACGATCATCGGGCGCAAGGCGCGCAACACCGGCCACAAGGCGCTGCGGGCCCGCGCCGTTGCCGATCTCGCCGACCTCATCGGCTGGGACGACGCCCAGGGCGTGTTCTACATCGGCGTGCCCGACCTGGCCGTCGGCCCGCTCTATTACTCGCTCTACGACGCGGCCTGCGTGACGGTGACCAACGAGCTGCCCGAGGCCGGCAAGCACCTGGCCGAGACCAACACCACGCCCCTCGGCCCGGCCGAGGTCGAGGCGATGGTCCAGCTCCTGATGGAGGCCGACACGGCCACCGTCTGGGGCCAGGTCACCACCCACCTGCGCGGCGGCACCTCGCTGCGCAGCCTGGGCGACGCCTTCCAGGTGGCCGCCGCCGAGCTGATCTTGCGGACGACGGTGCCCCGCCAGTTCACCGACGCCCAGCACGCCTTCGACTACTGCAACGTGGCCAACTACTGGATGCGCGGCACCGACAGCCCCTACCAGGCCCGGGTGCTCTACCTGATGGCCAACTTCGTCAACGACGCCGCCCGCGCCAACAAGCTCTTCACCTCGGTGCGCGAGGGCGAGTGCGCCGGCTTCGACCTGGCCGGCCGGGCGCCGGAGGCGCTGCTGCGCGAGCTCGACGAGGCGATCCTCGCCTACGACGTGCCCCGCACCACCGCCCTGGCCACCGCCTATCTGGCCTCGGGCGCCGACCGCACGCCGTATCAGCAGACGGTCGCGCTGGCGGCGTGCAAGTTCCAGGACGATCCGCACAACCAGAAGATCACGCACTCCACCTTCGAGGAATACGCGCACAACGGCACGCCGCAGCGGGACCGCCTGCTGATCGCCGCCGCCCGGCTGCTGGCGGGCTGGCCGAAGATGCCGGGTGAGCGCGACTGCTACGCGCGCTTCATGAAGGAGTGGATCAACAATTGAGGTCGACGTCCCACGCGATCGGGCCGCTGCTGCTCGGCGCCGCCATCGTCCTGACCGGGTGCGTCAGCAACCGCGAGACGGTCGATGCCTGCGCCCGGCTCGCGGCCGGCGGCCTCCGCCCGATCGCCCAGGAGCGCGCCCAGCGCTTCCGCGGCAAGGTGCAGGAGGACACGGCCCGCTGCCGCGGCGGCGAGCGAGCGGTGGCCGCGCGCAGCCTGCCCTGGGTCGACTGGCAGCAGTACTGGGCCACCGGCGACGCCAGCACCCGCGCCTCCAGTCTCACCAGCGGTCACCTGAGCGCCAACGGCCGGGGTGTCGACGGCGCGCTGCTCGATCTCGAGTACCAGCGCATCGAGCTGATCAAGTTCAACCTGTTCGACAACAGCGGCACCTACGCGGACTACGTGCGCGGCCGCGACGGCGTGGGCGGAGCGGCGCTGAAGGTCTGGCCCCAGATGCGCCTGCCCCGGGAGCATCCGCTGTTCGCGGCGGTCGGCGGTGAGCAGCCGCAGGTCTGCGGCGGCGACCTGATCCGCTTTCGCACGCTGACCGGCCTCTGCAACGACCTCAAGAACCCGCTGATGGGCTCCTCCCACATGCCCTTCGCGCGCAACGTGCAGTTCGAAACCACGTTCCCGGACCTGGGCCAGAACGCGCTGGCGCGCAATCGGCACGGGGACCGGCTGGGCCTGCTCAAGCCGGATCCGCAGCTCATCAGCCGCCGGCTCTTCACGCGGCCCCAGTCGCAGCCCGACCGCTGCCACGAGGGCCACGGCCTGCCGGGAGCGCCGCCGGACGCGCGCTGCGACTACAAGAAGGCACCGTTCTTCAACGTCCTGGCCGCGTTCTGGATCCAGTTCATGACCCACGACTGGTTCTCGCACCTGCAGGAGGGGCACAACGCGCCCGGCGCCATGGCCGTCGGCTGCGCCACCCCCGCGGTGGGCTGCCGGCCGGACGATCGCATCGATCCCGGGTACGTCGCCCAGAGCGGCGAGCCCGCGCGCTTCGCTCAGGGCGGCAAGGAACACCTGACGCGCGCCTACAAGACGACCGAGAACACGGTGACGGCGTGGTGGGACGCCTCGCAGCTCTACGGCTACGACGAGACCTCGCGCCGGCGCGTCAAGCGCGATCCCGCCGACGCCGCCCGGCTGCTGCTCGTGCCCACCGGCCAGCGCGCCGGCGCCGGCGAGCGCCAGGGCTACCTGCCGCTGCTCGGCCCGTCCGATCCGATGAACCCGCAGTGGGCCGGCCAGGAGGCGACGGCGTTCCCGGACAACTGGACGATCGGCATGAGCTTCTATCACACGGTGTTCGCGCGCGAGCACAACCTGTTCGTCGACGCCTTCCGCGCGCAGGCCGGCCAGACACCCGACGCCGATTCGGGGCTGCGCAATCCCGCCCGGCCGACCGCCGTCATCCGCTACCGCGACGTCACCGCGGAGGAGCTGTTCGAGGTGGCGCGCCTGGTGGTCGCGGCGGAGATCGCCAAGATCCACACGACCGAGTGGACACCCCAGCTCCTCTACGACGAGCCGCTCTTCCTGGGGATGAACGCCAACTGGTCGGGCCTGTTCCGGGGTCACGAGCTGGTGCAGGCGGCGCTGGAGCAGATCACGGTCAACAGCTTCGGCAAGTCGAGCGACGTCAAGAAGGCCACGCAGTGGTACTCGGTCTTCGCCTCGGGCCCCGGCATCTTCGGGCTCGGCAACCGCGTCTACGCCGACGACGCGGTCTTCGCGGCCTACGATCCGAGGAAGACCGACCGCTGGAGCCTCGCCAACCCCGACCACGTCAACGGCGGCGTCAACCACTTCGGCTCGCCGTTCAACTTCCCGGAGGAGTTCGTCACCGTCTACCGCCTGCACACGATGGTCCCCGACCTCATCGAGTACCGGGAGGGGAGCGATCCCAACCGCGTGCGCAACGAGATCCCGGTGGTCGACACGTTCCGGGGGCAGGCCACCCAGGCGATGCGGGAGCGCGGGCTGGCCAACTGGGCGCTGTCCCTGGGCCGGCAGCGCCTGGGGCTGCTGACGCTGCAGAACCATCCGCAGTTCCTGCAGAACCTCGAGATTCCGCGGATGGCCAGCGCAACCGGCAAGATCGACGTGGCCGCGCTCGACCTCATCCGCGACCGCGAGCGTGGGGTGCCGCGCTTCAACGAGTTCCGCCGCCAGTACGGCCTGCGCCAGCTCGTCAGCTTCGACGACTTCGTCGACGCGCGCCTGCCCCAGGGCTCGCCCGAGCGGGCCGAGCAGGAGCGGCTGATCGGCATCATGCGGGAGATCTACGGGCAGCACCGCTGCGAGGCCAGCAAGGTCATCACCGAGGCGCAGGTGAACGCGGACGGCAGCACGATCAACGACTGCCTGGGCCACCCCGACGGCAGCCTCGTCGACAACGTCGAGGACATCGACACCGTGGTCGGCTGGCTCTCCGAGTTCGCCCGGCCCCACGGCTTCGCGATCTCCGAGACTCAGTTCCAGGTGTTCATCCTCAACGCCTCCCGCCGGCTGTTCAGCGACCGCTTCTTCACCTCGAGCTTCCGGCCGGAGTTCTACACCGAGCTCGGCGTGGCCTGGGTCACCCAGAACGGCCCCGACAAGCGGATGGAGCAGGGCCGCCCCAACGGCCACGAGGTCGAGGTCTCGCCGCTCAAGCGCGTGCTGCTCCGGGCCATGCCGGAGCTGGCGCCCGAGCTCGACCACGTCGTGAACGCCTTCGACCCGTGGGCGCGCGATCGCAGTGAGTACTACTCGCTCACCTGGAAGCCGCGCCCGGGCGCCGAGTCGGACCCGGCCTTCCGCGAGGCGCGGTAGCTGGCGTGGCCACCACAGCCTTCGACGCGATCGTCGCCGGCGGCGGCATCCTGGGCACCGCCACCGCCTATCACCTCGTCAGCGCCGGCGCGCGCACCCTGCTGGTCGACCGCGACGACCTCGGGCGCGCCACCGACGCCGGCGCCGGCATCCTGTCGCCGGAGACGAACAGCCGCGATCCGGAGGCGTGGTTCAACCTGGCCGTGGAGGCGGTGGCCTACTATCCCGCGCTGATCGACCGGCTGCGCGCCGAGCAGGGCGCCGACACCGGGTACGCGCGGTGCGGCCAGCTCGTCGTGGCGGTCTCGGACGACGAGATCGAGCCGTTCGAGCGGGCCCGGCGCATCGTCTTTGAGCGCCGGCGGCGCCGCGGGCTGCCCAAGCCGGAGGACCTGCACGAGGTCAGCGCCGCCGAGGCCCGCGAGCTGTTTCCTCCGCTGGCGCCCGTGCACGGCGCCATCTACTCGCGCGGCGCCGCCCGCGTCGACGGCCGGCTGCTCAATCGCGCGCTGCGCACGGCCGCGGAGCGCAAGGGGCTCGTCGTCCGTCCGGGCACCGTGGACCGCCTGGTGCTCGAGGGCGATGCGACGACGGGCTGCGTGGTGGACGGCGAGACGGTCTCGGCCGGCGCTGTGGCGATCGCCGGCGGCGCGTGGTCCGAGGCCTTCGGCGCCCAGCTCGGCGTCAGGATCGCCGTGGCGCCGCAGCGCGGCCAGATCATCCACCTCGGCCTGCGCGGCGCCGACACGAGCCGCTGGCCCATGATCAGCGCGTTCCACCACCATTACATGGTCGCGTGGCCCGACAGCCGGGTGGTGGCCGGCGCCACCCGCGAGACCGGCTCCGGCTTCACGCCGCACACGACCGCCGCCGGCGTCCGCGAGGTGCTGGACCAGGCGCTGCGCGTGGCGCCAGGGCTGGCGAGCGCCGAGGTCCGCGAGATCCGCGTCGGCCTGCGGCCCCTCACGTCTGACACGCTGCCCGTGCTGGGGCCCGTGCCCGGCGTCCGCGGTGTCTTCCTCGTCACCGGCCACGGCCCCACCGGGCTCACGCTCGGGGCCTACAGCGGCAAGCTGGTAGCGGGCCAGATGCTCGGCAAGGCGCCGGAGACGGACCTCAGCGCGTTCTCCGTCGCCCGCTTCGGCGCGCCCGCTCACTAACGCTTCGCGTGGAGTCCGGTGACGCCGCGGGGCGGGCGCAGGGACCGCGGGCGCGCCCGCGTGGCTCGCCTGTCGCCGTAACTCGCTCCGGGCTCGGCTCGCTCGGGCCCCCCATCCCCCAAAGGGGGTTGGGGCGGGAACAAGTCGAATCGACGGCGGCTCGCGAGCCGAGCCCTGCGCTCCTAACGGCGACGACGGCTCGCCACGGAGGCGCGCCCGCGGTCCCTGCGCCCGCCCCGCGGCGTCACCGGACTCCACGCGAAGCGTTAGGATCCCGCGCGCTCACGCTCACGTCATAACGAGCGAAAGGAAGGGGATGCGTCATGCCTGGGCCACCCGAGCCCCGCGAAGTCGGAGATCTCGCCGCCATTCGGCACCGGACGACGACGGTCGACGGGGTGCGGATCTTTTACCGCGAGGCGGGGGATCCGCGACACCCACACCTCGTGCTGCTGCATGGGTTTCCGTCGTCGTCGGTGATGTTCCGCGACCTCATGCCGCGGCTGGCCGACCGCTTCCATCTGCTGGCGCCCGACTATCCCGGATTCGGGCGCAGCGAGGCGCCGGCGCCGGACGCGTTCGCCTACACGTTCGACCATCTGACCGCGGTCGTCGCTCGCTTCCTCGAGCAGCAGGGCGTCGGCCGCTACAGCCTCTACGTGCAGGACTACGGCGGCCCGATCGGTTTCCGTCTGGCCCTGGCCCATCCCGAGCGTGTCGAGGCCCTCGTCATCCAGAACGCCGTCGCCCACGAGCAGGGGCTCTCGGATCTGTGGATCCCGCGGCGCGCCTTCTGGGCCGACCGCGCAGCTCACGAGGCCACGGTGCGCGCCAACCTGCTCTCGCTCGACGCCACCCGCCAACGCCACGTCGGCGCCAGCCCCCACCCCGATCGCATCGACCCCGACACGTGGGAAAGCGAGTACGCCCTGTTGACCCGCCCGGGTATGGTCGACATCCACCTCGACCTCTTCCACGACTACCAAACCAACGTCGCGTCGTACCCGCGCTGGCAAGCCTATCTTCGCGAGCATCAGCCGCCGACGCTGGTGGTCTGGGGCAAACACGACCTGTCCTTCACCGTCGCCGGCGCCGTGGCGTTCGCCGAAGACGTCGCCGAAGCCGAAGTGCACCTCCTCGACGCCGGTCACTTCGCCCTGGACGAAGCAACACCGCAGATCGCCGAGTTGATCCGCAGCTTCTTCGCACGCCGTCGCCGCTAGCGAACCTCGCGAAGCGCGATGATGCCCGGCGAGGTCGGTCGCGGGGCCCGCGGGCGCGCCATCGTGGTGAGCCGTCGTCGCCGTTCGAGCGGAGGGTTCGGTGAGCGAGCCGCCAACAACTCGAAGAGGCCACGCCCCAACCCCCGCTGGGGGATGGGGGGCCCGAGCGAACCGAACCCGGAGCGAGTTACGGCGACAGGC
>JBGQLG010000037.1:0-36633 GCA_041499965.1 Methylomirabilia bacterium
ATAACTCGCTCCGGGCCCGGCTCGCGCGGGCCCCCCATCCCAGAGGGGGCTGGGGCGCGGACAAGCTGAATCGTGGGCGGCTCGCGAGCCGGGCCCGGAGCGACAACGGCGACGACGGCTCGCCATGATGGCGGGCCCGCGGCGGCCCCACGCGCGATCCGCGGGGTCACGCAATTCCACGAGCGTCATTCGACGACGGGCGGGCGGCGGTGGGTCCACGGAGTGGCGTGCTCGAAGGCGGCGGCGGCGCGGAGCACGCCCGTTTCGTCGTGCCAGCGGCCGGCGATCTGCAGGCCGACGGGGAGGCCGTCGCGCGTGAAGCCGCAGGGGACCGAGATGGCGGGGGCGTTGATGACGGTGAAGGCGTAGGTCAGCAGGGCCCACTGGATGTAGTGCGTCATGGCCACGCCGTTGATCTCGCGCGGGCCCGAGGTCATCTCGAGCGGGAACGGTGGGACCGCCGCCGTCGGCGTGAGGATCAGGTCGTAGCGCTCCATGAACCCGCGCACGCGGTGGAACAGATCGGTGCGCAGCCGCTCGCCCTGGCCGATCTCGGCGGGCGTCAGCGCGAGCCCCTGCTCGATGTTGCGCACCAGGTTCTCCTGCATGACCGGCTTCCATTGGGCCAGCCGGTCGTGGTGGCGCGCGGCCATGGAGGCCCCGCGGCTGGTGCGCACGATCTCGCCGACCTCGCTGAAGTCCGGGTGCGCCGCCTCCACCCGCGCGCCGAGCGTGCGGAAGACGTCCAGCGAGGCCTCGGCGACACGCCGGACCTCGTGGTCGAGCGGGGTGATGCCGAGATCACCGCCCCAGGCGATGCGCAGCCCCTTGACGTTCGGCCGCCGCACGGCGGCCAGCAGCGCCCGCGCGTCCACCGGGTAGGAGATCGGCACGCGCGGATCGGGCCCCACGATCGTCGAGAGCATCAGCGCGGTGTCGGCGACCGTCCGGGCCATCGGCCCCTGCACGCTCAGGGTGTCCCAGGCCGTGGCGACCGGCCACACCGGCACGCACCCGGGCGAGGTGCGGAACCCGACGACGCCGCAGAACGCTGCCGGCAGCCGCAGCGAGCCACCGAGATCGGAGCCCTGGGCGAGCGGCCCCAGGCCGGTGGCGAGCGCAACCGCGCCGCCGCCGGTGGAGCCCCCGGACGTCAGCGTGGGGTTCCACGGATTGCGCGTCGCCCCGAAGATGGCGTTGAACGTGTTGGCGCCCGCCCCGAACTCCGGCGTGTTCGTCTTCCCGACGACGATCGCCCCCGCCGCCTTCAATCGCTCGACGACGAGCGCGTCCACGTCCGGCACGTGGTGCTCGTAGATCTTCGACCCCGACGTCGTCCGGATCCCCTTCGTCGCCGTCAAATCCTTGATCGACACCGGCACCCCATGCAGAGCCCCGAGCCTCGCCCCCTTCCTGCCGACCGCTGCCGTCGCCCTCCGCGCCGTCGCGAGGGCCTGTTCCGCCGCGACGGTGCAGTACGCATTGAGTCCCGGATTCACCTTCTCGATCCGAGCCAGCACCGCCCGCACGACTTCGAGCGGCGACACCTTCTTCCGCCGAATCAGCGACACCAGCTCCGACGCCTGCGCGAAACAAATCTCCTCGTCCGTCATCGACTCTCCTCATTCATGAATGATTCCTCGCGAGCCGCCGGCCGCTGAACACTGGTCCGATGTGGTGTGGAAAGACTCGGTCTCGCGATGCCCAACCATACGGATGGCTCGCTCGCCGCGGACCGCGAGGGCGGGGGGCCGGGGGGTGGTGTGGGGGTGCCTGGGACCCGTTCCCGTCACGCCCAAGCCGTACGCCCCCCGCTCGATGGAGCCCAGCCAAGGCGGATCCGAATCGGCCAAAGACCGCGTGGTAGCCAGGCACCCCCACACCACCCCCCGGCCCCCCGCCCTCGCGCTCCGACGAGCCAGCTAGCGCGAGGAGAGGACCTTGCGAGGATCGAGCGCATCGCGCAGTCCGTCGCCGATGTAGTTGATGCACAGCACGGTGAGAAAGATCGCCAGGCCCGGGAGGATCGCCCAGTGCGGCGCGAAGTCGAGGTTGTCCTTGGCGTCGTACAGGATCCGCCCCCAGGTGGGAATGTCGGGCGGAAATCCCAGCCCCAGGAACGACAGCGACGACTCGGCGATGATGGCCGCCGCCACGTCGATCGTCCCCGCCACGATCACCGGTCCCATGGCGTTGGGCAGGATGTGCCGCAGCACCTGGCGGAACGGCCGTGCCCCCAGCCCGCGGGCCGCCTCGACGAACTCCTTCTCGCGCAGCGACAGGAACTGGGCCCGCACCAGCCGGGCCACCGGCATCCAGCGCAGTCCGCCGATCACCACCACGATGATGGTGAAGACGCCCAGCTCGGGTCCCAGCGCCTTCTTCAGGCTCTCGCGGAACAGGTAGACGATCAGCAGCAGCAGCGGGAGCTGAGGTAGCGACAGGAACAGGTCGGTGACCCGCATGAGCGCGTGGTCGACCGCGCCGGAGAAGTGACCGGCGGTGGCGCCGATGCTGACGCCGATGACCACCGCGATCAGCATGGCGGCGATGCCGACGGCCAGCGAGATGCGGCCGCCGTACAGCATGCGGGCCAGCAGGTCCTGGCCGAGGTCGTCGGTGCCGAGCGGGTGGGCGGCCGACGGGCTCCGCAGCTTGGCCTTGAAGTCGATCTCGTCGATGGGCACGCGATAGATCAGCGGCCCCGCCACCACGGCCCCGACCATGATCAGCAACACGAGGGCGCCGAAGCTGGCCAGCCGGTGCCGGCGGAAGCGGCGGAACGTCTCACGCCACAGCGACACCGGCGCGGCCCGGCGCGCCGGCGCCGGCACGTCGTTGGCGAGGGTCTCCGAGGGCAGCGCGCGGGCCATCAGCGGTAGCTGATCCGGGGATCGAGCCAGCCGTACAGCAGATCGGCGATCAGGTTGAAGAGCACGACGAGGCAGGCGAACACGAAGGTGATGGCCATGATCACCGGCGTGTCGTTGGCCAGGATCGCGCTGATCAGCAGCGAGCCGATCCCCGGCACCCGGAAGATCTGCTCGGTGATGACGGCGCCGGTGAAGATGGTGGGGATCTGCAGGGCCATCAGGGTGACCACCGGCACCAGCGCGTTGCGGACGGCGTGCTTGAGGACCGTCACCCACTCCGACAGGCCCTTGGCCCGTGCCGTGTTGACGTAGTCCAGGCGGATGACGTCGAGGACGGCCGCGCGGACGAAGCGGGTGAGGGCGGCGCCCTGGAAGAGGCCGAGCACGGCCACCGGCATGATGGTCTGCCGGGCGTGCTCCCACCACCACCGCCAGCCGCTCGCGCTGATGTCGGCCCGGTAGATGAACGGCAGCCAGTCGAGATAGATCGAGAAGAACAGGATGAACAGGAGTCCGGTGAAGAACGTGGGCAGCGAGAAGCCGATCAAGGCCAGCGTGGTGGCGACCTGGTCCAGGATCGAGTAGGGCCGGACCGCCGACAGCGTGCCGATGGGGATCGCGACCAGGATGGCCAGCAGCTGGGCGGAGCCGAGGACGAAGAGCGACGTGGGCAGCCGCTGGAGGATCAGCGTGTCCACGTTCACGCGGCTGGCGAACGAGAAGCCCCAGTCGCCGTGCAGCATCGCGCCGAACCAGCGCACATAGCGAATCGCGATCGGGTCGTCGAGGCCGAACTTCGCGCGGAGGTTGGCGCGCACCTCGGCCGGCACGTTGGGATTGGTGGCCAGCTCCTCGAAGGGGTCCCCCGGCGCCATGGCCAGGATGGTGAACAGGATGAGGCTGATGCCGGCGAGGGCGGGAATGGCGATGAGGACGCGGCGGAGCACGTACTTGGACATGCCGTGCGCTCCGCCGCCCCTCGGACGCCCCTAGGCTTCCTTGTACCAGTTCTGGAGATTCCAGAAGTCGGAGTCCCAGCCGCTCTGCTCCATGCGGAGCGCGTTGCTGACCGCGGTCACGCGGGGGCGGAACACCACGGGGATGACGACGACGTGCTGGATGACCATCTCGTTCATCTTCACGAACATGGCGGCGCGCTTGACCGGGTCCAGCTCCGACTCGGCCTGGCGGTAGAGCTTGTCGTACTCCTCGCTCTTCCAGCGCGTGATGTTCCGCCCCTGCCACTTGTTGTCCTTGGAGGCGATCTCCCACGAGGTGAACTGGTTCATGAACAGCTCGGGGTCGGGCTGGGTCATGGTGGTCGTGTACATCTGGATGTCGGTGTAGAAGTGCGAGTAGGTGTCGGGGTTGGCCACGTCGGAGGAGAAGAAGACCGAGGCCGTCACCGACTTCAGCTCCATCTCGATGCCGGCCTTGGCCGCCGCCTGCTTGACGATGGCCTGCGTCTTCTGGCGCGGCTGGTTGATCGAGGTCTGGTAGAGGAACTTCAGCTTCTTGCCGTCCTTGGCCCGGATGCCGTCGGCGCCCTTCTTCCAGCCGGCCGCTTCCAGGATCTGGTTGGCCTTGTCGACGTTGAGCTCCCACTTGGTGGCCTTGGATACGAACTTGGAGGGCGCGTTCAGGAAGTTGGCGGTGGCGAGGCCGGTGCGGCCGTAGATCTGCTCCTGCACCGAGGCGCGGTCGACCAGCAGGTTGAGGGCCTGGCGGACGGCCGGGTCGGTGAGGCTGGGGTGCATGGTCTTGACGCTGGAACGCTCACCGTCGACGTCCTTGTTGGGGTCGGTGAAGTTGCACTGGATGTGCTCGATGTTGCCGCCGGCCACGATGTCGGCCCGGCCCTTGCCGCCCTGCTCCAGACGCTTGAGGATGTCGTCCTCGACCTGCATGTTCCAGGCGTAGTCGAACTCGGCGGTCTGGATGACGGCCCGCGCCGCCGACACGGCGTCGCCGCCGCCCTTCATCTCGATGGTGTCGAAGTACGGGCGGTTGGGCATGTGGTAGGTCGGGTTCAGCTCGCCCCGCACGATGTCGCCCGGCTTGAAGTCCACGAAGCGGTAGGGGCCGGTGCCGACGGGCTTGAGGTTGGTCGGCGCCTCGCGCGACTTGTCGCCCTTGAACGCCCCGAACAGGTGCTTGGGGATGATCATGCCGCGCACGCCGACGAAGGCGTCGGCCCAGAACGGGGTCGGCTTGGCGAAGACGACCTTGACCGTGTGGCTATCGACCTTCTCGACCTTCACGTCCTTGTAGGTGCCGATCGACACCGACGCGGTCGCCGGATCGGCGCAGTACTCCCAGGTGAACACGCAGTCGTCGGCCGTGAACGGCTTGCCGTCGTGCCAGACCACGCCCTTCTTGAGGTGCCAGGTGACCGACTTGCCGTCCTTGGCGACACCGCCGTTCTGCACGGTCGGGATCTCCGTGGCGAGCGTAGGGGCGAGGTTGCCGTCGGGGTCCCACGAGGCCAGGGGCTCGTAGAAGATCCGCGAGCCATCCTGGTCCTTGGTGCCGGTGGCGAAGTGGGGGTTCAGCAGGGTGGCGCCCTGCCACCACAACACTTTCAGCGGGCCGCCGCCCCCGCGCTTGGTCGGCTTGTAGGCCAACTTTGGCTGGGCCTGAGCGACGCCGGCCGAGGCCAGCATCTGCGCGGCCAGCGGGGCCGTCAGCCCCAGGCCGATCATGGTCTGCACGAAGCTCCGGCGGCTCAGCCGGCCGCCCTTCACCTCGTCGATCAACGTCCTGAGTTCACGCTCGTCCATTGCGGTCCTCTCTTTAAGTTAGGGGGGAGCGGTGCCGCTCCCCCCTAACGCACCCCCCAGCAGAAGCGACAACGGGGGTAGGGCTCACCTCGTGGCACCCCCCGGTAGACGCGACTACCGGGGTGGAGCTCACCTCGTGGCACCCCCCGGCAGACGCGACTACCCGGGGAGGGCTAGGCTTGTGGTGGTTCAGCCTTGTGGTGGTCGTTATAGGTTCGAGGCTGCGGCGCTGTCAAGACCGGTCAGACCTTGTGCCAGTACGGAAGCCGCCACATGTTGGAGTCCCATCCGGTCAGGTCGGTGCCGCGCAGCCGGGTCGCGACGGCGGCGACGCCGTTGCGCCAGTTGACCGGGATCATGACGCCATGCTGGATAACCATGTCGTTCATCCGGATGAACTGGGCCGCGCGCTTGACCGGGTCCATCTCCGTCTCGGCGGCCTTCCACAGCCGGTCGTAGTCGTCGTTCCGCCAGCGCGTGGTGTTCCGTCCCGACCACTTGTTGTCCTTGGTGGCGGCTTCCGGGGAGATGAACACGCGCATGCCCCACAGCGGATCGACGCCGGTCGAGGTGTTGTACATCTGTAGATCCGCGTAGAAGTGCGGATAGGTGTCGGGGTTGGCGGGATCGGAGGCGAAGAAGACCGAGGCGACGACCGACTTGATCTCGATCTCGATGCCGGCCTTCGCGCACGCCTGCTTGACGATGGCCTGCGTCTTCTGCCGGGGCGCGTTCGTGGAGGTCTGGAACAGGAACTTCAGCCGCTTGCCGTCCTTGGCGCGGACGCCGTCGGCGCCGCGCTTGTACCCGGCCGCGTCGAGGATCTGGTTGGCCTTCTCGACGGTGAACTCCCAGCGCGTGGTGCGCGAGTAGTACCGCGACGGCGCGTTCAGGTAGTTCGCGGTCGCCTGGCCGGTGCGCCCGTAGATCTGCTCGGCGATCGACCCGCGATCCACCAGCACGGCGAGCGCCTGGCGCACGGCCGGATCCGACAGCGTCGGATGCGTCGTCTTCAGGCTGGACCGCTCGCCGTCCACCTCGCGGGTGGGGTCGGCGAAGTTGCACTGGATGTGCTCGATGCCGCCCGTCGGATAGATTTCCGCGCGGCCCTTGCCGCCCTGCTCGAGCCGGCGGAGGACGTCGTCCTCGACCTGCATGTTCCAGGCGAAGTCGTACTCGCCGGTCTGCAACACCGCACGGGCGGCCGAGGCGGCGTCGCCGCCGCCCTTCATCTCGAAGGTGTCGAAGAAGGGCCGGTTCGGCACGTGGTAGCTCGGGTTGATCTCTCCGCGGACGATGTCGCCGGGCCTGAAGTCGACGAACTTGTAGGGCCCGGTGCCCACCGGCTTGAGGTTGGCGGGCGCCTCGCGCGATTTGTCGCCCTTGTAGGCGCTGAACAGGTGCTTGGGGATCAGCCCGCGGTTCTGGCAGAAGGCCTCGTACCAGTATGGCGTGGGCTGCTTGAAGACCAGCTTGACGCTGTGATCGCTCAGCCGCTCGATCCGGTCGATGTCGCGGTAGGCGCCGACCGTCACCGCAGCGGTGGCCGGATCGGCGGCGTACTCCCAGTTGAAGATCACGTCGTCGGCGGTGAAGGGCTTGCCGTCATGCCACTGCACGCCCTTCTTGAGGTTCCACACGACCCAGGTGCCGTCGCGGCCGAGGCCGCCGTTGTCCACGGTGGGGACGTCGGTGGCCAGGACCGGGACCAGGCCACCGTCGGGGTCGTAGCCGGCCAGCGGCTCGAAGAACACGCGGGCGCCGTCCTGATCCTTGGTGCCGGTGGCGAAGTGCGGGTTCAGGAGGGTCGGTGCCTGCCACCACAGCACCCTCAGGGGGCCGCCGCCGCCCCGCCGGGTCGGCGTGAAGATCGACGTCCGGGGCTGGGCGGCGACGCCGGAGGCGGTGAGCATCTGCGCCGCCAGCGGCGCGGTGAGCCCGAGCCCCACCATCGTCTGCACGAAGCGGCGGCGGCTCAGGCGTCCGGTCTGCACGTCGGCGATCAGGCTGCGAATGTCGCGCTCGTCCATTGGAGACTCCCAGCGAAGTATTGGCTACGGAGCCACGCCCTGCTCGGGCGGGCCATCGGCGTGGCGAGCCGGCTGAGCGGCACTCGCGAGCATCACCGTCGCCACGTCCAGGGCCTCGACCATCGACTCGTGGTTGGCGATGCCCTTCCACGCCCGGTCGAACGCGGTGCCGTGATCGACGGAGACGCGCAGGAACGGCAGGCCAACCGTGACGTTGACGCCGGAGAGGCCGGTCCACTTCTTCGAGGCCGCGTCGTACTCGAAGCCAAGTGTCTTGACGGGGATGTGGCCCTGGTCGTGATACATGGCGACGACGATATCAAACTCGCCGCCGCGCGCCCGCGAGAACAGCGTGTCGGCGGGCAGCGGCCCCGTGATGCGCAGACCCTCGGCCCGTCCTGCCTCGATCGCGGGCAGGATCGCCAGCTGCTCCTCGTCGCCGAAGAGGCCGTCCTCGCCGGCGTGCGGATTGAGGCCGGCCACCGCGATGCGGCCGTGCGGCTGGCCGAGGTCGACGAGCGTCTTGTGCGCGAGCCGGATGGTCTTGAGCACGCGCTCGCGCGTGACCAGGTCGGGCACGCGGCGCAGCGCCACGTGGGTCGTCACGTGGATGACCTTCAGCGCCTTGCCCATGAGCAGCATGGCGAAGTCGCGCGTGTCGCTCAGCTCGGCCAGGATCTCGGTGTGGCCGGAGTGGCGCACGCCGGCCGCGGCCAGCGCCTCCTTGTTGACGGGCGCGGTGACGATGGCGTCGATCTCGCCCGCCTGGGCCAGTCGCACGGCCCGCTCGATGTACTCGTAGGCGGCGCGGCCGGCCGCCGCGCTGACCTCGCAGCGGGGCAGCGCCGTCATGTCGACGTTGCCCAGGTCCAGGACCTCCACGGTGCCGTCGGCCCAGCGGCAGTCGGCCACGCGGGCCACGCTGTGCACGGTCAGCGCGTTGCCGACCAGCGCCACGGCTTCGCGCATCGCCGAGGCGGCGCCGATCACCAGCGGACGGCATGCCGCCCGCACCGCCGGCTCGGCGGCGGCCCGCGCGATGATCTCGGGCCCCACGCCGGCGGGATCGCCCATCGTCACGCCCAGTACCGGACGCCTCATGCGACCGTCTCCTTTTGCAGCGACACGAGCAGGTCCGGCGGCCCGAAGCCGCCGGCCTTGGTGAGCACGGCCAGGGGTTCACGACCGGGCACGCGAAGCTGGCCCAGCGCCAGCCCCGGCGCCGGCACGCCGATCAGATCCAGGCGCTCGGCGCCGAGCGCGGTCCACAGCGCCACCGCGGTCTCGCCGCCGGTGACGATCAGCAGGTCCCACGGCTCGCGCTGCAGCGCCGCGATGGCCTGCTCGATCAGACGGGCGATCGCCTCCTCGCGATCGGCGGTGGGACGCTCGGGCGTGGCCAGCACCGTGAGTCCGGCGGCGCGCGCCTCGCGGACCTGGCGGCGCGTCGCCGGATGCAGGCTGCCGGCGACGACCAGCCAGCGCGCGCCCCCCGGCAGCTCGACGCGCTCGCCGAGCAGCCCCAGCCGCGCCGCCAATGCGCGGGCCAGGCCGGCGGCGCCGACCAGCAGCGGCGACGGCGTGACGGCGAGCGCGGCGTCGACGAGCCCGTCGAGGTCGGCGTCCGTCTCGGCGTCGGCGACGATCACCGTGCCCGACAGGCGCCGCAGCCGGGCCGAGAGCGCCTCGAAGCCGGCGCGGAGCTGATCGATCGGCACCCAGGCCAGCGCGCGATCCAGGCGCGGCCGCAGCACGTCGACGACGCTCGAGCTGCCGCCCGAGAAGTGCGGGTCGCGCGCGATCGGTGTCTCGGCGACCGGCACGCCGCCCACCAGCAGCACGCGGTCGAGCACGACCCGGCGCTGGGCGGGGAAGGCCGGGCACACGATGGCCGTGGTGGCGCCGATCGCGCGCATGAGCGCGTCCACCTCGGGGCCGATCGGGCCGCGCAGCGTGGAGTCGATCTTCTTGAACCAGAATCCCGAGCGGGCGCGGGCCGCGACGAGCGTCACGCGGTCGGCGGCCTCCTCAGGCGGGGCGCCGCGGCTCTCGGTGTCGACCACGCGCACGACGGCCTCGACGGCGCGTCGCGGCCACACGCTGACCGGAACGGCTCCGCGGCCGGCGAACAACGCGCCGGTGTCGCAGGCGCCGGTGAGGTCGTCGGCGACGATCGTCAAGGGCCGGGCACGCGTCGGCCTCATCAAGGGTGGCGCAATATTAGAGGTATACTGCGCATGATTCAATGCGACCGCTGGCAGCCGTCGTGATCGTCTTAGCACTCGTCATCGCCGCGGCGGCCGTCGGCTTCTTCGCTGGCCCACCACGGCACGCCGCCGATGCCTCCTCGAGGCCCGCTGCCGCGCCGCCGCCGGCGACGCCGCCCGCCCCCGCGCCGGCCCCGCCCGTGCGGAACCGAAGCGGCAAGGTCCTGCCGCTGGCCGAGGCGATGAAGGATCTGGACCTCATCCGGCCCTCGCGGGTGAAGCTGGCCGAGGACTTCACGCTCGCCACGCCGGGCGGCGGCACGTTCCGGCTCTCGCAGCACCGGGGCAAGGTCGTCATGATCAACTTCTGGGCGACGTGGTGCCCGCCGTGCCTGGAGGAGATGCCGGCCATGGAGCGGCTGTACCAGCGGCAGAAGGAGGCGGGCTTCACGCTGGTGGCGGTCTCGGTCGACGCCGACCCGAAGAAGATCGGCCCCTTCGTCGCCGACCACAAGCTCACGTTCGCGATCGGGCTCGATCCCCGGATGGACCTGGCCAACGGCTACGCCGTGCGCGCCCTGCCCTCGAGCTTCCTCGTGGGACGCGACGGCAACCTCGCCGCGCTGGCGATCGGGCCGCGCCACTGGGACGGCGACGCCGCCCACTCGGTGGTCGAGGGGATGGCGCGCGAGCCGTGACCGCGGGCGCCTCGCTCGGGGTGGTGGTGGCGTTCAGCGCGGGGCTGTTCTCGTTCCTGTCGCCGTGCGTGCTGCCGCTGTTCCCCTCGTACCTGTCGTTCATCACCGGCATGTCGGTGGCCGACCTCTCGACCGACCTCACCCCCGCCGCCCGCCGGCGGGTGCTGCTGCACGCGATCACCTTCGTGCTCGGCTTCTCGGTGGTGTTCGTCGCCCTGGGCGCCTCGTTCAGCGCGGCGGGCCAGGTGCTGTTCCAGTACCGCGACTGGATCCGGCGCCTGGGCGGCCTGCTGATCATCGTCTTCGGTCTCTACATCGCCGGTCTGCTCAAGGTGGGCATCTTCGCCCGCACCCAGCAGTGGCAGATCCAGGAGAAGCCGGCGGGCTTCATCGGCTCGTTCCTGGTCGGCGTCACCTTCGCCATCGGCTGGACGCCGTGTGTGGGCCCCATCCTGGGCGCGATCCTCTCGCTGGCCGGCACCGCCGAGACCGTGCAGCGCGGCGTCGGGCTGCTGGTCGCGTACTCCGCCGGTCTCGGCGTGCCGTTCCTGGTCTCGGCGCTGGCGCTCGGCTCGTTCCTGAAGTTCTTCAAGCGCTACCGGCCGTTCATCCCGGTGGTCGAGCGGGGGGCCGGCGTGCTGCTGGTCGCGGTCGGCGTCCTCGTGCTGATGAACTGGTACGTCATCCTCAACTCCTGGGCGATCTCGCTCACCCCGGAGTGGCTCCTGCGACGTCTCTGAGCGGGCCGGTGCGCGTTCACGTTCGCGTTCCCGCCACCTCGGCCAACCTCGGTCCCGGCTTCGACGCGCTCGGGCTGGCGCTGGCCCTCTACAACGAGGTGACGGCGGTCGAGGCCGATACCGTGAGCGTGACGATCGAGGGCGAGGGTGCCGCGCGGCTGCCGCCCGGGGCCAACAACGTCGTCGCGCGAGGCGTGCGGCAGGCCTACGAGGCGGCCGGGCGCCCGTTCACAGGCGTCGCGCTGACGTGCCTGAACCGCGTGCCCACCGCGCGAGGCCTCGGCTCCAGCGCGGCGGCGTGGGTCGGCGGTCTCGTCGCCGGCAACGCGCTGCTCGGCTCGCCGCTCTCGCGCGAGGCGCTCCTGGCCCTGGCCGCGCGCGCCGAGGGGCATCCCGACAACGTTGCGGCGGCGCTCCTGGGCGGGCTCACCGTGTCGTGCGCGATCGGCGACGGCCGCATCGCCACGGTCTCGCTGCCGGTGCCGGGTACGGTCCGCTGGGTGGTGCTCGTCCCCGAGATCACCAGCGCCACCGCCGAGGCGCGCGCGGTGCTGCCGGACTCGGTGCCGCGGGCCGATGCGGTCTTCAACGTGCAGCGGGCCTGCCTGTTGCTGGCCGGCCTGCAGTCGGGCCGGCTGGACGTGCTGGGCACCGCGCTCGACGACCGGCTGCACCAGCCCTACCGCCTCCGCCTCTTCCCGTGGATGCCGGCCGTCGCCGACGCCGCTCGTGCGGCCGGCGCGCTGGGCTGCGTGCTGTCCGGCGCCGGTCCCTCGCTGCTGGCCGCCGTGCGCGACGACGCCGACCTCGTCGCGCGCTCGATGGAGGGCGCGCTGGCCGCGGCGGGCGTGCGCGGGCGGGCCTGGGCGTTCGCCGTCGACACCGAGGGCGCGGTGAGCCGCGAGGGCTAGCAGGCTGCGGAAAAAGGCCCATCTGCTTCGTTGGCGCCCTCGGCCGCACGCTCAACGTACAGGGAGTACGCCTCGCGTGCGGCCTTCGGGCGCCGCCTCGCATCTGGACCTTTTTGCGCAGCCTGCGGGGCGTCGGCCGTCGCCTTGACGGCCGGGCGCGAGCGGTGCTAAGTGGGCGGGATGACCGAGGCCCGCGCGGCAGCTGATCGCGTCTCCGGCGCCGGGGTGCTGCCGGACCACGAGCTACGCGCGGCGGTCGCCGCCGGCTGGATCACCGCCCCGGTGCCGCCGGCCGACGAGCAGTTCCAGCCTGCCAGCCTCGACCTGCGTCTCGGCCCCGTCGCCTATCAGCTGCGCGCGAGCTTCCTGCCCTTCCGCGAGCCGGTGCAGGATCGCCTCGACGGCGACGGCGATCTCGTCATCGACCGCCTCTCGCTCGCCGAGGGGGTGACGCTGCAGCGCGGCTCCGTCTATCTCGTTCCGCTGCTCGAGTCGCTGGCGCTGCCGCCCCAGGTGCGGGGTCGCTCCAACCCCAAGAGCACGACCGGCCGGCTCGACATCTTCACGCGCGTCATCACCGACCGCACGCCACGCTTCGACGAGATCGCGCCCGGCTACCACGGCCGTCTCTACCTGGAGATCTCGCCGCAGTCCTTTCCCGTGCGCGTGCACGCCGGCGCCTCGCTCAATCAGCTCCGCTTGCTGGTGGGCGACGGCACGATATCGGACGACCGGCTGCGGGAGATCTACGCGACCGAGCCGCTGCTCTACCACGATGACGACCGGCCGGTCCCGCTGGCCCAGGCGGCCTTCAACGACGGGCTCTGCATGGGCGTCGACCTCTCCGGTCGGGCCACCGACGGGATCATCGGCTACCGGGCCCATGCCAACCCGCCCGCGGTGGACCTGGCGCGGGTGGGCCACTACGATCCCGCCGAGTTCTGGGAGCCGATCAAGCGGCCGAGCCGCGACGCCTACATCCTGGAGGCCAACCGCTTCTATATCCTCGTCTCCAAGGAGCGCATTCGGGTGCCGCCGGAGTTCGCCGCGGAGATGGTCGTGTACGATGCCGGGGCGGGGGAGATTCGCACGCACTACGCGGGCTTCTTCGATCCGGGCTTCGGGTTCGGCGACGGGAGCGTGCTGGGCACCAAGGTGGTTATGGAGGTACGGGCCCGGGAGGTCCCGTTCCTGGTGTACGACGGCCAGACGTCCTTCAAGGTGTGGTTCGAGCGGGTGCGCAGCCGGCCGGGGCGGGTGTACGGCGTGGGGCTGCGCTCCTCTTACCAGCACCAGACGCTGAGCCTGAGCAAGCACTTCAAGCGGTAGGCCCGGGGCTCGCAAAGGTATTGCGGCCTCCCGGCCATCAGTTAGAATTGACACGCGGGGTCATCGGCCGGTCGTAGACACCGTCTCCGATCCCGCTGGAGGGCGTCATGGCAGAACAGAAGAGGAAAGAAACGCGGCCGACCAAGCCGTCCGAGGGCGGGGGCGACGGCGCCGCCGCCAATCCCGAGGTGGCCAAGAAGGGCAAGAAGATCAAGGAAGACATCGACAAGCTCCTGGACGAGATCGACGACATCCTCGAGGAGAACGCCGAGGAGTTCGTCAAGAGCTACGTCCAGCGCGGAGGCCAGTGAGTCGATGCCGATCTATGAGTACCGCTGCCGCGGTTGCGGCAAGGACTTCGAGACGTACGTGCCCGGTGTCTCCACCAAGGTCGCCTGCCCGACGTGTGCCAGCGGCGACATCACCCGCAAGCTCTCGGTGTTCGGGCTCGGCATCGGCGCCAATCCCAGCCCGGTGGCCTCGAGCATGTCGAGCGGCGGGGGGTGCTGTGGTGGCGGCGGGTGCGGCTGCCACTGATCCCTCCCGCTCGCGCATGACGCTCCCGCGTCGCGAAGGGCCCGCCAGGGCCCTTCGTGCTTGATGGACCTGCGTCGCCTCGAAATCTTCGTGAAGGTCGCCGAGATCGGCAGCTTCTCCCGCGCGGCCGAGGCGCTCTTCCTGACCCAGCCGACCGTCTCCGAGCACGTGCGCGCCCTGGAAGACGAGCTGGGCGTGCAGCTGCTCGACCGGCTCGGGCGCGGCACCACGCCCACCCGTGCCGGCACGCTGCTGCTCGGCTACGCGCGGCGCATCCTGGCGCTCTCGCGCGAGGCCTCGCAGGCAATCGAGCAGTTCCAGGGTCGGGTGAGCGGCGAGCTGACGATCGGCGGCTCGACGATTCCGGGCGAGTACGTGATGCCCGAGGTCATCGGGGCGTTCCGCGGGAAGTATTCCGATGTGCGCATCTCGCTGCTGATCGGCTCCAGCCGCGAGGTGACGTCGTGGGTGGAGGACGGTCGCGTCGAGATCGGCGTCGTCGGCGCCACGCCCACCTCGCGGGCGCTGGAGGCGCGCCAGCTCATGGCCGACGAGCTGGTGCTGGTGGTCGGTGGCGAGCACCCGTGGGCGGGCCGCAAGACGGTGTCGCTCGACGACCTGCGTCAGGAGCCCATGATCGTGCGCGAGCGCGGCTCGGGCTCCCGCGAGACGTTCGAGCAGGCGCTGGAGGGCGTGGGGCTCGACCTCGCGGCCTTTCGCATCGTCGGTGAGATCGCCTCGACCCAGGCGGTGAAGCAGGCGGTGCGCGCGGGCGTGGGCGTCTCGGTCATCTCGCGGCGGGCGGTGGAGGACGAGTGTCGGGCCCGCCTGCTGGCCTGTGTGAAGATCCGCGATCTCATGGTGACGCGCGCCTTCCACCTCATCACGCACCGCGACCGCAGCCGCTCGCCCCTGGCCCAGGCGTTCCTGTCCTTCGTGGAATCTCACCTCGCACTCCGGCCGTCGTAAAGCCCCATGGATCCCGCCCCGCGCATCCGCCTGACCTCCTACGCCTCCTGTGCCGGCTGAGCGTCCAAGATGGCTCCTGGAGATCTCCAGGAGGTGCTCGCGGGACTGAGGCGCCCGTCCGGCCTGTCGGCCGAGGCCGAGCGGAACCTGATCGTCGGCCTCGGGCGAGCCGACGACGCCGCCGTCTACCGGCTGTCGGCCGACCTGGCCATCGTCGAGACCGTCGACTTCTTCCCGCCGGTGGTAGACGACCCGTGGACGTGGGGCGCGGTGGCGGCGGTCAACGCGATGTCCGACGTGTACGCCATGGGCGGCGAGGTGCTCTTCGCGCTGGCCGTCGCGGGCTTTCCGCGCGACTTCGACAAGGCGATCATCACCGAGGTCTTCCGCGGCGGGGCCGACAAGGTGGCCGAGGCCGGCGGCGTCATCGGTGGCGGCCACACGGTGGTCGACGCCGAGCCCAAGTACGGCCTGTGCGTCACCGGCCGCGTGCATCCCGACCGCGTGCTGATCAAGGGGGGGCTGCGGCCGGGCGACCGGCTCTTCCTGTCCAAGCCGCTCGGCACCGGTGTCGTCACGACCGCCGCCAAGAACGAGAAGACCTCGCCCGAGGTCCTCGAGGGCGCGGTGCGCAGCATGCTGCGTCTGAACCGCGTGGCCGCTCGAGTGGCCGCCCAGTTCGGCGCAATCGGGGCCACCGACATCACGGGCTTCGGCCTGCTCGGCCACGCCTCCGAGATGGTCCAGGCCTCGGGGGCCGGGATCGCGCTGTCGGCCGCGCGGCTGCCGCTGCTGCCGGGCGCCCGGGCGCTGGCCGAGGCGGGCAACTTCAGCGGTGGGATGACGCGCAACCGGGGCTACCTCGACACCGCGTTCGGCGTCCGCCTGCAGATCGATCCCGCGGTCCCGGCCGCCGTCGTCGGGATGCTGACGGAAGCGGAGACCTCCGGTGGGCTGCTCTTCTCGATCGCCCCCGACCGGGCGGGCGGGGTGCTCGGGGCCTTCGCCGCCGCGGGCGAGACCTGCGCGGAGATCGGCGAGGTGCTGGCCGAGCCCGTGATCCGCGTTCGCGCCTGACCCACCGCTGATCGGCGGCGCCAATCGCTGAGAGCTGCGAGCATCGCGGCTGCCGATTGGTGTTCGTGTCGAATCCCGCTACGCTTGGCTCCCATCACACTGCGGCATCCAGTCTCGTTTCCACGGAGGGAACATGAACCGACGAAGCTTTCTCACGCATGGGCTCGGCGTCTCGGCCGGGCTGGCCCTGACCGGGCTGCCGAGGCCGGGACGCCAGGCCTTCGCGCAGTCCGACGCGCGGTGGCGCACGTTCGAGATCGTCACGCGGATCGAGCCGGCGGTGCCGTCCGGCGTGACGCGCGCCTGGGTGCCGGTACCGCTGCTGGCCGACACCGACTACTTCAAGCGTTCGGGCGACACCTGGAAGGGCAACGCGACGACGATGCGCGCAGCCCGCGACGACAAGTACAACGCCGGCTTCGTCTACGCGGAGTGGCCGGGCACCGAGAAGGCGCCCGTCATCGAGGTCACCAGCCGGTTCTCGGCCCGTGATCGGTTCATCGACCTCACCAAGCCCCCGGCCGGCGCTGCCGCGGAGGATCCCGCGGTCCTGGGGAAGTTCCTGGAGCCGACGACGCTGATCCCGATTGACGGTCTCGTGCTCGAGACCTCGCAGCAGATCGTCAGCGGCCAAACGACCGAGGTGGCCAAGGCGCGCGCCATCTACGAGTGGATCGTCGACAACACCTTCCGCGATCCCAAGGTGAGGGGCTGCGGCCTGGGCGACATCAAGACGATGCTGGAGACGAAATACCTGGGCGGCAAGTGCGCCGACCTGAACGCCCTCTACGTCGGGCTGGCCCGGGCGGCCGGGCTGCCGGCCCGGGACGTCTACGGCGTGCGCTGCGCCGACTCCGCGACCTTCAAGAGCCTCGGCAAGAGCGGCGACATCAGCAAGGCCCAGCACTGCCGCGCCGAGGTCTACCTCACCGGCTACGGCTGGGTGCCGGTCGATCCCGCCGACGTGCGCAAGGTGGTGCTGGAGGAGAAGCCGGGCGGCTCCATCCCGCTCACCGATCCGGCCGTGCTGAAGGCGCGCGGCAAGCTGTTCGGGGCGTGGGAGATGAACTGGCTCGCGTACAACTACGCCCACGACGTGAAGCTGCCCGGCTCGCCCGGCAAGGCGGTGCCCTTCCTGATGTACCCGCAGGTTGAGACCGACGAGGGCCGCAAGGACAGCCTCGACCCGACGACGTTCCGCTACACCATCACCTCGAAGGAAGTCGCGTAGGATCCTACGCGCGGGACGGGGGCTTGGTGGTCTTGAGGACGGTCAGGAGTCGCTTCTTCAGCTCGGGGGGGATGGCGACGTCAGGCAGCTTGCGCGCGGCATCGACGGTACCTCGGTACGTATTGAGGAACGCCACGCAGGGGGCGCAGCCGTCGATGTGGAAGTCGATCAACTCGCGGGTCTCGCGGGCCAGGGAACCGTCCAGATAGTCACCCAGCAGCTCGGCGATTTGCCGGCATTCCATGTCCGAGGCCCCTCCGGACCCACAGCCTGACATCGGGCTTCATTATAGATTGATGCTGGACTGACCGCCGTCGATTCACACGGCGGCGTCCAGCCGGTCAGCTCGTCGCCGTGGGGTATGCTGGGCCATGGCCCGCGTGGCGATCCTGGCTCCGTTCGCTCCGCTGTCCCGCCGGGGCAACGCCGTGACCGTCGAGCGGGTGGCGCACGGCCTCCGGGAGCGCGGCGCCGACCTCCGGGTCTGGGATGCATCGGCCCAGGACGAAGCAGCCGTCGTCGGGGCCATCGAGGCCTTCCGGCCGGGGCTGATCCACGCCTTTCACGCGCACCGGACCGGGCGGCTGGGCCTGAAGCTCGCACGGCGCCTGGAGGTCCCGCTGGTCGTCACGCTCACCGGCACGGACGCCAACCACGACCTGCTCGATCCCGACCACGCGCCACTGGTGCGTCGCGTGCTGGAGGGAGCCGCCACCATCACGGCGTTTCACGCCTCCATCGTCGAGCGCGTCACCGCCGTGCTGCCGGACACGCGCCCGCGCTTCGTCGTCGTCCCGCAGGCGGTCCGGTTCGGCGCCACGGCACCCTTCGACCTGGCGGCGCGCTGGACGCTGCCGGCCGATCGCCTGCTGTTCGTGCTGCCGGCGGGGATCCGTCGGGTCAAGGCCCCGCGCGCACCGCTGGCGCCGCTCGATTCGCTGGCGGCCCGCGACGCGCGGGTGCGCCTGGCCTACGTGGGCCCGATGCTCGACCCCGCCGAGGGCGAGGCGCTGCGCCGCGAGCTCGAGCCCCGTCCGTGGGCGCGGCTCCTGGGCTCCGTGCCGCACACGCAGATGGCCTCGCTGCTGGCCCAGGCCGACGTCGTGCTCAACTGCTCCGTGTCCGAGGGCGGCATGGCGAACAGCGTGCTGGAGGCGCTGGCGCTGCGGCGTGCCGTCCTCGCCTCGGATATCCCGGCGAATCGCGCGCTCATCACCCACGACGTCACCGGCCTGCTCTACCGCGACGCCGGCGAGCTCGGCGTCCTGGCCGCGCGGCTCGCCGGCGATCCGGCGCTGCGCGCGCGGCTCGGGACCGCCGGCCGCGCGCTCGTCGAGCACGAGTTTCCCGCGACGCGCGAGACGAACGGCTACTGGGACGTCTATCGACACCTCCTCGTCGTGGCGTCAGCCTGACCGTTCCTGCTCGCCCTGCCGGTTTCGTTTGCAGCGCTCGTCGGTTGCCGGTTTGCCGGGCACGAAGAAGCACGGTTGTGGGACCCGCGGGCGTACTCTTGATCGATGGCGTCCGTGGCGTGCCGCTTGCACGGTGCTCGACGACCGGAGGTTCGCGGGATCGCCCCTGGAAGGGGCTTCCCCTGGTCTCTATAATGGCGACGTGATTGGCGCCGACGCGCCGGCACGTGAGAGGAGTGTCCATGACCCAGGACACGCGAGTTCAGGACTTCATCGCCGCGTTCGAGGGGCTCCGGGCCGAGGTCGAGAAGGTCATCGTGGGCCACCGAGAGATCATCGACCACGTGCTCATCGGAATGTTCGCGGGCGGGCACGTCCTCCTGGAGGGCGCGCCGGGTCTCGGCAAGACGCTGCTGGTCAAGACGCTGGCGGAAGGACTGGAACTGTCGTTTTCGCGGATTCAGTTCACTCCGGACCTGATGCCGGCCGACATCATCGGCACCAACATCATCGTGGAGGACGCCGACGGCCGTAAGCACTTCCAGTTCCAGCAGGGACCGATCTTCGCCCACATTCTGCTGGCGGACGAGATCAACCGGGCCACGCCCAAGACCCAGTCGGCGCTGCTCGAGGGGATGCAGGAGGCCTCGGTGACCACCGGCGGCGCGTCCCGGCCGCTGCCCAGCCCCTTCTTCGTGCTGGCCACCCAGAACCCGATCGAGATGGAAGGCACCTATCCGCTGCCGGAGGCACAGCTCGACCGCTTCCTGTTCAAGCTGCGCGTGCGCTACCCCGCCATCGAAGAGCTCAACGCCATCATCGACCGCACCACCCAGGTACGGCCGGTGAGGGTCGAGCGCGTGATGAGCGGGAGCAACGTCCTGGCTTTTCGCGAGCTGATCCGCGAGGTGCCGATCGCCGACCACGTGCGGGCACTGGCCTCCACGATCATCATGGCCACGCATCCGATGTGGGAGCACTCGCCGGAGTCGGCACGGCGTTTCATCCGCTACGGCGCCAGCCCGCGCGGCGCCCAGGCGCTGGTGCTGGGCGCCAAGGTCCGAGCGCTGACCCAGGGCCGCTTCAACGTCAGCGTCGACGACCTGCGAGCGCTCGCCGCGCCGGCGCTGCGGCACCGGATCATCTTGAACTTCGAGGGCGAGGCCGAGGGCGTCGACACCGACACCCTGGTCGGCCAGGTCGTGGAGCGCGCCGAGGCGGTCACCGTCCAGGGCAAGGAAGCCTTCGTCCGCTGACGCGGGAGGGATTGATGGCGAGTTCGGACACGCTGGAGCGTCTCGTCCGTCGCGTCGCCGCGCAGGTACGGCGCCGGCGCATCGAGCACTACGCACTGCGGGGCGCGTTCTGGGCCTGCCTCGTCGCGGTGCTGTTGCTGGCCTTCAAGGCGGCGCTGGCCGGCTGGGCCCCGCTGCTGGCCGGCGGCGTCGTGGCCGTGGGCGCGCTGGGCGGCGCGTTGTGGGGCGGGATCAAGCGCACCTCGGTGGCCGACGCCGCGCGGCTGGCGGACCGGGCGTGGGGCCTGGAAGATCGGGTGGCGACGGCCGTGGACTGGGCCGGCCGCTCGGAGCGCGGCCCGCTCGTCGACGCGCTCATCGCCGACACGCTGCAGCGCGTCGAGGCGCTGCCGCCGCGCGCGGCGGCGCGGCGCGTGATCCCGCGTGACGGCCGGTTCTTGCCGATCCCGCTGGCGCTGGCCCTGGTGCTGGCGCTGGCGCCGCCCATTCCGCTGCCGTCCGGACGGCTGCCCGACTTCCTGGCGTCGGGCGTCGAGGAGGAGCAGCCCGAGCAGCGCAGCGGCTCGATGCTGACCGACGAGCGCTCACGGCCCACGCCCAAGGACCGGCTCAAGGCGCCGTCGTTCGAGGAGAAGGAGTTCGCTACCCGGGCCGGCGGCACCGGTGCGGCGATGAGCGGTGACCTCTCGGCGGTCTTCAAGGACACGGCGCTGTCGGGCCAGCGGCCCGACTTCCAGAGCTTCCTCAAGAAGGGTGACGACCGGCTGAAGATGCTGGAGCAGGCCGATCGACTGCCCGATCTGCAGTCCGATTTCACGACCAGCCAGTACAAGATGATGTTCCGCAAGAGCAAGGCGCTCGGCGGCCTGCGGCCCGATCAGATCTCGCCCCAGAAGCTGCGCGAGCTCCTGGAAGAGATGGAGCGCCTGGGCCGCAAGGGTGGCGCTAACTGGCAGGGCGACGCCGCCGAGGGCATGGAGGCGATGGAGGGCGGCCAGTCCGACCGCGGGATGGCGGCGATGCAGCGCGCGCTCGATAAGATGCGCGCGCAGGACGAGGCCGCGCGCTCGGGCAAGGGCCTCAAGGGCGGGCGCGAGAACAGCCGCGGCGGCGGCAACCGCGACAAGCGCGTCGGCGGCGGCGAGGGCGGCGGTCCCGACGACCAGGACTTCGGCGAGGGCGAAGGGCTGCTGCCGGGCAAGGGGCGGAGCTCCTCGCCCAAGGGCGAGGCCACGCAGCGGCTGCGCGGCAGTCCCTACGACGTCGGGGTCGAGGGGGAGTCGCGACGCGGGCGCAAGGACGGCTACGACACCAACATGACCGGCCGGGCCGGCCAGATGGGCTCGCGGCTGCAGTACCTGGGCGTCATCGGCCAGTACCGGAAGATGATGGAGGATTCGATCGCCCGGGAGTCGGTCCCGCGCGACTTCCACGAGCAGATCAAGGACTACTTCCAGGCGCTGGACGAGCGGTAGCGCCGTGCCGACGGCCACGCGCGCGAGCTTCTTCACACCCGAGTTCCTCGCCCAGATCGAGCGGCTCTCGCTGCTGTCGCGGCGGACGTTCCGGGGCAGCGTCAAGGGCGAGCGGCGCAGCCCCCGGCGCGGCCACAGCGTGGAGTTCGCCGACTACCGGGCCTACGGCCACGGCGACGACCTGCGCTACGTCGACTGGAACATTTACGGCCGGCTCGATCGCCTGCACGTCAAGCTCTTCGTCGACGAGGAGGACCTCTGCCTGCACCTGCTCGTCGACGCCTCGGCCTCGATGGGCTTCGGCGCGCCCTCCAAGCTCGACTATGCGGTACGCTTGGCCGCCGCGCTGGGCTTCGTGGGGCTGGTCAATCACGAGCGCGTCGGCCTCGGCATCCTGCGCGAGCGGGTGGCCGAGGGCTGGGCGCCGACGCGCGGACGGAAACAGATCCTGCCGCTGCTGAATTTTCTGGCCGACGTCCAGCCGGCCGGTGGGACCGGCCTTGACGACGGCCTGTCGAACTACGCCAAGCGCGCGCGCGAATCCGGGCTGGTCGTCGTCGTCTCCGACCTGCTCGATCCCACCGGCTACGAGCGCGGGATCCGGGCCCTGCTGGAGCGACGGTTCGACGTGCACGTGGTGCACCTGCTCGATCCCGAGGAGATGAATCCCTCCCTGGGCGGCGACATGCGGCTGATCGACAGCGAGACGGGCGAGCTGCGCGACCTTACCGTGGACGGCGAGGCCCTGCGCGCCTACCGCGCCCAGCTCCACGCCTTCCTGGAACGCGCGGAGACGTTCTGCCGCGCCCACGAGATCGGCTACCACCGGGTGACCACCGACACGCCGGTCGAGTCCTTCGTGGTGGCCCAGCTGCGCGGCCGGGTGATCGGATGAGCTTCCTCACGCCCTTCGCGTTCGCGGCCCTGGCGCTGTCGCTGCCGCTGGTCCTGCTCTACTTCCTCAAGGTGCGCCGGCGCGAGCGGCGGGTGTCGAGCCTGCTGCTCTGGCAGGCGGCCCTGCGCGACCGCGAGGCGTCCACGTTCTTCCAGCGCCTGCAGCGCGACCCGCTCCTGATCCTCCAGATCCTGGCGCTGATCGCGCTCACGCTGGCCCTGGCCCGGCCGGTCGCCACCGTGATGGGCGAGGGGGCGCGCAAGGTCGTCATCGTCCTGGACCTCTCGGCCTCGATGAAGGCGCGCGACGTGTCGCCCTCGCGCTTCGACGTGGCGCGCGCGGAGGCCGTGGCCCTCGTGCGCCGGCTCGGCGAGGGCGCCGAGGTGATGGTGATCGAGGCGGGCGTGCAGCCGACCGTGACCGCGTCGTTGACGCGCGACCGCGACCGCGCGCTGTCGGCCATCCGCGGCGCCTACGCCCGCGACCTGCCGACGCGGCTGGCCGAGGCCGTGCGGACCGCCCGGGCCCTGGTGGGCGGCGATCCCCGCGCCGAGATCCACGTGTTCACCGACGGCGCCTTCGTGGCCGGCCGCGTGGTGGAGACGGACGATCCCCGGGTGCGCTGGGTCGGGGTCGGCCGGCGCGGGCAGAACGTGGGGATCACCAACCTGTCGGTGCGCAAGAGCTACGCCGGCGCCTACGACTACCAGGCCTTCGTCTCGCTGGTGAACTACATGCCGGAGGCGCAGACCTTCACCTTCTCGCTGGAGCTCGACGGCAAGACGCTGGCCGAGAAGTCGGTCACGCTGGAGCCGAGCGTGCGGCGCTCGGTCGTGCTGCCCTTCAGCCACGGCGGGGGCGGCGCGGTGGCGGCGCGCCTGCACATCGACGACGACCTTGAGGCGGACAACGTCGCCTGGGCGGTGCTGCCGCCGCCGCGGAAGATCGCGGTGACGTTGGTCAGCCCGGGCAACCTGTTCCTCGAGAAGGTCCTCAAGACCGACAAGCAGGTGGCCCTGGAGGTGAAGACGCCCGACCAGTACCAGGGCGGCATGGGCGACGCCGACGTCGTCGTGCTGGACTCCGCCTCGCCCGCGCGGGTCGGCCCCGGCCGGTTCGTGTTCGTCAACACGGTGCCCCCCGACGTGCCGATGGAGGTGCTGGGCCGCCTCGAGCAGCCGACCATCATGGACTGGGACCGGGCGCATCCCGTGATGCGCCACGTCGAGTTCGCCAAGGTCGCGATCGAGGACGCCATGCGCATGCGGCCGCTGGCGGCCGGCCGCCCGCTGGTGGAAGCGGTCGGCGGCCCGCTGATCTACGCGCTGGAGGAGCAGGACCGCAAGGCGGTCATCATCGGCTTCGACCTGTTCAAGACCGACTTCCCGCTGCGGATCGCCTTTCCGCTGATCCTCTCCAACACGCTGCGCTGGCTGCATCCGGCCGCCCTCGACCAGTCGAGCCTGCAGTTCGCCGCCGGCCAGCCGATCCTGCTGCCGGTCGCCCACGGGATCACCTCCGCCACGGTCACCACCCCCAGCGGCCGATCGGTGAAGGCGCCAGTGACGCGGGGGATGGTGAGCTTCACCGAGACCGACGAGGTCGGGCTCTACACGCTGGCGACGGCCCGGGGCGACCTGCGGCTGGCCGTCAACCTCCAGGACGCCGACGAGTCGAACCTGGAGCCGCATCCGCTGCCGGCTCCGGCGGCCCCGTCGTCGGCCGCCACGGCGCCGGTGCCCATCCAGCGCGAGCTGTGGTCGTACTTCGTCCTCGTCGCGCTCATCGTGCTGGCGCTGGAGGGGCTGCTGTACTGGCGGCGGCAGAGCGGCGGGCGGCTGGTGCTGCCGAGCCCGCCCGGCGACCGGTGGGCCCTGGCCGTGCGCGGCGGGCTGGTCGTGGTGCTCGCCCTCACGCTGCTGCGCCCGACGCTGCCCCGCTGGGTCGATCGCCAGAACGTCGTGTTCCTGCTCGACCTGTCCGACAGCGTGAGCCTGGCCGCCCGCGAGCGCGCGTATCGCTTCGTGGCCGACGCCACCAAGGCCATGAAGGCGTCCGATCGCCAGAGCGTGATCGTGTTCGGCGAGCAGGCCGTGGTCGATCAGCCGCTGTCAACGCGCAACACCGTGGACCGGCCCAAGGCCACGGTGGGCACCCGCGGCACCAACATCTTCCAGGCCCTCCAGCTCGCGCTGGCCACGCTGCCACCCGGCCAGGCCAACCGCATCGTCATGCTCACCGACGGCCGCCAGAACGCCGGCAACGCGCTGGCCGGCGCCCAGGCGGTCAAGAACGCCGGCGCCGACCTGTACTACGTGGCCGCGCCGCTGACGTTCACGCAGGAGGTCGTCGCCGAGGCGATGGTGCTCCCGCAGGAGGTCAAGTACGGTGAGCCGTTCCAGGCCAAGGTCGTGGCGTGGAGCCTCAAGGACACGCCGGGCCGCGTCTCGCTCTTCCGCAACGGCGAGTTCCTCGGCTCGCAGATCGTGCAGCTGAGCGCCGGTAAGAACGTCTTCTCCTACCGCCAGGCGCTCGACCAGAGCGGGATCCACGTCTACCAGGCGGCCATCGAGGTGGAGGGCGACACGATCGAGGACAACAACCGCGCCGTCGGCACCGTGGTCGTACGGGGGCGGCCGCAGGTGCTGCTGGCCGACAAGGACCGTGCGCACGCCCAGTCGCTGGCCGCCGCCCTGCGCTCGCAGAACATTGACGTCACCGTGGTGGAGCCGCCCGGGATCCCCAAGGACATCGCCGGCCTGCAGAAGTACGACGGGGTCGTGCTGTCGAACGTCTCGTCGCTGAAGCTGACGAAGCCGCAGATGACGCAGATCCGCGACTACGTGCGCGACCTCGGCGGCGGTCTCATGATGCTCGGCGGCGAGGAGAGCTTCGGTCTCGGCGGCTACTACCGTACGCCGATCGAGGAAGCGCTGCCGGTCACGATGGACGTCAAGCAGAAGGTGGAGATCCCCAGCCTGGCCGTCGTGCTCTCGATCGACCGGTCCGGGTCGATGGCGATGTCCACCGACGAGAAGATCACCAAGCTCGACCTCGCCAAGGAGGCCGCCCACCTCGTGGTCGATCTGCTCGACGATCGCAACGAGGTCGGCGTGATGTCGTGGGACACCGAGTTCATCTGGGACGCGCCCGTCCGTCCGGCCCGGGACAAGGCGGCCATCCACCACGCCATCGCGACCATCAAGGCGGGCGGCGGCACCGACGGCTATCCGGCCCTCAAGGAGTCGTACGCCGTCCTGTTCGATCGGCCGGCGCTGCTCAAGCACGTGATCTTCCTGAGCGACGGCCAGATGACCCGCGGCGATTTCCAGGGGCTGCTGCGGCGGATGTCCAAGGACAAGATCACCGTGTCCACGGTGGCGATCGGCAAGGACGCCGACGTGCAGCTCATGGTCGACGTGGCCAAGTGGGGCCGCGGCCGCTTCTACTACACCGAGGACTCCCAGACGATCCCCCGGATCTTCACGCTGGAGACGCAGCTCGCCTCCAAGGCCTCGCTCATCGAGCAGCCCTTCAAGCCCCAGCTCACGGCGCCCTCCCACGAGGCGATGCAGGAGATCGACTGGAAGCAGGTACCGCCGCTGGGCGGCTACGTGGCCACCTCGCTCAAGCCGACCGCCGAGCTGGTGCTGATGAGCCACCAGGAAGATCCGGTGCTGGCCACCTGGCGGTTCGGACTGGGCCGGGCCGTCGCGTTCACCTCCGACGCCAAGGCCAAGTGGGGCACGCTCTGGCTGCGCTGGCGCGACTTCAACAAGTTCTGGGCCCAGCTCACGCGGTGGGCGCTGCGCAGCGGCTCGCGCAGCGACACCACGGCCATCGTGCAGCGCATCGACCAGACCGGCGAGGTCGTCGTCGACGCCGTCGATCCCAAGGGCGAGTTCGTCAACTTCCTCGACTCCCAGGTCGGCGTGGTGGCGCCCAATCGCGAACGGAGCGCGATCGACCTCGAGCAGATCGGCCCCGGGCGCTACCGCGGCCGCTTCCCGGCGCCCCAGGAGGGCGTGTACCTGGTCGGCATGGCCCAGCGCAAGGGCGAGCGCGTGATTGGCTCGCAGCTGGCCGGTCTGGTGGTACCGTATGCTCAAGAGTTGCGCGACCTTGGCGTCGACGAGACGCTGCTGCGCGAGCTGGCCGAGCTGACCGGCGGCGGACCGATGGAGAACCCGCGGGACACGTTCCTCAAGGGCCGGCGGCAGTCCCGGATCGCGGTGGAGGTGTGGCCGTGGCTCGTGGGTCTCGTCGCATTCCTGCTCATCCCGGACGTGGCGCTGCGGCGTCTCGGCCCGGATGGCTTTGCTCGTCTGGGTGGCTGGCTGTCGTCGCCCAGGTGGCGTCGCCGCCGGGAGACCGCCGCGGGAGCCGAGGAGGGCACCTGATGCATGACGCCGGACGATCGGCTCGATGGGCGCTCCTGCTCCTGGCCATCGCGGCCCTGTCGGCGATTCCCGCTGATGCTGCCGTCAAGCCGAAGCTGGTGCTGCTCGTGCCGTTCGACGCGACGGCGCTCGACCGCGAGGAGCAGTGGGTCGGGCAGGGGGTGGCCGAGGTCATCGGGCTGGGCCTGGACCAGCATCCCGCGTTCGTGCAGATCGACGACGCGCGCGTGCGCACGCTCAATCGGCCGGACGCCTGGACCGAGCCGGTCGTGGCGCAGGCGGTCAAGACGCTGGGGGCGGACGTTGCCATCTTCGGTCGCGTCGTCCGCACCGGCACCGAGCTGGTGATCCAGCCGCGCCTGCTGGAGCACAGGGGGAACGCGCTGGAGCCGGTGGCCGTGGAGCCGGTGACCGTGCCGGAAGGCGAGCTGCTGGCTCGCCAGGCCCCGCTGGCGACCACCTACGCGCGCACGCTCAAGGTGGCGCTCACCGACGTCGAGGCCCGGCGCATGGACAAGGCGGCGCAGCCCACGCGCTCGCTGAAGGCCTTCGAGCTGTACGCGCGGGGGCAGATGGCCGTCAACCAGCGGCCGGGGCAGGAGGGCAACGAGCAAGCGGTCGATCTGCTGGCCCGCGCGATCGAGGTCGATCCCAATTTCGTCGTGGCCCAGTTCACGCAGGGCAGCGTGCACCAGTCACTCGGCAATCGCTGGAAGGCGGCCGCCCAGTACCGCGCCTCCACCCAGCTCGACCCCAATTACCCCGAGCCCTACAAGGCCCTGGGCGATCTCTTCATGGCGGCGCCCCGCCGCCTCTTCGACCAGGCGGTCGAGGCCTACAACAAGGCGATCGAGCTGC
Organism: Methylomirabilia bacterium; assembly: GCA_041499965.1. Classification (GTDB taxonomy): domain Bacteria; phylum Methylomirabilota; class Methylomirabilia; order Rokubacteriales; family CSP1-6; genus AR5. The sequence continues at coordinate 27,682 of JBGQLG010000037.1, forward strand.
GGCCGTTCTACGCCGACGCCTACGTCGGCCTGGGCGACGCCAAGGCGGCCAAGGGCGACATCGACGGCGCGGTCGGGGCCTATACCAAGGCGCTGTCCCACAACCCCGGCAACCCGCGCGTGCACATGAGCCTGGGCAAGATCTACTACGCCGAGAAGGGGCTCTACTACGAGTCCGTGACCGCGTACAAGAAGGCGATCGAGCTCGACGCGACCTCGGTGGAGGCGCGCATGGGCCTGGGCGAGGTGTACGAGGACAAGGGGCTCTACAAGGAAGCGGTCGATGAATACCGGCGCGTGATCGAGCTGGACGGCAAGCACACCGGGGCGATGTACAACCTGGCCCTCGTCTACGAGAAGACCGATCCCCGCGAGGCCATGGCCCAGTGGGAGCGGTACATCGCGCTGGCCGCGCAGCTGCCCTCGGAGAAGGACTGGGTCGACGTCGCCCGCCAGCACCTCAAGAAACTCAAGAGCCAGGTCAAGGAGTAGGCGCTGGACGAGCTCCGCAAGGATCCGACCCGTGGGCAGTGGGTCCTCATCCGGCCGAAGGCCGAGACGCCGACCGAGGGCCCCTGTCCGTACTGCCCCGGCGCCGAGGGCCTGTCGGGCGGGGAGATCACCGCCTACCGCAAGGAGGGCTCGCCGCCCAACAGCGCGGACTGGACGGTGCGGGTGGTGCCGGAGGTCGACGCGTATTTCCGCATCGAGTGGGAGCTGGTGCGCGAGGGCGTGGGGATGTTCGACATGATCACGCCCCGGGGCGCCAGCGAGCTGATCATCGAATCGCCGCGCCACGACGACACGCCGGCCACGATGCCGCTCGACCAGGTGGAAGCCGTGCTGTGGATGTACCGCGACCGCCTCCTCGACCTCAAGCGCGACGGCCAGATCCGCGACATCCTCATCTCGCGCCGTCACCGCAAGCCCGGCGTGCCGGCGCACCATCCGTACTCGCGGGTGACCGCGATCCCCATCGTGTTCGACGAGACGCGCCGCGAGCTGCGCGAGGCGCGCGAGTACTTCCAGTACAAGCGCCGCTGTCTCTACTGCGACATCCTGCGCCAGGAGACCACCGCCGAGGCGCGCATCGCCCGGCTCACGCCGCGCTTCGCCGCCCTGGTGCCCTACGCGCCTCGCAGCCCGCTCGAGCTGTGGATCGTGCCGCGCCAGCACGCCTGCTCGTACGAGGACTCGCTGACCGCCGACTCCGCGCGCGATCTGGCCCACCTGCTCTCCGACGGCTTCTCGGCCATCGCCCGCGCCTTCGACGACCCCGGCTACGAGATGGTCTTGCACACCGCGCCCAATCTCCGGTCGCGCATCTTACAGGGCGACTGGGCGACGATCCGCGACGACTATCACTGGCACATCGAGATCGTCGCCCAGCCCGAGCGGGTCAACCGGCTGGGCGGCATCTTCATCAACGAGGCGGCGCCGGAGGTGACGGCGGCCGCGTTGCGGGGGGCGTGGCCGGCCTGAGGGTCAGTCCGGGCGGGTGAGGACCTCGCGGAGGACGCTCCGCAGCTCGTCGAACATCAGCGGCTTCGACACGGCCGTGACCCCGCTCTTGTCCAGAAATCCACGAGTGTCGGGGCCGAGGACGTCGCCGGTGACGACGATGAAGCGACGGGCCAGCGGGTGGTGCATCTCGTCCAGTCGGCGGTACAGCTCGGCCCCGTCGATGTCGGGCATCCGGAGGTCGCTGATCACCAGGTCGTAGCTGCCCGCCTTCGCGTGCTCGAGCGCGTCCTGGCCGCCATACACCACGTCGACACGATGCCCGTCGCGCTCCAGCATGTCGCCGAGGACGTTGGCCACCTCGATCTCGTCGTCGACGATCAGGATGGAGGCCGAGGGGACGTCGGCCTGCGCGGGCGCCGCCACCGTCTCCGCCTCCGTCGTCACCGGCAGCACGAGGCTGAAGCGGGCGCCCCCGCCGGGAGCGTCGTCGAGCGTGAGGAAGCCGCCGTGGCTCTCCACCAGGCTCTGGCACAGCGACAGCCCGAGCCCGGTGCCCTCGCCCACTTTCTTGGTGGTGAAGAACGGCTCGAAGATCCGATCCCGGATGGCCGCCGGGATGCCGGGGCCGTTGTCGGTGATGTCGATCCGGACGTGGTCGGCGCCCTCGGGATGGGCGCTGATCGAGATCGTGCGCGGCGGCTCCGCCCCCCGCAGCGCGTGCTGGGCGTTGGTGAGCAGGTTCAGCAGGACCTGCTGGAGCTGGTGCGGATCGGCCCACAGGTGCGGCAGGCTCGCGGCCAGGTCGACCGCCAGCGTGATCCCGCTCACCCGGAGGGGATAGGTCATCAGCTCGACCGTCTCGCGCACGACCTGGCTCACGCTCACGCGCGTGCGCTCGGGCGGGTGCTGGCGGGCCAGCGCGAGGAAGTTCTTCACCAGGCGGGCGCAGCGCTGGGCCGCCCGGCTGATCGTCTCGGCGCGGTGGGTGACGTCGCCGGGCGAGTCGTAGGCGAGCAGCTCGCTGTGGGCCAGGATGATCTCGAGGGGGTTGTTCAGCTCGTGGGCCACGCCGGCCACGAGCGTGCTCATGGCCGCCAGCTTCTCGGTCTGGCGCAGGGCGGTCTCGGTCCGCTTGCGGTCGGTCACGTCGCGCGTCACCGTCACGATGCCCGTCACCGCGCCGCCGGGGGCGCGCAGCGGGGCCAGGGACACGTTCAGGTCGATGACGCGCCCGTCGGAGCGGGTGGCGATCGTCTCGTGGTTGCGGATCGGCCCCTCGCGATGCACGCGAGCGACGATGCGCGGGATCTCGTCGGCGTCGTGGCCCATCAGCTCGGCCAGCGGCCGGCCCTGGGCCTCGGCCTCGTGACGGCCCCAGACTTCCTCGGCGCCGTGGCTGAAGAAGGTGATGCGTCCCTCGGCGTCGGTCGCCACGATGCCGTCGGCCGAGTTTTGGGTCATCGACTCGAGGAAGTCGCGGCCGGCGCGCGCCTCCTCGAAGAGCTGGGCGTGGTCCAGCGCGATGGCGGCCTGGTCGGCGAAGGCCTGGGCCAGCTCGATCTCGGCCGCCGCGAACCGCCGGCCCGTGTGGGCCCGGATGACGAGCGTGCCGAACACCCGATTGCGAGCCACCAGCGGCACGATCAGCACGGCTCGGTCGGCGAGCGGCCCCAGGTTGGCGTGCCGGTCGGCCGGCAGGCTCACGCGCGCATCCAGCAGGATGTCCGGCGTCGTCTGGGGCCGGCGCTCGGTCATCGCCAGACGGGTCAGGCCGGTCCCGGCCGGTATCCGGGCCGCCCAGCCGCCGATGCGGGCGTCCTCGTCGGAGGTCGCCATCGCGACCAGGTCGCCGGTCTGAGGCTCGACGCGGTAGACGAGGGACACCGTGGCGCCGAGGATGGTGCACACGTTGCGGGTGACGAGCCCGCTCAGCACGTCGGGGTCCATGGACTCCAGCAGGCCGCTGGCCGTGGCCGCCAGCGCGGTGGTGGAGGCCTCGGCGCGCTTGCGCTCGGTGATGTCCTCGACCACCTCGTCGTAGTACAGCGTTCGCCCCTGGGCGTCGCGGATCGGCTGTCCGCTGTGCGACATCCACATGATGCTGCCGTCGCGCCGCCGCATCTGGCACTCGAAGCGGGAGACCGAGCCGTGCTCGTCCAGCGCCCGGAGCAGGGCCCGGCGCTGCTCGGGGTCGACGTAGAGCTGGCGCCCGACGTCGTTGACCGCCGCCACCAGGTGGCTTGGCGAGTCGAAGCCGAGGATCCGCGCCATCGCGGGGTTGGCCAGGACGAGTCCACCCTCGGGCGTGGTCCGGATGATGCCCTCCACGGCGTGCTCGAAGATCTCCCGGTACTGTTGCTCGGCGGTCGCCACGCGGGTGAAGGCCAGGCGCAGCTGGATGACCAGCCCGATCTGGTGCGCGATGGTGCGCGCGAAGTCCAGCGACTCGTCGGCGCTGAGGTCGGTGAGGTTGGTGCCGACCAGCAGGACGCCCAGTCGATCCTCGCCGAACAGGATGGGCAGGAGCAGCGCCGAGGACGGGCCGGTGCGGGAGAGGAACTCGGCCGCGGCGGCGGGTGCGATGGCCGGCGAGGGGATCGCGATGGGGCTGGCCGTCTCCAGCGCAGTGCGAAACAGCGGCTCGTGGCCGAACAGCGACTCGATCTCGCCGAGCGGAGCCTCCGTGTAGCCGCTGTGCCCGGCCAGGGCCAGGCGGCCCCCGTCCAGCAAGTAGAGCGCGGCCAGCGAGAAGCTGCCCGCCTCCAGGCAGGCCGCGAGCATCTCGGCCACCGGCAGTGGCGCGTCGAAGCGCTTGGTCAGGACGTTGGAGATGGTGCTCAGCACCGAGATCGCCGCGGACTGGGCCGAGCACCGCTGGGCCAGGCCGGCGTTGATCCGCGCCTGGCGCTCGAGCTGCGAGATCACCCGGAAGACGTGCTTCTCCCGCAGCTCGCCGGAGTCGCCCGCGGCCGGCCTCGGCGTCTCGCCCTCGAGCGCGGCCAGCAGGGCCTTGCCGATACCGGCGAAGCTGGTGGTGATGGCGAGCAGGGCGTTGGCGCCCATCTGCCGGGCGACCGCCTCGTCCTCGGGGTCCAGGTAGCGGCGCGTGAACAGCACGACGGGCAGGTTGGCCAGCGTGCGATCCTCGCGGATCGTCAGGCAGAGGCCGAAACCGTCCAGGCGCGGCATCATCACGTCGGACAGGATGGCGTCGACGCGGCGCGAGCGGGCCAGCTCGAGCGCCTCGATCCCGTCGCGGGCGGTGAGCACCGTGAAGCCGTCGAGCTCCAGGTGCGCCCGGAGCGCCTTGAGCTGGACCGCCTCGTCGTCCACGAGGAGCACCCGCCGGCCGGCGCCCGGCCCGGTGACGCCGGCCCGCGAGCGAGGCAGATGCGCCTCGAGCACCCGGATCAGCTCGGACGGCTGCACCGGCTTGATGAGGAACTCGTTGAAGAGGCCGCCGATGGCGCGCGCCTCCTCCATGCGCGAGATGAACCCGGAGACGGCCAGGACCGGCAGGTCGGCGCAGCCGGGCAGCTCGCGCAGCCGGCGGACGAGATCGACGCCGTCCATGTCGGGCAGCTTCAGGTCTTGCAGGACGAGATCGGGGCGCTCTCGGGTCGCCACCGCCAGCGCCGTGCGGCCGTCGGCGGCTTCCAGCATGTCGTAGGAGGCCGAGCGCAGGGTGACCCGCAGCAGCTTGCGGGTGATCTCGTTGTCCTCGACGACGAGGATCTTCACGGGCGCAGGTACCGGGCGAGGGTCCCGGGGAACTCACGGGTGTCGATCGGCTTGGCGATGTAGCCGTCGCAGCCCGCCTCCACCATGCGCTCGGCGTCGCCCTTCATCGCGTACGCCGTCAGCGCGAGGATGACGACGTCGCGCGTCGCCGGACTCGCCTTGAGCCGCCGCGTGAGCTCGAGCCCGTCGATGCCGGGGAGCTGGATGTCCATGAGGATCAGCCTCGGCGTGAAGGCTTTGAGCACCGCCAGCGCCTCGGTGGCGTCGCCGGCCACCCGCACGTCGTAGCCTTCGCCCGAGAGCAGGACGCGGATGAGCTTGAGGTTCATCGGGTTGTCGTCGACGATGAGGATCGACTCACCGGCCACGGGCGACCATCCGCGCGATCTCGGGCGCCGTCACGTGCTTCTGCAGCGCCTCGACCAGCGCGGCGACACCGTCGCCCTTCATGACGACGGCGCTGGCGGAGCCCGCGAGCTCCTCCTGCTCCTTCCGGGTCAGCTCCTTCACCGTCCAGACGACGACGGGCGTGTGCGCGGAGGCGACGCCGTCGCGCAGCCGCCGCAGCAGCTCGAAGCCGTCGGGCGGGGGCATGACCAGGTCGGTGACGACGGCGTCGGGCAGCGCGCCGCCGGCGGCCCGGAGTGCGCTCTCGGTACTGGTGCGGCACATGACGCGATAGCCCAGCTGGCGCAGCGTCCGGTCCGCCAGCTTGAGCGAGGCGGGATCGTCGTCCACGACCAGGATCGACGGGGCACCGTCGTCCGCGTCCCGAACGTCCAGCCGCGGGAAGGGGCCGCCCGCGGGCTGGGGCGAGCGCGGCAGGACGGCGAAGAAGACGCTGCCGGTGCCCGGCGTCGAGCGGACCCCGACCCGACCCCCCTGGGCCTCGGCGATGCGGCGGCTGAGCGCCAGCCCGAGGCCGGTGCCCTGGTGCATCTTGGCCGTGCTGGAATCGAGCTGCTGGAACTCGGTGAAGAGCTTCGGCACGTCGTCGGCCCGGATGCCGACGCCGGTGTCCTCGACCTCCAGCCGGAAGCGCAGGGCGTCCTCCGGTGTCACCCGGATCGCGACGCGGCCGCCGTCGGGCGTGAACTTGAGCGCGTTGGCCACGTAGTTGTAGAGGATCTGCTTGAGCTTCCCGGCGTCGGCCACGACGACGGCGACGACCGGCTCGACCGCGCTCGTGATGGCGATGCGCTTCTGGGCGGACAGCGCCCCCAGGGTGTGGCAGACGTCGCGGATGAGCTCTCCGATGTCCACGGTATCCGTGTGGAACTCGATCTTCCCCGACTCGACCTTGGACAGGTCGAGCACGTCGTTGATGAGCTGGAGCAGGTGACGGGCGCTCGTGAGGACGTCGCCCAGGTATTCTCGGTGGTCGGTGGAGACGGGCCCGACCTTGCCGTCGTGCATCAGCTCGGCGAAGCCGATGATGCCGTTGAGCGGCGTGCGCAGCTCGTGCGACATGTTGGCCAGGAACTCGCTCTTGAGGCGGTTGGCCTCCTGGATGTTCCGGTACTGCTCCTCCAGCTCCTCGTTCTTGTGCTGGAGCTGGGCGCGGAGCGCCTGCTGCTCGGTGATGTCCCGGATGGCGCTGGAGATGAGCATGCCCGCCTCGGTCTCCATCGGGCTGAGGCTGATCTCGACGGGGAATTCGCTGCCGTCGCTGCGCCGGCCCCACAGCTCCAGTCCGCGGCCCATGGGCCGCACGCCGGGCGTGGCCAGGAAGCCGGCGCGGTGGCCTCCGTGGCGGGACCGGAACCGCTCGGGGATCAGCATCTCGACCGGCTTGTTCAGCAGGTCGGCCCGGCCGTAGCCGAAGGTCTTCTCGGCCTGGGCGTTGACCAGCACGATGCGGCCCGCCGCGTCGACGATCACCATCGCGTCGGGCGCCGATTCCAGCAGCTGGCGAAACCGCAGCTCGCCGCGGCGCAGGTCGCGCTCGATCCGCTGCCAGGCCGTCAGGTCCCGCGAGATGGTCGTCAGGCCGATCAGCTCGCCGCCGGGGCCGCGGCGCGCGGTGATCGTGAGGTGCGCGGTGAAGCGGGAGCCGTCCGCCCGCACCTGGCGCATCTCGCCCTCCCACTTCCCACGCTCGCGGGCGGTGGCGAGGATGTCGGTGGAGCGGCCCGAGCGGACGTCGTCGGGCTCGAAGGTGACCGCGGTGCGGCCGATGACGTCGGCGGCCCCATAGCCGTACATGCGGTGCGCCCCCTCGTTCCAGGTGAGGATGGTGCCGTCGAGACCGGTGGCGATGATCGAGTACTCGGTGGCGGATTGCAGCACCCCGTCCAGCAGCGACGTGGTCTCCATCACCTGGTGCTCGCGCACGGCGAGGGAACCCGCCATTTGGTTGAAGGCCCGGGCGAGCTCGACGACCTCCTGGGGACCGGACTCGCGCGCCCTTTGCTCGAAATCACCGGCCCCGAGGCCGCGGGCGCTCTGCTGCAGGGCGCGGATCGGTCGGGTGACTACCGTGGCCAGCGCCACGACGATCGCACCGGCGCCGACCAGGGCCAGTGTCGCCCAGCCGAGCATCCGCCGGTGCGTGGCCGCGATCTCTCCCTCGACCTCGGCCCGGGCCTGGTGCACCCACACCTTCCAGCCGAGGTGGCGGACGGTGGCGTACGCGGCGAGTCGTGGCTCCCCCGACGTATCGGCGTACTCGGAGACCCGCCCCGTGTCGCTGTTCGCCGCCTGTCGCCAGACGGAGGTCTTTGAGAAGTCGCGGCGGTCCTGAACGAGGCTCGGAGCCCGATCGGTCAGTGCCGTTCCGTCGGCGGACGCGAACTGTGCGTGGCCCGTCCGCCCGAGCTGGATGCGGTCGGCCAGTGTCTGCAGGTGCGCCAGCCCTAACCCTGCGCTCACCACCCCAAGCAGGCGGCCGGCGCCGTCCACGATCGGGGCGTTGACGGTGATGAGCGGGACACCGCTGACGCGACCGATCAGGACGTCGCCGTCCGCGAACGGCCGGCGTGTCGCCACGACCGTCTGGAACCAGCGACGGTCGGACATGTCGGTCCCCACTCCCCGCCGGCCCTCGGGCGTGGTCGCAGGGTCCGTGGCGATGATGCGGCCCCGGGTGTCGACGATCGCCAATCCGACCAGTGCTGGATAGCTGTCTCGACTTCTGCGAATGAGGCGAGTAAGGTGCCGTGTCGTGAAGGCAGGCTCGGCGGTCGCCTCCGAGGCCACGGCCGTTGCCGCGGAGCGGTGCAGCGAGACGAACTGGTCAACCTCGGAGGCCAGGCCCTGGGCCAGCAACTGGCTGTCACGCAAGGCGCCGGAGATCATCAGGTCTCGAACCGAGTGCGCCAGGCTGAAGCCCACGAATGCCAGAGGCATGACGGCGATCGGTAGCATGGCCGCGGCCAGGGTAGCCCGGAGCGACCATCGACCGCCGAGCCGGCTAACACGCGGCCACCCGGCAAGCCATCCAATGATGCGCTGAGTCATGCAAAGGCCCCTGGTCCCCCCATCAGTACTCCTTGACACTCTCAGGGTCGGACCATATGGTGCGTGGGTAAAGCTTTTAGTCTCATCACGTGGTACGTGTCAAGTGAGAGATTAAAATGTCCCAGCTTCCAGGCCTAGGCAGCAGGATCGCGGCTCGGCTGGTCGCCATCGGGTTTGCCAAGAGCGGCAAGCCAGACGTGGCCCGCTTCTGCGCGGAGCTCGGGTACCGCCCGCAGTACGTCTACGCTTGGCTGAGGGGTAGGACACCAACCTTCGAGAATCTCGAGCG
>JBGQLG010000038.1:0-36191 GCA_041499965.1 Methylomirabilia bacterium
CAGTGCGGTTACTGCCAGGCCGGGCAGATCATGTCCGCGGTGGCGCTGCTGAAGCGGACGCCGAAGCCGAGCGAGACGGAGATCGACGAGGCCATGAGCGGCAACATCTGCCGCTGCGGCACCTACACGCGTATCCGCGCCGCCATCAAGCAGGCGGCGATGCAGCAGGGAGCGACGCGATGAACGCGCAGATGGCGTCCGACAGACCGGTGATCCTGGCCAACGTGAGTCGGCGCCAGTTCTTCGTGGGCGCGTCGGCGCTCGGCGGACTGGTGCTGGCGGTGGGATTCCCGTCGGCCGCGCGGGCCGCCGACGCCAAGAAGTACGGCGCGGACGGGATGCCCAATGGCTGGGTGGACGACCCGCTGGCCTTCGTGTCCATCGGTGAAGACGGGACCGTCACGATCGTGTGCCACCGGTCCGAGATGGGGCAGGGTGTCCGGACCGGCATGCCGATGATCGTGGCCGACGAGCTCGAGGCCGACTGGAAGCGGGTGCGCGTCGCCCAGGCGCCCGGTGACGAGAAGAAGTTCGGCAACCAGGACACCGACGGCTCGCGGAGCACGCGGCATTTCTTCGAGCCCATGCGCCGCTGCGGTGCGGCGGCCCGCGCGATGCTCGAGGCGGCCGCCGCCGAGCGCTGGAAGGTGCCCGTCAGTGAGGTGGAGGCCAAGAACCACGAGGTCGTGCATCGGCCGACCGGCCGGCGCGCCGGGTACGGGTCGCTCGCCAAGGCGGCGGCCAGTCAGCCGGTGCCGGCGCGAGACACCCTGCGCCTCAAGGACCCGTCGAAGTTCCGGTACATCGGCAAGGGCCAGCTGAAGCTGGTCGACGGGCGCGACATCGTGAGCGGCAGGGCCCAGTACGGCATCGATACCCGGCTGGACGGCATGCTCTACGCGGTCGTGGCTCGCCCCCCGGTCCTCGGCGGCAAGGTGGTGAGCTTCGATGCGACCGAGGCGCTCAAGGTGCCGGGCGTGGAGCGCGTGGTGCAGATCGAGAGCACTCCGCCGCCGGCCCACTTCAATCCCTTGGGTGGCGTGGCCGTCCTCGCGCGCAACACCTGGGCGGCCATGCAGGGCCGCAAGGCGCTGACGGTCGTGTGGGACGACGGCCCCAACGCCAGCTACGACTCGACGGCCTTCAAGGCCACGATGGAGGAGGCGGCGCGGAAGCCCGCGAAGGTCGTGCGCAACGACGGTGACTTCGATGCGGCCGCGGCCAGTGCCGCCAAGCGGGTCAGCGCCGAGTACTACATCCCGCACCTCGCGCACGCCACGATGGAGCCGCCGGCCGCGACCGTGCGCATCACGAACGGCAAGGCCGAGGTCTGGGGTTGCTTCCAATCACCCCAGGCCGCGCGTGACCTGGTGGCGAAGCGGCTCGGCATGTCGGCGGACGACGTGACCGTGCACGTCACGCTGCTCGGCGGTGGCTTCGGGCGCAAGTCCAAGCCGGACTACGCCATCGAGGCGGCCGTCCTGTCCAAGGCGGTGGACGGCAAGCCGGTCAAGGTGACCTGGACGCGCGAGGACGACCTGCACAACTCTTACTACCACACGGTCTCGGTCGAGCACCTCGAGGCCGGCGTCGATGCCCAGGGCAAGCCGGTCGCCTGGCTGCACCGCACCGTGGCGCCGACCATCATCTCCACGTTCGATCCCACGGCGAAGAACGAGGCGGCCCTCGAGCTTGGCATGGGCGTCATCAACGTGCCGTTCGCCATCCCCAACGTGCGCATCGAGAACCCCGAGGCGATCGCCCACACGCGCATCGGCTGGTTCCGGTCGGTCTCGAACATTCCCCACGCGTTCGCGGTCCAGTCGTTCGTCGCCGAGCTGGCGGCGGCCGCGGGCCGCGACCCCAAGGACTTCCTGCTGGACGTGATCGGCCCGGCCCGCCAGGTGAGTGCGGACATGCTGGGCGACACCTGGAACCACGGGGAGTCCCCCGAGCGGTACCCGGTGGACACCGGCCGGCTGCGGCGCGTCGTGGAGACCGTGGCCCGCGAGGCGGGCTGGGGCCGCAAGCTTCCCAAGGGCCACGGGCTCGGCATTGCCGCTCACTACAGCTTCGTGAGCTACGTCGGGGCGGTCGTCGAGGCGGCCGTGGACAGCAAGGGCGTGCTGACGATCCCGCGGGTGGACATCGTGGTGGACTGCGGGGCGTGCGTCAACCCGGACCGGGTGCGCGCCCAGATGGAGGGCGCGTCCGTGATGGGCGTGGCCATCGCGACGCTGAGCGAGATCAGCTTCAAGGGCGGCCGGGTCGAGCAGGACAACTTCAACGCCTACGAGGTGACCCGCATGGCCGGGGCGCCGCGGCAGATCCGCGTGCACATCATCCCCGGGGACTACAGCAAGCCGATGGGCGGCGTGGGCGAGCCGGGCGTGCCGCCGATTCCCCCGGCCTTGTGCAACGCGATCTTCGCGGCGACGGGGAAGCGCATCCGCCGCCTGCCGATCCGCGATCAGTTGACGGTGTAAGCGCGCGTACGGGACGACGACGTCGTCGGGCCAGGGCAAGAGCGGGGCGTCGCCGGTGGCGGCGCCCCGCTGGCGTGAGGGCTAGTGCTCGTTCACGCGCTCGAAGGCGAGCGCCGCGCCGCGAATCTCGAGCGCACCGGCGCATATTCTCTGAGCGCCAGGATCGCCACGGCGGCGACCAGCGCCTCGAGACCGACAGGCTTTTCCACGTGGAGCTGGAATCCCGCGCGCAGGATACTCGCGCGGTGCTCGGGGCCGGTGTAGGCGGTGAGCGCGGCGGCGGGTGTGCCTCCGCCACGTTCGGGGGGGAGCGCCCGGACCTGGCCGATCAGCCAGTACCCGCCCCGTCCCGGCATCGCGAGGTCGCTCAGGAGGACGTCGGGGCGCTCCCATTGCAGCGCGGCGAGCGCCTCCTCGGAGGAGGCGACAGCGGTGACGGTCGCGCCATCGTCGGTGAGGATGTCCGTCACGACGTCTCGCACGTAGGGTGCGTCGTCGACGACCAGCACCCGCACGCCGGCGAGCCGAGAACTGTCAGTGGGCTGAACCGCGAGACTCGTCATATGGCACCCCCGCACGGGCCTATCGAATGCGGACTTTACCGGCGCGGGCGCGCGAAGTCTGGTCAATACTGCTCACGGAGGTCTGGTCAATACTGCTCACGGAGAGGAACGAAAGGTGAAGGGCCACCTGCTCGCCGCCGATGGCCAGCAGACCGGAAAAGTCCGGCGAATCAGCCTGTTTCACGTCGGCGTCGATCACGCGCCGCCCTCGCTCGAAGGGTTGCGGCTCGGACATCCGTCTCGACTGGCGGAACCTGTCCGATGGGAGGGGGTGGCGCCACAGACCCCCGCTCCTGCGTGGGAATCAGGTGATCGAGTAAGGCTCGCCTCCGGCGACGGTTTAGCCGGGTCGGACGATTGTTCCGCGCGTGTGTTCCGCCTCCCCAGGGTTCTCCCCAGAGCTTTTTCTCAAGTCCGGCGACGGCTGTGGCGATGGCCGGTGCATGATCAACAAAGCTGCTCCCTCGCCGCTGGCGCCGCACAGAAACTTCGTCCAGTGCTTCCGGGTCCTCGGCCTGCTCCTCGGCCTCGTCGCGCTGCCGGTGACGCTTGCCGTTGCCGGGAGCCTGGACGTGACGTGGACGGCGCCCACGACGAACGCCGACGGGACGCCGTTGACGGACCTGGCCTCCTTCCGGGTCTACTTCAAGGCGTCCGGCGCGCCGTGCCCGGGCACGTCCTTCGCGACCGTCCTGGCCACGTCGTCGACGCCGCCGCCCAGCCAGACCGTGAGCTACCGGCTCTCCGGCCTGCTCGGCGGCACGTCGTATTCGGTGGCGGTCACCGCGCTCGACTCCGCGAGCAACGAGGGTGCCTGCTCGGCGGCGACGGCCAGCGTCACGGCCCACAGCAGCGTCAACGTGATCCCGTCGTCCACGCTGGACTTCGGCACGGTGAACGTGGGCAGCTTCGCGGATCAGACCATCACGGTGCAGAACACGGTCGGCGGCACCGTGTCGGGGGCCGTCTCGGCGCCGACACCCTTCAGCGTCGTCTCCGGGAGCCCCTTCACGCTGACGGGGCTGAACTCGACGGCGCCGGTGACGGTGCGGTTCACGCCCACCTCCGCCGCGTCGACCACGGTGAACCTCACCGTCACCGCCGACGGCGACAGCGTCAGCCGCGTCGCCCTGGGCGGCGGGACCGGCACGGGGCCCGACACGGTCGCGCCCGCGCTCGCCATCACGACCCCGGCGTCCGGCGGTGCCTACACCACCACGGCGAGCTCGCTGGCGCTCGGCGGCACCGCGACGGACAACATCGGTGTCACCCAGGTGTCGTGGGCGAGCAACCGCGGCGGCAGCGGGACGGCGAGCGGCACCACGAGCTGGACGGCCTCGAGCATCGCGCTGCAGACCGGGACCAACGTCCTCACCGTCACCGCGCGTGACGCCGCCGGCAACGCCGGCACCGCCACGCTGACGGTGACGCGCGCGACTCCTGACACGACGGCCCCGACGGTCAGCCTGACGGCGCCGGGCAGCGGCAGCACGCTGTCGGCCTCGGCCACGCTCACCGCCTCGGCCTCGGACGACGTCGCGGTCGCCGGCGTGCAATTCCTGCTCGACGGCGCCTCACTCGGCGCCGAGATCACGGGGACCGGGCCGTACTCGCTGCCCTGGAACACCACCACCGTGGCCAACGGCTCCCACTCGCTGACGGCCCGCGCCCGCGACGCGGCCGGCAACACGACCACGAGCACACCCGTCACCGTCAGCGTGAGCAACACGGCCTCGTCGATCAGCTTCGTGCAGAGCAACTACGGCGCGCCCCAGAGCCCGCAGGCGACGGTCACCGTGGCCTTTCCCGGTGCGCAGACGGCCGGCGACCTGAACGTCGCGGTGGTGGGCTGGAGCGATGCGACCTCGACGGTGGCGTCCGTCACCGATGCGACGGGCAATACCTACGCCCTCGCCGCCGGCCCCACGGTCATCGCCGGCCAGCGGTCGCAGGCCATCTACTACGCCAAGAACATCGTGGGCGGGGCCGGCAACAGCATCACGGTGCAGTTTTCCGCAGCGGCGCGGTACCCGGACATCCGGATCCTCGAGTACCGGGGCCTCGATCGCGTGAGCCCGGTTCACGCCAGCACCTTTGGGTCCGGCTCCAGCGCCACCGCCGGTACCGGCACGGTGACGACGTCGGTGCCCAACGTGCTGCTCCTCGCCGCCAACCAGGTCCAGACGTCGACGGCGGGCGCCGGCAGCGGCTACACGGCGCGCGTGCTGACCGCTCCCAACGGTGACATCGTCCAGGACGGTATCGCCACGACGGCCGGCTCCTACAGCGCCGCGGCCCCGCTCAACTCGAGCGGCTACTGGATCATGCAGCTCGTCGCCTTCGCCGGGGCCTCGACGGCCGGCGACGCGACCAGGCCGACGGTCACCATCGCGAGCCCGACATCCGGCGGCACCTATGCCTCGACCGCGAGCACGCTGAGTCTCGGCGGCACCGCGGCCGACAACGTCGGCGTCACCCAGGTCTCGTGGGCCAACAGCACCGGCGGCAGCGGCACGGCGAGCGGGACGACCGCCTGGTCGACGAGCGGGATCACGCTGCAGCCTGGTGCCAACGTCCTGACGGTCACGGCGCGGGATGCGACGGGGAATAGCGGCACCGCCACGCTGACCGTGACGTACACGCCGAGCGTCGCGCTGACGATCGCCAAGGCCGGCTCGGGCAGCGGTAGCGTCACCAGCGGGCCGGCCGGCGTCAACTGCGGGAGCACCTGCTCGGCGTCGTATCCCAGCGGCACGGCGGTGACGCTGACCCCGGCCGCGGCAGGCACCTCGACCTTTGCCGGCTGGAGCGGCGGCGGCTGCTCGGGCACGGGGTCCTGCATCGTGACGGTGTCGGGCGCGACGACGGTCACGGCGACCTTCGCCCTGCAGACCTACAGCCTGAGCGCGAGCCTCGGTGGCAACGGCAGCGGCACGATCACCAGCGCGCCGACGGGCATCACCTGCGGCAGCAGCTGCTCGGCGACGTACGCGAGCGGCTCGACCGTCACCCTGAGCGCGGCGCCGACGGCGACCTCGACCTTCACCGGCTGGAGCGGCGGCGGCTGCTCGGGGACGGGGAGCTGCGTGGTCACGGTGTCCGCCGCCACGAGCGTGACGGCGAGCTTCGCGCTGCAGACCTACAGCCTGAGCGCCAGCCTCGGCGGCAACGGGAGCGGCACGGTCACCAGCGCGCCGACGGGGATCACCTGCGGCGCGAGCTGCTCGGCGACGTACACGGTCGGCTCCGTCGTCGCGCTGACGGCGGCGCCCTCGGCCACCTCGGCCTTCACGGGCTGGAGCGGTGGCGGCTGCTCGGGGACCGGCCCCTGCACGGTCACGGTGTCGGCGGCGACGGCGGTTACCGCAAACTTCGCCCTGCGCTCCTTCAGCCTGAACGCCACCACCACGGGAGCCGGCAGCGGCACCATCACCAGCGCGCCGACCGGGATCACCTGCGGCGCGAGCTGCTCGGCCACGTACACCAGCGGCTCCGTCGTCACGCTGACGGCGGCGCCCTCGGCCAGCTCCCTCTTCACGGGCTGGAGCGGCGGCGGGTGCGCGGGGATCGGGCCCTGCACCGTCACGGTGGCCGCGGCGACGAACGTGGCCGCCGACTTCGCGCTGCAGACCTTCAGCCTGGACGTCAGCCCCGCGGGCGTCGGGAGCGGGACGATCACCAGCGCGCCGAGCGGGATCGCCTGCGGCAGCACCTGCGCGGCCGCCTATGCGGTCGGCTCCACCATCACGCTGACGGCCGCGCCCGCCGGCAACTCGACCTTCACGGGCTGGAGCGGCGGCGGCTGCGCGGGCCTCGATCCCTGCGTCGTCACCGTCGCCGCCGCCACGAGCGTGACCGCGAACTTCGACTTCCAGCGCTTCAGCCTCGGCGTGAGCGCCGCCGGTACGGGCGGCGGCACGATCACGAGCACCCCGGTCGGCATCAGCTGCGGGGCGGGGTGCGTGGCGAGCTTCGCCAGCTTCGCGAGCGGGACCGCGGTGACCCTCTCCGCCGTTGCCAACGCCGGCTCGACCTTCGTGAGCTGGTCGGAGGGCAGCTGCCCGGGCACGGGTCCGTGCGTGGTCACGGTCAACGACGCCAAGACCGTCACGGCGACGTTCTCCGCGCCCACCTCCGCGCTCACCGTGCGGGCGTACGGGCAGGGAACCATCACCAGCGCGCCGGCGGGTATCGCGTGCAACTCGAGCTGTACGGCCACGTACGCCAACGGGACGCGGGTCACGTTGACCGCCGATCCGTCCGCCAACTACGCGTTCACCGGCTGGTACGGCGGCGGGTGCTCCGGCAGCGCGACCTGCATCGTCAACGTCGCCAACGCGACGACCGTGACCGCGGTCTTCACGCTGAAGCGGTTCCGGCTGCGCTGAGCCGGGAGCGCTAGAAGGCCGGGCTCGGCGGCTCCACGATCTGGATGGTCTCTTCCTGGGGCGAGTGCGGCTGGCCGGGGTCGCGGCTGGCGCGAAAGCGGATCTGGGGCAGGCGCGCCACCGCCTGCCGGAGCGCCTGCTCCCAGCGCACGCCGATCTTCACGAGATCGGGATCGCTCGCGCCGAAGCGGCGCTGCCGGGTGATCTCGAGCTCGTCGACCTCGTAGGCGAGCAGGTCGATCGGGGGACCCACCGTCACGTTCGAGCGCATCGTCGAGTCCAGCGACAGCAGCGCGTACTTGGCCGCCTCCTCCAGCGTGGTCCGGTCGAAGCGGATGCCGCGATCGAGGATGGGCCGCCCGTACTTTGTCTCGCCGATCTGCAGGTACGGCGAGTCCTCGCTGGCCTGCAGGGGATTACCCTGCGGGTAGATGATGAACAGCCCCGGTCGCTCGCCGCGCACCTGGCCGCCCAGGATCAGGTTCACGTTGAACTTGAACTCGTCGCGCTCCAGCGCCACCCGGTCCATGTCGGCGACGCGCCGGACCTCCTCGCCGATGACGCGCGCGGCGTCGTAGAGCGACGGGGCCTGGGCCAGGCCCTTGCCCTGGTCGAAGTCGCGCTGCAGCAGCGTCACGATCGACTGGGTGCAGGACAGGCTGCCGCTGCTGAGCAGGACGAAGACGCGCTCGCCCGGCTGCACGAAGAGGTGCATCTTGCAGGCGACGTTGACCTGGTCGTGGCCGGCGTTGGTCCGGGAATCGGAGGCCATCACGAGGCCGTGGCGGGTCCAGATACCGAGGCAGTACGTCACCGTCGTATCGTAGCAGAGCCGCCCCGCGATTGACGCCCGGGCGAGGTGGTCTTACCGTGAGGGCATGCGGATCCGCATCGGCTACGACCTGACGTTCGACGTACCCCGGCCGACGCCGATGCAGCTCATGCTGTACGTGCATCCCGACCGGGTTCCCGCGCTCCGCCAACCGGAGTACATCTTCGTCGAGCCCGGCGTGGCGATCGAGAGCTTCGTCGACTGGTTCGGCAACCGGGCCGCGCGGCTGCTGGCCCCGGCCGGGCGCGTCCGGCTGCACTACGACAACCTCGTCGAGGACAGCGGCCGGCGCGATGCGCCCATCGAGGGGCTGCGGCTCACGCCCGTGCACGAGATGCCCGTCGGGTGCTGGCGCTACCTGGTCGCGAGCCGGTACTGCGAGGTCGACCGCGTGTCCGAGATCGCCTGGGACCTGTTCGGGCGGACGCCGGAGTCCTGGGAGCGGGTGCAGGCGGTCCTCGACTGGGTGTACGCAGGCGTCACCTTCGGGTACGCCTTCGCGCGGCCGACCAAGACGGCGTTCGACGTCTACACCGAGCGCCGGGGCGTGTGCCGCGACTTCCAGCACCTGGCGATCACGTTTCTGCGGGCCCTCGGCATCCCGGCGCGCTACGCCACCGGCTACCTCGGCGACATCGGGATCCCGGTCACCGACGCTCCGATGGACTTTTCCGCGTGGGGCGAGGTGTACCTGCAGGGGGCGTGGCGCACCTTCGATGCCCGCCACAACCGGCCGCGCATCGGCCGGGTCCTGATGGCCCGCGGCCGCGACGCCGTCGACGTGGCGCTCACGACGTCCTTCGGCACGGCGAACCTCGAGACGTTCACGGTCTGGACCGACGAGGTCCCGGCCGCCGCCTGACCCGGCGGGCGCGAGCCGCACGCAGAATGCCGGCCATCCGGGGTGGGGCTCGTATGATATCCGCCATGAGCTATTCAGGGGGATTTCGACTGATCGCTGTGGTGCTGGTCTCGGTACTGCTCGTCCTCGCGGCGACGCCGGCCCGGGCGGAGGCGATGGACGCGCTGACGATCGTGGCCATCGCGGGCCTGGCCCTCGCCGGCATCGTCCTCATCGCCTATCTGGTCGTCGCGAACATGGAAGGCGACAGGACGGCGGACACGGGCCGGATCGTGTGGATGGCGTGCAGTGGCGACGAATGCGGCCCCGTGCCGGCGAGCGTCGCCGCCGAGCTCCTGGCGCCGGCCGCCCTCGTCGTGTCGCAGGGCCCCTAAATATCCCGAGTCAGAGATTCGCCGACCTGGACGGGCGTGTCGCGAGCCCGTGGCTGGGGCGGCGGGGCCAGGCCGAGGAGAGAGCTGCCGTCACGCCGATGGCTCGCCTGAACGACGCGAGCGGGGTTCGCGCGGGCCCCCCATCCCCCAAAGGGGGCTGGGTTGTCGAACAAGTCGAGCGTTGGCGGCGCGCTCACCCCGCCGAGCCGCGACGGTGGGAAGCAGGCTCGCCCTCGGTCGCGACGGCAGCTCTCTCCTCGGCCTGGCCCCGCCGCCCCAGCCACGGGCTCGCGACACGCCCGTCCAGGTCGGCGAATCTCCGATTCGGAATACTAGCGGTCGCGCGCTTCAGTCGTCGTGCAGCGGCAGGGGCACGACGCGGCGGTGGGCGCTGGACTGCAGCGCCGCGGTGATGATCTCCTGCACGTCCCGCCCGATGTCCGCCGCGCACAGGTCCGTGATCTCGCCGCTTGCGCGCAGGCAGGCCAGGAAGTGGGTGGGGCCGTCACACTCGTCGGGGGGCAGCGGCGGCGGCTCGATGAAGCGGCTGCCCGCGCGCGTGACGAGCTGCACGCGACCCGCCCCGACGCGATCGCTCTCGTGCGTGGCGCGCGGCTGGTGCACGAGCAGCGTGCCCCGGTCGCCGTAGACGATCATCGCGAACCCCGGCTCCCCGCCGATCTGCGTCCAGCTCGCCTCCAGGAGTCCGAGCGCCCTCGGATACGACAGCACCGCGATGGCGTTGTCCTCGGCCACCAGGTCGGGCTTGCGGGGCGGCGGCGTCACCGCGGTCACGCGCTGGGGCTGGCCGAGCACCAGGCGGCAGAGCAGCGCGCCGTAGCCGCAGTAGTCGATCAGCGCGCCGCCGCCGTTGCGCTTGGCGTCGTAGAGCCACTCGCTGAACTGGGGCGAGCAGCCGAACTCACGCGGGCCCGCGTGGCCGCCGCGGTGGTTGAGCTGGATCGGCTCGCCCACCGCGCCGTCGACCGCCAGCGTAAGCCCGTGGCGCAGCGCCGGACGCCAGGCGGTGGGCCAGTTCACCATGAGGGGCATCCGCATCCGCCGCGAGGCGCGCAGCAGCGCCTCGGCGCCCGGCAGGTCGGCCGCCATCGGCTTTTCGATCATCACGGGCAGCCGGCGCTCGAGCGCGCGCACACCCAGCTCGGCCGAGGTGCGGTTGTCGGAGAAGATGAAGACCGCGTCGAGGTCGCGGCGCTCGAGCAGGTCATCGAAGCTCGCGTGCAGCGTGGCGTCGCCGTAGAGGCCGCGCAGGCGCTCGCGCAGGGCCGGATCGGGCTCGGCGGCGGCGGCGAGCCGGCCGAGGTCGCCACCCGTGAGCGCGGCCAGGTTCGACCACACGTGATCGTGGCTGAGTCCGAGGACGCCGACGTTCAGTCGCGTCATCGGCTCAGCGGCCCGGGCCGGCGAGCCAGTCCCACATCCTGCCTGCCATGGTAACCGACAACTCGACGTCCTCGTCGAGCATGTAGCGCGCCGCGACAAGATCCCGGGCGGCGTCGCGCACACGATCGAGATAGGCCTGCCGCGAGGGGTAGCGCTCCTCGATGGACGGGCGCGGATCGCCGGAGGCCCGGCGGTCACCGTGCGTACGCGCGAAAGGCAGCGTCGCGCCAGCGAAGACCAGCAGCTGCTCGGCGCCGCCGATGTCCGGGTGACGCAGCGTCCAGCCGGTGTGGGCGGCCAGGGGCACCCGCACCTCGGGGACCGCGATGCCGGCCACCTCGTTGCCGTCGTCGTCCACCGCGGAGACGAGCGAGCCGAAGCGCGGGCCCTCGCGCGGCGGCGCCAGCGACATCACGCGCCCCTCGGCGTCGGGACCGAAGTCGAGCCGCCGCGGGCGCGCGTGGTGGCGGGGGAAGTGTGCGTTCGGGATGCGGCCAAAGGTCTTGGCGAGCGATTCCGGCGGCACCGCGGTGCCGTCGTCCAGCTTAGGGTGGCGACTGGGCGGTGGCTCCACACCCTCGGTCACCCAGCGGTCCAGGTTCTCCAGGCAGGCGCGGAGCAGGCGGCCGTAGTTGACGACGCCGCGCACGTTCTGCGAGCGCTCGCTCCAGCCGGAGGGATCGGCGGCGATCGGGGTGGTGTCGGCGGCGGGCCACACGCCGAGGCCGTGCTCGGTCCCGGTGAAGTGATAGACGCGGGTGTGGGGCCCGGGCATCACGTCGCGCAGGCCGTCGGGGTCGGTGTGCACCAGCGAGGCGTCGCCGCGATGATATTCGGCCGAGGTGTTCGTGTAGAAGACCTTGAGCCGGCTGCCGCGAGCGTCGAGGCGGTGGTGCAGGGCGTCGGTCGTCTTCGTCACCGCGTCAGTCGTCTCCACGTCGGTCGAGGGGAACACGTGGGCCATCATCTGGGGGCGGTCCTTCGAGTTCTGGCCGAAGCGCTGGTTGAACTCGCCGCGCATGCCGCCGGCGACGTTGGCGATGATGCCGTCGAAGGCCTCGCGCCCCTGCTCGTCCAGGTTGAGATCCCAGTAGATCAGCGTGCGCAGGAAGCGTCCGGTCTGCGAGCGTCCGTAGGCGTAGGCGCGGCTCAGCCGGCCGGCCGCCGGACTGCTCGTCTCGTGCTTGAGCCAGGACGCGCAGTCGCGCAGGGCGGCGAAGCTGAGCCCCAGCACCGGCGCGCCCACGGCGGTGTAGGCGACCTGGTAGAGGCGGCCCCTCTCGAAGCCGCCCTGCAGCCACACGTAGCGTGGGTCGGGCACGACGCGGCCGTCGACCACGCGACCGAAGCGCCACTGCGAGCGGGCGAGCGTCTGCGGCTCGCCGTCGAGCTGGTCGCGCACCAGCAGGACCGCGTTGGGCTCGTCCAGCTCGGCCGCCGGGTAGGCCAGGTGGCCGCGGTCGGAGAGCAGCAGGTGCGGCACCGGCTCGGGGGCCTGGAGGTTGACGTAGACTCGGCCGCGCAGCGGCCGGCCGTCGGCGCCGCGGGCCTCCGGGGCATAGAGCCGGAACAGGCCGGGCAGCTCGGGCACGTCGCACTGCCAGCCGCACGACACCACGGTGTAGCCGCGGCGCATGAGGAAGCCATCGCCGGCGTCGACGGGCGGGTTGGCCTCGGCGTCGGCACCGAAGACCGGGCGGGTGGCGTGGTTGAAGTTGGGGACGGTGACGGTATTGCCGCGGTTCACGACGTCGACGATCATGCGGCCGTTACATCGGGCCCGGTCGACGGGGAGCAGGATCGAGACGTCGGCGGCGAGCTCCACACGCCCCTCGTGGTTGCGCGGGGCGCGCTCGACGTCGGTGATCCGCGCGTTGGCCGCGTGCGTCGGGTCGATGGCGAAGCGGAGCCGACCCTTCAGCTCCTCGTAGGGGCCGACGTCTCCGAACGAGCGGCCGCCGGCCAGCGCGCGCTGCAGCGTGGGGTCGAAGTGGGTGACGGGCATGGTAGAGACAGTCTAACCGACCTCGCGGTCACGCGAGCAGCGCGAAGGAGAGAGCATGAGACTCGACGGCAAGACGGCGCTGGTGACGGGGGCGCAGCAAGGCATCGGCGAGGCCATCGCGGTCGCGCTGGCACGTGACGGCGCCAACGTGGCGATCAACTATCTCGACGACGAGGCCGCCGCGGCCCGCGTGGCCGGCCGGGTGCGCGAGCAGGGGCGGCAGGCCATTCTGGCGCGCGGCGACGTCTCGAGGCCGGACGAGGTCGCGGCCATCCTGATGACCGTGGTGCAGCAGCTCGGCCCACCGGACGTGGTGGTCAACAACGCCGGCGTGTTCCCGCGCGTGGCGTTTCTCGAGATGGAGGAGAACGACTGGGACCACGTCCTCGACATCAACCTCAAGGGCAGCTTCCTGGCCGGGCAGGCCGGCGCCCGGGCGATGGTCGCGGCGGGACGGCCCGGGGTGATCGTCAACATCTCGTCCTCGGCGGTACGGGGCGACCCGCGCGGCGTGCACTACTCGGCCAGCAAGGCCGGCGTGATCGGTCTCACGCGGGCCATGGCGCTGGCCCTGGCGCCGCACCGCATCCGGGTCAACGCGATCGCCCCCGGCACCACCGACACCGCGCAGCCGCGCTACGGCAACACCGAAGAACAGCTCGCCGCCCGCGCGCGCGACACACCGTTCGGCCGCATGGCCACGCCCGACGAGATCGCCCGGGTCGCGGTCTTCCTGGCTACGGACGAGGCCGCCTGGATCAGTGGCGAAGTCATCCACGTCAACGCCGGGGCCTACATGGCCTGATGACGCTCGCGGCATTCGGTGAGGCTTGGCGGCGGACGGAGGCCCGGGACCGCGGGCACGCCATCATGGCGAGCCGTCGTCGCCGTTCGAGCGGAGGGTTCGACTCGCGAGCCGCCGACGGTCCAACTTGTCCTCACGCCAGCCCCCTCTGGGATGGGGGGCCCGAGCGCGTCGAGCCCGGAGCGAGTTACGGCGACAGGCGAGCCATGCGGGCGTGCCCGCGGTCCCGGGCCTCCGTCCGCCGCCAAGCCTCACCGAATGCCCCGAGCGTCATTGGCGCGCCTTGCTTAGCTTTGGAGGTGCGGCTAAGCTCGGCGCACTGTTTCCCCGGAGCACACCGGTCTGGCTGCTGGAGAGTGGCATGAACGCAGGCGCTTGCGTGGTTCGATCGTCCCTCGTGCTCGTTCTGCTCCTCCTCGCGGTAGCGCTGGCGGTGGGGCCGGCGGCGGCCCAGCCGGCGGGCACGATGACGTGGGGGGTGCACGTCACGTTGGCCACGCGGTGGCTCGATACGGCAGAGACGGAGTCGGAGATCACGCCGTTCATGATCCTGTACGCGCTGCACGACGCGCTGGTGAAGCCGATGCCGGGCAACCTCAACGCGCCCTGCCTGGCCGAGTCGTGGACGATGTCCAAGGACGGGCGCACGTGGGAGTTCGTGCTGCGCAAGGGGGTGAAGTTCCACAACGGCGAGCCGGTCACCGCCGAGGACGTGAAGTTCTCGTTCGAGCGCTACAAGGGCGGCGCCGCCGCGCTGTTCCGCGAGCGGGTGCGCGAGGTGCAGGTGATCGACCCCGGGCGGATACGGTTCGTGCTCAAGGAACCGTGGCCCGACTTCATGACCTTCTACGGCACCAGCGCGTCGGGCGCGGCGTACGTCGTGCCCAAGAAGTATTTCGAGAAGGTGGGCGAGGACGGCTTCCGCAAGGCGCCGATCGGCGCCGGGCCGTACAAGTTCGTGAGCTTCCAGCCGGGCGTCGAGCTGGTGCTCGAGGCGTACGAGGGCTACTGGCGCAAGGTCCCGCACGTCAAGCGCCTGGTCATGCGCAGCATCCCCGATGAGTCCACGCGGGCGGCCGCGCTCAAGCGCGGCGACGTGGACGTCGTCTACTACATCAACGGACCGATCGCCGACGACGTGCGCCGCACGCCGGGGCTCACGCTGGCCGCCACGCGCACCAACGGCGTGCTGTGGGTCGAGTTCCCCGAGCAGTGGGACCCGAAATCGCCGTGGGCCGATCGGCGCGTGCGGCTGGCCGCCAGCCTGGCCATCGACCGTCAGGCCATCAACGAGGCCGAGTCGCTCGGCTTCTCGGGCCCGACCGGCAACATCGTGCCGCGCCACCAGGAGTTCGCGCTGCCCATCGAGCCGCACCCCTACGATCCCAAGCGGGCCAAGGCGCTGCTGGCCGAGGCCGGCTATCCCCACGGCTTCGACGCCGGCGAGTTCACGCCGTACCCGCCGTACACATCCATGGGCGAGGCCATCGTCAACTACTTCGCGGCGGTGGGGATCAAGACGCGCATGCGCACGATGGAGCGCGCCGCGTTCCTGTCGGCCTGGCGAGACAAGAAGCTCAAGGGCGTGTTCGTCGGAGCGACCGGCTCGGCGGGGAACGCCTCCACGCGCATCGAGCCGTTCGCCACCAGCAAGGGCATCAACGCCTACGGCGTGCTGCCCGACGTCGAGGGCACCTTCCAGCGCCAGCTCCAGGAGATGGACCGCAAGAAGCGCGAGGAGCTGCTGCACCAGATCCAGCGGCTGCTGGCCGATCGGGTCGTCTGGGCGCCGATCTGGGAGAACGGCTTCATCCGCGCGTACGGGCCGCGGGTCGAGGAGGCTGGGCTGACGCTGATCCAGTCGTTCCCGTACTCCGGGCCGCTCGAGGACGTGAAGCTCAAGAAGCCGTGAGCGGGGACCCCACGGGTACGCCGGCGGTGCCAGGGGAGATGACGCGATGATGCGGGTGAAGCTGCTCGTGCTGGCGGTGGTGCTGAGCCTGCTGCTGGGGGCGCAGCCGGGCGCCGCGCAGGGCGGGCTGCAGCGGCTGTACGTGCTCGACTGCGGTCGCAATCTCGGCAAGGACCAGTCGCGCTGGTCGCCCGGGGTCAACGAGGGCAAGCCGATCGAGTTCTCCGACAACTGCTACCTGCTCCGCCACGCCAAGGGCCTGCTGCTGTGGGACACCGGCGTGCCCGACGCCGTCGCGGCCATGGCGGACGGCATGGTCGTGGCCAACGGCGCCATCACCTATCGACGCGCCAAGACCCTGGTGGGCCAGCTCGCCGCGCTGGGTGTGAAGCCGGCCGACGTCAACTACGTGGCGGTGTCGCACACCCACGGCGACCACGTCGGCAACATCGCGCTGTTCCCGACCTCGACCGTGCTGATCCAGGGGGCCGAGTACGAGTGGGCAATGGCCGGCCAGGCCAAGCCGGCCTTCGCGCCGACCCAGACGATCACGAAGCTGGCCGGGGATCACGACGTCTTCGAGGACGGCAGCGTGACCATCCTGTCGACGCCGGGGCACACGCCGGGGCACCAGTCGCTGCTGGTGCGCCTGGCCAAGACCGGAGGGCTCGTGCTCTCGGGCGACGCCGTGCACTTCCAGGACAACTGGGCGAAGAAGCGCGTGCCCTCGATGAACTTCAACCGTGACCAGTCGCTCGCCTCGCTCGACCGGCTGGCGCGCATCCTGGCCGGGCAGCGGGCCCAGCTGTGGATCAACCACGACAAGGCCCAGAGCGAGGGTCTCCGCTACGCTCCGGCCTACTATGAATAGTGGGGGCCCCGCGATGGCCCCCACAGCCCCCATACGCTCGTCGCGGCCCGGCCAAGCCGGGCCGCGCCTCGATCACGCGCCCGCCAGGGCGCTGCTCGATCGCGCGCGGCGGTCGAATAGGCTACACTTCGGCTCGTCCTCGGAGTGAGCGATGCCTGAGACCGACGCCGCAGTCGAACCGCACGTCCTGATCGAGGCGTACTACGACGCGGGCTGGACCGACGGCCTGCCGGTCGTGCCCCCCACCGACGCCTCGGTGGCCGCCATGCTGGCCGGCGCCGGCCTGCAGGGCCACGAGGTCCTGGGCGAGATCGCCGGCCGCAACACCGTGGTCACCGCGGACAAGGTCGCCATCAACGCGGTCATGGCCGGCTGCCGGCCGGAGTACGCGCCGGTGGTGGTGGCCGCGTTGCGAGGGCTGTGTCGGCCCGAGTTCGCCTATCACGGCCCCGCCAGCAGCACCGGGGGCTCGGCCATGGTGCTGATCGTCAACGGACCGATCGGGCAGCGGCTCGCGATCAACAGCGGCAACAACGCGCTGGGGCAGGGCCACCGCGCCAACGCGACGATCGGGCGGGCCGTGCGTCTGTCGATGATGAACGTCATGAACACGCGCCCGGGCTTCCTCGACCGAGCCACGCTGGGCAACCCGGGGAAGTACTCGTTCTGCTTCGCCGAGCACGAGCTGGATCATCCCTGGGCGCCGCTGCACACCACGCGCGGCTTCCGGGCGGACGACAGCACGGTGACCGTGTACGCTTCCAACAGCCTGTATCAGGTCTACAACCAGCTGGCGGCGACGCCGGAGCCGCTGCTGCTGTGCGTCGCCGATGCGCTCGGTAACCTCGGCTCGCCCAATCTGAAGGGGTTCAACGAGTCACTGGTCATCCTGGCGGGCGAGCACGCGGAGATCGTGCGGTCCAGTGGCTGGAGCCGGCGCGACGTCCAGCAGTTCCTCGTCGAGCACACGCGCCGCCGGGCCGCCGACGTCAAGCGCGCCGCCCGCCTGCCCGGGGCGGTCACCGAGGCGGACGAGACGACCTGGCGCTACGTGTTCGAGGCCCCGGAAGACATCCTGCTCGTGTGCGCGGGCGGCCGGGCCGGAAGCTGGTCCGCCTGCCTCCCAGGCTGGGGCAAGAAATGGACCCGCAGTGTGACGGAGCGCATTACGGAGCCGTGAACGATCTCGAACAGGCCACCCACGTTTCAAGGCGACCGCAGGCTCCTGTACAAAAGCCCGTGAACGATCTCGAACAGGCCACCCACGTTTCAAGGCGACCGCAGGCTCCTGTACAAAAGCCCGTGAACGATCTCGAACAGGCCACTCACGTTTCAAGGCGACCGCAGGCTCCTGTACAAAAGCCCGTGAACGATCTCGAACAGGCCACCCACGTTTCAAGGCGGCCACACGCGCCCATACAAAGGCAAAGCGCATGAAGCTCTTCGATCCGACCGTGGCGCCCGTCGCGCGTGCCCTGCAGCTGCCGCGCCGCCCGACAACTCTGGTGGGGCTGCGACTGGGGCTGGTGGACAACACCAAGTTCAACTCCGACACGCTGCTCACGAAGCTGGCCGATCGGCTGGAGCGCCGCCACGGCACGCGCGTGACCGTCACCCGGCGCAAGCGCTCGCCCAGCCACGAGATCGACGAGAACGACATCAAGACGCTGCGCAGCCAGGCCGACCTCGTCGTCTCCGGCATCGGCGACTGAGGGTCGTGCAGTTCGAGCAGTGTGCTCGACGCGATCCTGATGGAAGAGCAAGGGGTACCGGCAATTGCGGTGGTGACGACGCCGTTCCGCAACACGGGCGAGGCCATGGCGGCGAGCTGGGGCAAGCCCGGCTACCCGTTCCTGGACACGCCGCACCCGATCGCGAATCTGACTGACGCGGACCTGGACCGGCGGGCCGACGACCTGGCCGACGCCTGTGCCCGCTGGCTGCGCGCGAACACTTAGGGACGATCGCGATGTCGAGGGGCGCCACGGCTTCGCCGGGGCGTCCCGAGTGACTTGGGGGTCTGGGGGCCATTTCGGGGCCCCCAGCCAGATGGACGGTCTGGGGGCCATCTCGGGGCTCCCAGTGAAGGGGAGGACGTATGGCCTACGACCTGATCGTCAAGAACGGCATGATCGTGGACGGCAGCGGCTTCGCGCGCTATCGCGCCGACGTCGGTGTCAAGGACGGGCGGATCACCGAGATCGGCCGCATCCGCGCCGACGCTCGGACGACGATCGACGCCGAGGGCCAGTTCGTGGCGCCCGGCATCATCGACCTACACACGCACTACGACGCCCAGCCGTTCTGGGACCGGCTGTGCACGTCCTCCATCTGGCACGGCGTGACCACGGTGCTCACGGGCAACTGTGGGCTGACGCTGGCGCCGCTACGGCCCGAGCATCGCGACCCGATGCTGGCCACGTTCTGCTGCGTGGAAGACCTGCCGCTCCGCTCGCTGGCCGCCGTGCTGCCCTGGACGTGGGAGACGTTCGACGAGTACCTGCAGGCCATCGACATCGGCCTGGGGCTGAACATGATGCCGCTGGTCGGCCACAACCCGCTGCGCCTGAGCGCGATGGGCCAGGCCGCCTGGGACCGCGCGGCCACCGAGGACGAGACGCGGGTGATGCAGGACTTGCTGCGCGCGTCCATGCAAGCCGGGGCCTGGGGCTGGAGCACGACGAACTCGCCGACCCACGCCGGCACCAAGGGCGAGCCGGTGCCCAGTCGCCTGGCCGCCAACGAGGAACGCGTCGCGCTGGGCCGGGCCATGGGCGAGTTCAATCGCGGCATCAGCGAGATCCTGCCGCCCTCGATCACGCAACCCGACGAGGCCGACCGCCGGCACCTGATCGACGTGGCCCAGACCAGCGGTCGTCCGGTGTTCTTCCTGGTGTTCGACGCCCAGTCGCGGAGCTGGGTCGAGGCGGCGACGCTGCAGGGCGCCCAGCTCTTCGCGCTGATGCGCGCCATCCCGTTCAACCCGCGCTTCACGCTCAAGAAGACGACGTTCTTCGGCAACCTGGACGGGTGGGACCTCATGATGGCCAAGCCCGTCGAGGCGCGCCTGGCGATGATGGCCGATCCCGCCAAGCGCGCCGAGCTGCGCGAGGCCGCCATGCAGCGCCAGCGCCGCCGGCCGGGCGTGCTGGGCCGCTTCATCCCGTGGGCGTCGCTGGTCGTCAGCAAGACGGCGCTGGCCACGAACAAGGCGCTCGAGGGCCGCAAGCTCACGCAGCTGGCCGAGGAGCTCGGCAAGCACGTGGCCGACGTGATGCTGGACCTGGCGGTCGAGGAGAAGCTGGAGACCGAGTTCCAGCTGCAGTCGCGGCCGCCGGAGAACGACGTGGCCCTGACCGAGTACGTGCGCAGCGGGCATGCGCTGCCCTCGCAGTCGGACGCCGGCGCCCACCTGAACACCAACTACTGCACGGCCGGAGAGTCGAGCTGGGTGCTCGGCGAGTGGGTGCGCGATCGCGGCCTGCTGAGCCTGGAGGACGCCATCCGCCGCTACACGTTTCAGCCGGCGCGCATCATGGGCCTGACCGACCGGGGCCTCATCCGCGAGGGCATGGCGGCGGACCTGATGGTCTTCGACCTGGCGCGCATCGGCGTGAAGGACGACGAGGTCTCGCGCGACGGCCCGGGTGGGTCGCCGCGCCGCGTGCAGGGGGCGGAGGGCGTGAGCCACGTGATCGTCAACGGTGAGGTCGTGCTTGACCACGGACGCCACAGCGGCGCCTTCCCCGGGCGGGTCCTCCGCGCCGGCCGGCGCTGAACGGAGAAGGGCGATGAAGATCACCGCGAACGGCATCAGCGTCAACTACACACTGGACGGGCCGGCCACGGCGCCCGTCGTCACGCTCAGCCACTCGCTGGCCGCCGACCTGGCGATGTGGGATCCGCAGATGAAGGCGCTCACCGCAAAGTACCGCGTGCTCCGCTACGACACGCGCGGTCACGGCGCCACCGACGCGCCGGCCGGCGCCTACACGCTCGATCAGCTCGCCGCCGATGCCAAGGCGCTGCTGCAGGCGCTCGGCATCGCGCGCACGCACTGGATCGGCCTGTCGATGGGCGGCATGATCGGCCAGGCACTGGCCCTCGGCTCGCCCGGCCTGTTCCTGAGCCTGGCGCTGTGTGACACCTCCAGCCGGGTCCCGGCCGAGGCCTGGCCTGTCTGGCAGGAGCGCATCAAGACGGCGCAGACGCAAGGGATGGAATCGATCGTCGAGCCGACCATCGGGCGCTGGTTCACGGCACCGTTCATCGGAGCCCACAAGGACGTGGTCGATCCCGTCCGCACGCGCATCCGTACAACCAGCCCGCAGGGCTACGCCGGCTGCTGCGCCGCCATCTCGCAGCTCGACCTGACCGACAGGATCTCGGCGATCAAGCTGCCCACGGTGATCATCGTCGGTGAGGAAGACCAGGGCACGCCGGTGGCCGCCTCCCGGGCCATCCAGGCCCAGATCGCCGGCTCGCAGCTCGAGATCATCAAGTCGGCGGCGCATCTCTCGAACCTGGAGCAGCCGGAAGAGTTCACGCGGATCATCACCTCGTTCCTCTCCCGGCAGTAGAGGTCGCGATGATTCGACTGGCGCGGATCGGACACGTCGCATTGCGGGTGGCGGACGTGGCGCGCTCGCGGGAGTTCTACGGCAAGCTCCTCGGCTTCGAGGTCGTCGAGGAGGACCCCGAGCACGGCGGCGTGTTCATGGCCCTGGACGGGCTGAGCCATACGATCGATCTGTTCCCGGTGGCGGATCCCGCCAGCCTGCCGCCGCGGGCTCCCGACGCGGTCGGCGTCCGTCACGTGGCATTCCTGGTGGACAGCGAGGCGGCGCTGCGCGAGGCCTGGGCTACGCTGCGGGAGCACGGTGTGGCGATCGTGCGGGCCGTCGATCACGTGAGCCAGAAGAGCCTCTACTTCCACGATCCCGACGGCACCCTGCTGGAGATCTACTACGAGCTGCCGCAGGCCCGCGAGATGTTCCGGCAGGGCCGTGGCGACCGCGACACCCCCCTGGTGTTCGAGCCCCTGGCAGGTTGCTGAACGACGCGCCGGCTGCTCAAAAAGATCCAGATGCGAGGCGGCGCCCGAAGGCCGCACGCGAGGCGTACTCCCTGTACGTTGAGCGTGCGGCTGAGGGCGCCAACGAAGCAGCTGGGCCTTTTTCAGCAGCCGGCTAGCGACGTGGCGACGGCGCCCGGGTACGGCTCCGACCTCGTCGTCGACCTGCTGCGCGCGGCCGGCGTCGAGTACGTCGCGCTGAACCCGGGCGCGACCTATCGCGGGCTGCACGATTCACTGGTCAACTACGGCGGCAACCGGGCGCCCGAGCTGATCCTCACCACCCACGAGGAGATCGCCGTCGGCCTGGCCCACGGCTACGCCAAGGCCAAGGGCGCGCCGATGGCGGCCATCGTGCACGACATCGTCGGCCTGCAGCACGCGAGCATGGCCATCTTCAACGCGTTCTGCGATCGCGCGCCCGTTCTCGTGCTCGGCGCCACCGGGCCCATGGATGCGACGCGGCGGCGGCCCTGGATCGACTGGATCCATACCGCGCTGGTGCAGGGCACCCAGGTGCGTGACTACGTCAAGCTCGACGACCAGCCGGCCAGCGTGGCCGCGCTACCGGAGTCGTTCCTGCGCGCGTGGCGCGTCGCGCGCACCGAGCCGCTGGGCCCGGTCTATCTCTGCCTCGACGCGGGCCTGCAGGAGCAGGCACTCGATCACACGATCGCGCTGCCCGACGTGTCGCGCTTCCGGCCGCCGGCGCCGCCGCACGCCGATCCGCCGGCGCTCGACGAGGCCGCGCGCCGCCTGGTCGAGGCGCGATTTCCCGTCATCGTCGTGGAGTCGCTGGGGCGCCGGCCGGAGGCGACGGCGCCGCTGTGCCGTCTGGCCGAGCTGCTGGCGGCGCCACTGATCGATCTGGCGGGCGAGTCGCAGGGGCGCCCGAGCGTACCCGGTGATCATCCGCTCGACATGAGCGACGCGCGCCACGAGATCGTGGGCGAGGCCGACGTCATCCTGGCCCTCGACGTCACCAGCTTCCTGAGCGGGCTGGGGGAGACCGACCGGAGCACGCGGGAAGTCCGCTACCTCAACGAGGCCGCGCGCGTCATTGCGATCTCGCTCGACGACTACGCGTTCCGGAGCTGGGCGCACACCTTCCAGTCGCTGGCGCCGGTCGATCTGCCGATCGCCGCCGACGCGGCGCGCGTGCTCCCGGCGCTGGTCGCAGCGGTCGAGGACCGGCTGAAGGGCGATCGCCACGCTCCGCAACGCCAGGCGCGGGTTCAGCGCATCGCCGCCCGCCACGCCGCGCTTCGCGCCGAGTGGCAGACGACCGCCCGGGCCGAGCGTGGGCTGAGCGCACTGACGCCCGCGGTTCTCTCCGCCGAGGTGTGGGAGGTGATCAAGGACGAGGACTGGATCCTGGCCAACGGCACCGCGAAGGGCTGGGCGCGCCGGCTCTGGGACTGGCGGCCTGAGCGAAGCTACGGGGGCAGCGGCGGCGCCGGCCTGGGCTACGGCCTGCCCGCCGCGCTGGGCGTCACGCTCGCTCATCGTGGCTCCGGCAAGGTCTGCGTCAATCTCCAGTCCGACGGCGACCTGCTGTACGTGGTGAGCGGCTTCTACACCGCGGCCCATCACCGGCTGCCGCTGCTCACGGTGATGTTCAACAACCGCACCTACGGCAACGACGAGACGCACCAGGAGACGGTCGCCAAGGCGCGCGGCCGGCCGATCGAGAACAAGGTGGTCGGGATCCGCATCGACGATCCGGCCCCGGACTTCGCACGGATCGCCCAGGGCTTCGGCGTCCACGCCGAGGGCCCCATCGACACCGCGGCGGCGGTCGGCCCCGCGCTCCGGCGTGCGCTGCGCGTCGTGAAGGACGAGGGACGGCCGGCGCTCGTCGACGTCATCACGCGGCCCTGAACATCACGCCCTGAAGAAGGAGGAAGCCCATGGCACGCGGAGGCTATCGGATCTTCGACGCCGACACGCACATCATCGAGCCCGTCGAGCCGATCGAGGCGTACCTGGGCCCGGCCGATCGCGCGAAGCTGGCGGCGCTGGGGCCGCTGGTGGGCCGCGCCCCGGCCAAGGCGGGCATGTCCCGCTACCTCGTCGGCAAGCGCCCGAAGCTCGACCGCCGCCTGGGCTCCCGCGAGCGGGTCGCGCCACCGTCGGGCTCGGCCCGTGGCGCCCGGGATGGCGGCACGCCCTGGGATGTGCGCTGGCAGGGGCCGCCGTTCCCGAGCGATCGCGTGAGCTTCGACCCGCATGCCCGCGTGAAGGACATGGACATCGAGGGCGTCGACGTCAACATGGTGCTGCCCTCCGGCGGCGTGCCGGCATTCTGCGGTCTGGAGGACGTGGCGCTCGAGCAGGCGATGTATCGCGCCTATCACCGGTTCGTCTCCGACTACTGCGCGCCCTATCCCGACCGGCTGACCAGTCTCGTGCTGGTCTCGGCCCGCGACGCGCAGGCCTCGGTGGCCGAGATCCGCCGCTGCGGCGAGGAGGCGTGGCCGGTCGGCGTGTTCCCGATCTGCCCGCCCGAGCTGTCGCTGGACGATCCGGCCTGGGAGCCGATCTGGGCGGCGGCCCAGGCCCACGACCTCACGGTCGTCATCCATTCCTTCACGATGACGGTGCCCTATCCGCCGGGCACGTGGGACACCTGGGACAACGTGTTCCTGCAGCGGGCTGCCGGCCATGTGTGGAACGCCCAGCGCAACATGGCCGCGCTCATCGGCGCCGGCGTGCTCGATCGCTACCCCGTGCTACGCCTGACGTCGCTGGAGTGCGGCCACGGCTGGCTGCCGTTCTGGGCCTCGCGCCTGGACGAGATGGCCGAGATGGCCCGCCACGCGCTGCCGCCGCTGGCCCGCAAGCCGAGCGAGTACATCCGGGGTCCGCAGTACTTCCAGAGCATCCAGCTCCACGAGGGCGAGCTGTCGCTGCGCCAGGCGATCGAGGCGCTCGGCGAGGACACGCTGATGTTCGCCACCGACTACCCGCACTCGGAGAGCTGGTTCCCCAAGTCGGTCGAGGTCGTGCTGGGCTGGACGTCACTCGGCGAGACGGCGCGGCGCAAGCTGCTGTGGGACAACGCGGCGCGCTGCTATCGGCGGCTCGGCTCGCGCCAGGGGTCTTCGGCGGCGCTGCCGGCGTCGACCTAGGGGCGTCAGGGCATTGTGGTCATTTAGACCATAATGGCTATACTGGGCCTACGGGGAGGTACTCCTCATGAGCCCAGTGAGTGTGGCCAGGCGACGCGAGCCGATGCCCGCGTTTCGCAACCACCGGGGTGAGCAGGTCGAGGCGTCGTCCGTCACCGCCACCGACGCCAAGAAGCAATTCGGGCGCATTCTCGAGCTGGTGCTCCGCGGCGGCGCCGTGGTCATCACCAAGCACGACGCCCCCAAGGCGATCGTGCTCTCCATGGACGAGTTCGACGCCCTCACCAAGGGCGCCGAAAGCCGGCTGGACAGCCTGAGCGCGGACTTCGACGCGATGCTGGGGCGCATGCAGACCCCCAAGGCGCGGGCCTCCATGAAGGCGGCGTTCGGCGCATCGCCGAAGGAGCTCGGCCGGGCGGCCGTCGCCGCCGCGCGCAAGCGTGGCTGATGGAGCGCCGGCGCCGTGCATCTACGTCCTCGCCGGAACAAACGGCGCCGGCAAGAGCAGCATCGCGGGCGCAATGTTCCTACGGGCCGGTGTGGAGTTCTTCAACCCCGACCAGGCGACCCGGGTGATCCTGGCCCGCAACCCCGGCGTCCGCGAGGCCGACGCGAATAGCGCGGCCTGGCAGCAGGGCAAGCGCCTCCTGGAACGGGCCATCGCCGAGCGCCTGACGTTCGCGTTCGAGACGACGCTCGGCGGCAAGACGATGACCGACCTGCTCGAGCGGGCCCTGTCGGGCGGCCTCGAGGTGCGGGTCTGGTACGTGGGACTGGCCTCGCCGGAGCTGCACGTCAAGCGCGTGCGGGCCCGGGTGGCGAAGGGCGGCCACGACATCCCGGAGGCGCAGATCCGGCAGCGCTACGACAGCAGCCGTCTCAACCTCGTCCGCCTCCTCCCGACGCTGACCGAGCTTCGCGTCTACGACAACAGCGCCGAGGCCGATCCGCGCGGCGGCGTGGCTCCGGAGCCGCTGCTCGTCCTGCACATGGTCCGCGGCAAGATCGTGCGGTCCGGCGTGCTGGCCCAGACGCCGGAGTGGGCGAAGCCGATCCTGGCCGTGGCCATGCGGGCGACCGCAGCGGGAACACGCCCGTCACCGCACGGAGAACCCTGAGGAACAGCCGCCCTGAGGCCGCCGTCGATGCGAGGTGGAGTCTGCGTTCAGTCGGCGGTGGCGAGCAGGCGCCGGAGCACAGTCGCGATCACGCGACGAGGGTCGGCGGCGGCCTCGCCGCACCGCCAGCCGACGTGGCCGTCCGGCCGGACGAGCACGGCACCCTCTGGGCCGATTCCGCCGTCTGCCGCGATGAGATAGCGGGCGCGGACCGTCCGCTCGCTACCAGACTCGCGGAGCGTCGCCACCACGTGGTCAGCGTCCTGCCGGAACTCGACCAGCTCCGTCCCGAAGCGGAGCTCGCCGGGCCCGAG
Source organism: Methylomirabilia bacterium (assembly GCA_041499965.1). GTDB lineage: Bacteria > Methylomirabilota > Methylomirabilia > Rokubacteriales > CSP1-6 > AR5. The sequence goes on from JBGQLG010000038.1 coordinate 26,140, forward strand.
CGCCTCGGCGTGCGCCCGCAGCACCGGCTCGAGGTCGTCCTGCGCGCAGAGGCAGCGGAGCACGGGGCTGATCTGCTGCGCCTCGGCCCACGAGCGGGCGGGGATGCGACGCTCCAGCTCCTCGCCCGCCAGTGAGCGCGTCCACACGATGAATCCCGAGCGCCCGGGCGCCAGGCCGGCCGCCCGCACCGCCGCCTCGACGCCGCACTGGCGGAAGATCTCCATGGTGCGCGCGTTGATCCCGCGCGCCTTGGGATGGAGGGACGTGCCGGGGTGCCGCTCCACGAGCAGCGAGGCGACGCCGAGGCGGGAGAGGAGGATCGAGGCGGTGAGGCCGACGGGGCCACCGCCGGCGATGAGGACATCGACGTCACGCATGGCGGGCACGCTCGTCATCGCCTGACGGGAGGAGCGTCTTCCCCACAGTGCCGTGCTACAGTCCCCGTCGCGAGGAGACCATGGAACCCACCACGTCGATCGTCATCCGAGATCTCGTCACCGGTCCGATTCCGCCACGCCCCGGCGCCGAGGGCTCACCCAACACGCTGCACACGCGCGTCGCCGAGGTCGTGGACAAGATGGGGCCGCCGCCGTGGTCCAAGCGCATCATCGCCGACGAGCGCAACCTGGTCACGCTGATCGCCAGCGCGCCGGGCGGCGGCAACCGGCCGCACTGGCACCGCGAGTTCGACGAGTGGTGGGTGGTGCTGGCTGGCCGCCTGCAGTGGGAGCTGACGGGCGGCATCGTCGTGGACGCCGTGAAGGACGACATCGTGTGGGTGCCGCGTGGCACGGTCCATCACATCCGCAATGTCGGTACCGAGCTGTCGCTACGCCTGGCCGTCGCGATGCCGCCGGCGATGCACTACTTCAGCGCGTGCGAGCAGTGCGGGTTCACGGACGACGGCCCCCGCGAATGGTGCGCGTGAACGGTTAGACATGGGGGGCCCGTTCGGGCCCCCCCTCTCGAGCCGGCGGGTCAACTCGGGCCCCCACGTTCTCTACCCAGGCGCGGCGCCCTGGGTGCCGGTATACAGCGCGTAAAGCGACTGGCTGGCGGCCATGAACAGGCGATTCCGCTTGGGACCGCCGAAGCACACGTTGCCGCAGATCTCCGGCAGGCGGATGCGGCCGATCAGCTTGCCCTCCGGCGTCCACACGGTCACGCCGCTGTAGCCGACGGCGCGGCCGGCGTTGCTCGAGACCCACAGGTTGCCGTCCACGTCGCAGCGGGCACCGTCGGGCCCGCACTTCACACCGTCAACCATGAAGTCGCTGAACAGCTTCCGGTTGGACAGCTTGTTGTCGCCGCCCACGTCGAACACGTGCATGTCGCCCTTGCCGCCGGGGCCCGTGTCGCCCGGTCCCTTGCCGGTGCTGATCACGTAGAGCTTCTTGTAGTCCGGCGAGAACACCAGACCGTTCGGATCCGGTACCTGGTCCTCGCCCGCGACGAGGTCGACGCGCCCGCTGGGATCGGCCCGGTAGACGGCGGTCGGCAGCTCGCGCTTGTCGTGGCCGATCCCGAGGGCCTGGCCCAGGCGGGGGTTGAGATGACCCGCCTTGTTGCTGGCGCCACCGGCCGCGTCCGGCGCGCCCTCGTAGAGCTGGCCGCCGTACGGCGGATCGGTGAACCAGTAGCTGCCGTCCGGATGCGGCACCACGTCGTTGGGCGAGTTCAGCCGCTTGCCGTTGAACTTGTCGGCGATGAGGCTGATCGAGCCGTCGTGCTCGTAGCGCACGACGCGGCGGGTGAGGTGCTCGCAGGAGAGCTGGCGGCCCTGGAAGTCGAAGGTGTTGCCGTTGCTGTTGTTGGACGGCAGCCGGAACACGCTGACGCGCCCGTCGTCTTCCGACCACCGGAGCTGCCGGTTGTTGGGGATGTCGCTCCAGACGAGATACCGGCCCTGGCCGCTCCAGGCCGGCCCCTCCGACCACAGCGCGCCCGTCCACAGCCGTTGGATCGGCGCGTTGGGCTGGCGCAGGCCGTTGAAGATGGGATCGACCGTGAGCACGTCGGGATCGGTGAAGTAGACGTTGGGCGCGCCGTTGGGACCGAAGTCCCGCGGTGGCGTCGTGACCGTGGTGGGCGGCGCGACCGGCGTCGCGGGCGCCTGGGCCCGCGCCAGGCGCGGCGCGACGACCACCGCGCCGGCGGCCACACCGATGCCCGTGAGGAGCGTGCGTCGCGATATCACGCCGTTGTCTATCGCTGCCTTCGCCATGACGACCTCCTGGGATGACTGTTGGCCTGAGCCCGGTCGATCAGCACCTCGTGCGAGCGGATCGTCGCCTGCGAGGTGGCCGACGCGCCGACTTTGCGCGACGGTGACCGCCAGCCGGGGTGACGCGTCAGCCACGCGGGTGCTCGGCCGGCTGGCTCATGGCGGGAGTATAGACGACGACCGGCCGGGGGCTGCGGTAGTCTTTGCATCATGTCGACCGCAGCCCTCAACGTGCTCGTGACCATGCGGTTCAACGAGGCGCAGCTGGAGCGGATCCGCCGCGTCTCACCCGACCTCCGGGTGACGCGCGAGGACCCGGCCGGCGCCGACTACTCGCGCACCGATGTCCTCTACGCCGGGGCGCCGCCGCGTGATCTCGGTCGGGCGCCGAACCTCAAGTGGGTGCAGGTGCACATGGCCGGCGTGGATGCGCTCGGCGAGCATCCGCTCTACGTGCAGAGCGCCATCCCGCTCGTGACCGCCAGCGGCGTGCACGCGGCGACCATCGCCGAGTACGCGATCACCGCGCTGCTGGCGCTGGCCCATCGCGTGCCGCGGATGGTCGAGTGGCAGGGGCGGGGGATGTGGCCACCCGACGAGCAGCGCTGGCCGCTGTTCGTGCCGAGTGAGGTGCGCGGCGCCACGCTCGGCATCATCGGCTACGGCAGCATCGGGCGCGAGCTGGCGCGCATGGCCAAGGCCGCGTTCGCCATGACCGTGCTCGCCTGCAAGCGCGACCCCTCGCAGCACACGGACACCGGATACACGCTGCCCGGCACCGGCGACCCGGAGGGCCTCTTGCCCGACGCCTGGCTGGGTCAGGACGAACTGCCGGATCTGCTGAGCCGTTCGGACGTCGTCGTCAACTGCGCACCCCTGACGGCCCAGACCCGACGGCTGATCGGGGAGCGTGAGCTGAGGCTGATGAAGCTGTCGGCCTACTTCGTCAACGTCGGTCGCGGCGCCAGCGTGGACGAAGCGGCGCTGGTGCAGGCGCTGCGCGAGCGGCGTATTGCCGGCGCGGCCATCGACGTCTTCGCCCAGGAGCCGCCGGCGGCCGGCCATCCGCTCTACGCGCTCGACAACGTCATCGTCTCGCCCCACGTCTCCGGGTTCCTGCCGAGCTACGACGACAAGTGCACCGACCTGTTCGCCGAGAACCTGCGGCGCTACCTGGCGGGCGCGCCGCTCCTCAACGTCGTGGACCGGACGCGCGGGTACTAGGGTGGGCGGTGCGGCCGAGCTCGATCGCCACGGCTACGTGAGCCTGGCGACGTTCCGACGGGACGGGCGCGAGGTGGCAACGCCGGTGTGGTTCGCCGCCGCGGGCGAGCGGCTCTACGTGTTCACCGGGGGCGACGCGGGCAAGGTCAAGCGCCTGCGGCGCTCGTCGAGGGCGCGCGTGGCGCCCTGCGATGCGCGCGGACGGGTAGAGGGCGCCTGGCGCGATGCCACGGCGCGTGTCTTCGACGACCCGACGGTGATCGCGCGGGCGCATGCGGCACTGCGGGCCAAGTATGGCTGGCAGTTCCGCATACTCGATCTCTTCTCGCGCCTCACCGGCCGCGCACGCCGCCGCGCCTGGATCGAGATCTCGGTCTGAGTCCAGCGAGACCCCGCAACGGCGCTCGTCACCCACCGGTAGGGCCGCCCCCGCCCAGTCCTTGGCGTCGAGCGTCATCGCCCAGCGCACGATCGTGTCCACGATCGCTTGCCGATCGATCATGGCCTGCAGCGCGGGCGTCTTCATCAGATCAGGATCGGGGCGGCGTGGCGCAGCGCTGCGCGGCCGCCGTGCTCGAAGGTGCAGGTGATCATCGTGGCGTCACCTCATCAGGGCCGCGAGCTGGCCCTGCACGTTGCGGCGAGCCTGAGCCGTGGCGGCGGCGTTGGCGCCGACCGTGGCGCCCTTGCGGGCGCAGCCCGTCAGCTCGGCGGCGTTCAGCAGCGGGCCCAGGATGGTGGCTGAGTGCGAGCGACAGGCCGAGCCGTTGTCGACGTTGCCCAGCCAGGTCACCGCACGGCCGACGTTGTCGAAGCTGTGGCGGGCGCCGGGGTAGGTCGTCAGCTCGGCGTCCTGGCCGGCCGTCCGCTGCTCGGCGACCAGCTCGCGGCAGGCGGCCATCGGCGTCCAGTCGTCGAGCTCGCCGCTGTGGATGCGCAGCGGCGCCGACAGCGCGAGCAGCTCCGGATAGCGGGCGGTGCACCCGGGGTAGAACGGCAGGAAGACGCGGAAGGCCGGTCGCCCCTCGGCCGCGTACGTCTCGCGCGCCCATCGGGTCGCGGCGTTCAGCGTCAGCGATCCTCCGTGCGAGAAGCCCATCAGTGCCACGTGGGCGGCGTCGATCCGGGGATGAGTCGCCAGCAGCCGCAGGGCGCCGTACGCGTCGGGAATACGCTGCACGGGGATGAGCGCGCGGCCCTGGGTACACACCTCCTGCAGTCCGCGTCCCGTGAAGCTGTCGATCACGAACGTTGCGTAGCCGCCGCCGTTGAGCGGCGCCACCCAGCCCCGTTCAGCGTTCCCGATACCGCCGCAGCCGTGAGCGAGGACGACGGCGGGGAACGGGCCGGGCCCGGCGGGCAGGCGCAGATCGCCGGAGAGGGCCACCGGCGGACCGGGGATCAACCGGCTCGGCGTCCGCCCGAGCGTGCCGGCGCTCGCGAACCAGAGGGTGCCCGAGTCGGTCGAGCTGAGCGTGGAGCGCACGCCGTCGAGCGTGGGCGTGCAGCCGGAGAGCAGCAACAGGACGAGGGCGAGCCGGGCGCGGCTCACCGGAGCGCGGGGATCACCTCGTGGGTGAGGATCCGCAGCGTCCGCTTCATGCGCTCGAGCGGCAGCAGGCCGCCGGGATTCAGCTCGGCGACGAGGCCGCTCAGCCCCAACTCCTCGCGCAGCGCGCCGAGGCGCTCGACGAGGGCGGAGGCGGTGCCCACCGCCACGCGTGTCTCGAGGATGTTCTCGTAGGTGAGATGGGTGAGCTGCTCGAACTTCGACTGGCGACGATCGGCGGGGCCGGTGTCGCCACGACCCATGCCCGAGCGGGTCAGCTCGGCGTGGCGCTGGAAGAAGTAGGTGAAGTTCTCGCGTGGCTCTTCCACGGCGGCGTGCTGCGTGGGCGCCGCGTAGATCGGCATGCGCAGGCACACGTCGCCCTCGCCGGGGTGGCCGGCCTCGCGCCACGCCGCGCGGTAGTCGGCGATGCGCAGCCGCAGCTCGGGGATGTCGAGGTCACGCAGGCCCACGAACAGCGGCAGCCCCAGGCGCGCGACGACCAGGAACGTCTCCTTGGAGTTGGAGGCCATCCGGAGCGGCGGGTGGGGCAGCTGGTAGGGTCGCGGGCCCACCAGCACGTTGTCGAAATGATAGTGGCGGCCGTGGTAGCTGAACCGCTCGCCCTTCCAGGCCGTCAGGATGATCTGCAGGCACTCCTCGAAACGCGCCTGGCTCTCGCCGTACGGGACGCCCAGGACGTCGTAGGCGCGCGGCGAGCCGCTGCGGCCGATGCCGAAGTCGAAGCGCCCCTCGCTGATCTGATCGACGGTGGCCGCCTCCTCGGCGATGCGCAGGGGATGGCCGAGCGGCAACACCTGAACGGCCATGCCGATGCGCACGCGCCGCGTGCGGGCGGCGATGTAGCTGGCCAGCGCCAGCGGCGCCGAGCTGACGGAGCGCACCGGGTTGAAGTGGATCTCGCCCAGCCACACGCCGTCGAGCCCCCAGGCCTCGGCGGCCTCGGCCAGCTCGAACGTCTCCTGAAAGGCCGCGAGGTCGGTGCCCCCGGGCCGGCGCTCCTCGAGGAAGATCCCGAAATGCATCGCTGGCCGACAATGCCTCAGTCCGGCGCGGCTGTCAAAGGCGTGTGGTAGGCTCCCGGCGTGCCGACGTCGATCGTCATCGTGGGCGGCGGATTGATGGGCCTGAGCGCGGCATTTCACCTGCGCCGGGCGCAGCCGAGCGCGCGGGTGACCGTGCTGGAGCGGGCGCGGGCCGGCGCGGCGGCGTCAGGGGCCAGCGCGGCCGGCGTGCGCGTCATGGGACGCGATCCCGCCGAGCGTGCGTTCGCGCTCGCCAGCCTGGCGCGCTGGCCCGACCTCTCGCGCGAGCTGGAGGGCGACACGGCCTACCGCCGGGGCGGTGGCCTGCGGGTCGCGCTCGATTCGCAGGCGTGGCGCCAGGCGCCGGGCTGGGTCGCCGAGCAGCGCGCCGACGGCGTCGCCCTGGACCTCGTCGACGCCGTGTCGGCCCGCCGCCTGGCGCCCGGCGTGTCGCCCGACTGTCTGGGCGGCGTCTACAGCGCGAGCGACGGCCAGGCCGAGGCGATGGCCACGGTGTCGGCATTCGCGACGGGCGCGCGGCGGCTCGGCGCGCGGATCGAGGAAGGTGCCGGCGTCAGCGGCCTGGTGGTGGAGCGCGACCGCGTTGTCGCGGTGACTCGCGCCGACGGCGGGCAGCAGCCGTGCGACGTCGCCATCGTCGCGGCCGGTGCCTGGAGCGCGACCCTGCTCGCGCCGCTCGGCGTGCGGCTGCCGATCGAGACGCGCGCGCTGCAGATGCTGCTGACCCAGGCGGCGCCGGCCGCACTCGATCCCGTGCTGAGCGCGTTCGACCTCCGGCTCAGCCTCAAGCAGCTCGCCGGCGGCGGCTATCTCATCGGCGGCGGCTGGCCGGCCGACATTCCGGATCAGCCGGTCAACGTGTGGACGCTGCGCGAGGACAGCGTGAGCGCGAGCCTGGCGGTCGCGCGGCAGGTGCATCCGCCGACCGGCCGCTGCGCGCTGGCCCGCGGGTGGGCGGGGCTGGAGGCGTTCACGCCGGACGACCTCCCGGTGCTCGGCCCCGTGCCGGGCGTCGAGGGGTTGCTCGTCGCCGCCGGCTTCTGCGGTCACGGCTTCGCGCTCTCGCCCCTCGTGGGCGACGTCCTGGCTCGCCTGGCGCTCGGCGCCGACGCCCACGCCGAGCTGTGGCGAGGACTGCGGCCGGAACGTTTTGCCATGACGGCGGCCGGACGCTAGGACGCCAACTCGAGACCGGGAGCCCGTTGCCCCGGCGAAAGGCCACGATGATCTCGATCTTCGCGCTGTGCGGCGGTTACCTGGAGCTGGGGCGGGAGACCATGATCCGCGACGCGCCGCCCTCACGCTGGACGGTGCCGATCGAGTGCTTCTTGATCGTCCATCCGCGCGGCCGGCTGCTCTTCGACACCGGGCTGCACTGCGACACGCTGACGAACATGCTCGGTCGCTACGGCCCGGAGCGCGCCAAGCGCTTCGGCGTGCACTCGCAGCCCGGGGACGACGTCGTCAGCCAGCTCGGCCGGCTCGGTCTCGGCCCGGCCGACGTGAGCCACGTCGCCAACTCGCACTGGCACTTCGACCACTGCGGCGGCAACGAGTTCTTCCCGGAGGCGACCATCCTGGTCCAGGATCGCGAGATGAAGGCGGCGCGCTCACCCGAGGTGCTCGCCCAGGGACGGTACCGGCCGAGCGCGCCGGACTATGACCATCCGCTGCGCTACCAGCCGGTGGACGGCGAGCACGACGTCTTCGACGATGGCACTGTCGTGCTGATTCCGACCTATGGCCACACACCCGGCCACCAGTCGCTGCTGGTGCGGCCGGGTCGCGACAGCCGGCTCGTCTTCACCGCGGACGCCTGCTACACGCGGGAGAACATGGACCGCGACGTCCTGCCCACGGTGCTGTGGGACGACACGGAGATGTCGCACTCATTGCGCCGGCTGCGCGACCTGCGCGACAAGCAGGGCGCCCGCACCGTCTACGGCCATGATCCGGAGCAGTGGGGGACATTGCCCCACGCGCCGGCCTCGTTTGTGTGAACCGCCGCCACCAGGTGACGCTCAGGTGGCACTCGCCGATGGCCGTCGAGGAGTGTCTGCGTCGGCTGCACGAGGACTGTGACGAGGAGCGCCTGCGGTGGCTGGGCTACGCGGGCTACGCGGGGTCCAAGCCGGTGATCGCTCGGTTCGATGGACCACGCTTCACGCTCTTCCAGCGCCCCGCGCGGCAGCGGCGGGTGTGGTTGCGGCGCCCCCCTGCGCTCCATCTGGTGCTCCTGAGCGGTCAGTGCGATGCGGGGCCCAGCGGCACGTTCTTCAAGGGAGGTGTCCGGATCGACCGGTCCTCGGCAGCGCTCGTCCTCGGCACGCTCATCATCTTCGTGGTGTGGGCGGCGGCGACCCTTACCGAGCTGGCGGACGTGCTGTGGCTCCCGCTGCTGTACCCCGCCGTCATGGCCGGCAGCGCCGGGACGTGGTGGTACTGGTATTCGTCGAGAGTGCGTCGCGAGCGCGCCTACCTCACACGATTCCTGCGTGAGCTGCTGTCCGCCCGCGACGTGGCGGGCTAGCCGGCTGCTGAAACAGGCCCATCGGCTTCGTCGGCACCCTCGGCCGCTCGCTCAACGTACAGGGAGTACGCTTCGCGTGCGGCCTTCGGGCGCCGCCTCGCATCTGGACCTGTTTGAGCAGCCTGCGGGTTGTTTACCAACCGGTTAGGTCGCGCGGCGCGCGCCGCCGTAGGCCTCGCTCGGTCCGATCTTGCTGTCCGCGAAGATGAGCCTGGCGCGCGTGTCGACGATGCTCGACCAGTTGGCCAGCGCGGTCGGCGTCCACTCGCCGTCGGGACGCGGCTCGTCGTCGAAGTTGCCGTAAGTGTCGATGCCCCGCATCAGCATCGTCGACTGGCGCACCCGCGGGGGCTTGGCCCACGTGGGCAGCATCTCGACCAGCAGCAGGACGCGACGGTCCGGACCGAAGTTGGTGCCGGAGCCGTGCACGAGCGAGTTGTCGAACATCACCATCTCGCCGGGGGCGAGCGCGAAGTCGACGGCCTTGGACTCGTCGAAGCCGTCGGTGATGAACTGGCCGCGGGCCAGGATGCTCCGGGGATCGTCGCTCTCCTCGTGCTTGAGAATGCCCCAGGTGTGCGAGCCGGGGACGCCGCGCAGGCACCCCTGGGTGGTCCCGCAGTCAGACAGCGCCAGCCCACCGAGCACGACCGGAGTTGCCGCGCCGTAGGCAGAGTCCTGGTGCCAGCCGGCGAAGGTCTCGCCGTCCGCCTTCTTCACGCGCCAGGCCATGCTCCAGCAGCGGATGTTCGGGCCGATCAGGTCCTCGAAGATGTCCAGGATATGCGGGTCCTCGGCGATCTCCAGCACCCACGGGCACAGCAGGTGCGACTTGGTCTTCATCTTCTTGATGTCGGGCACGCGCGCCTCGAGCGCCTCGAACTTCTCCCGATACTCTTGCGCCCGCTCGGCGCTCATCGCCCGCACCGGGGAGAGGCAGCCGTCCCGCTGGAAGGTCGCGACTTGGGCGTCCGTCAGTACCTTGGGCATGGCCTCACGCCTCCGCTTCGACCAGGATCGGGGTGTCCTGCGAGGGCGTGTAGCCCATGTGCGAGGGGAACTCGGCGCTCAGCGGCCACACGGTCGGGAACTTCAACCATAGTCTCAGCATGTGGCGCTTCTGGTGCGGCTCGGGGCCGTCCACGAAGCTAGTGCGTGAGTGCAGGATCGTGTAGTTGTTGATGAACTGGATGTCGCCCGGCTGCAGATCCATGTCCAGTCGCAGGTCGGCACGGCGCGTCTGCTCGTCGAGGTAGTCGAGCGCGGCCTTCTCGAAGGTGGTGAGGGGCACCTCGCGCTTCACGGCGCCGGCGTTGATCTGGTTGCGAATGTAGCGGCAGCTCACCAGGCCGTCGCGGTAGCCGAAGACCGGGATCGGCCGGTCGGACACGCCGTGCTCGGTCATGGCCGCCTAGGGACGGATTTAGTAGAAGCCGTTGTAGAGGAGACCGAGATAC
>JBGQLG010000039.1:0-33705 GCA_041499965.1 Methylomirabilia bacterium
AGCCCCGCGCGGCGGCGGGCCCAGGTGTTGATGCGGGTGATGGTGAAGAGCAGGGTGAGGGAGAGGCGGACGCGCAGGGGCATGCGGATGAAGCTGCCGCCGGAGAGGACGTTGAGGACGGCGGTCACCATGCCGAGGACGTCCTTGGGGCGCAGGAACAGGTCGAGGAACGCCGGCTCGTAGTACTTGTGGATGAACTTGAAGAACGGCTTGAGGCCCTGCCACACGCGGCGCTCGTAGGCGACGAAGCGACGGGCCGAGAAGCGGTTGGCGGCGAAGGCGGCCAGGATCGACTCGGCGGCCAGCTCGGCCGAGCGCATGGCGATGAAGACGCCGCCGGAGAAGATCGGATCGATGAAGGCGATCGCGTCGCCGACACACAGGAAGCGGTCACCGACGATCGGCGAGTTGGTGTAGGCGAAGTTCGCGGCGCCGTGCACCGGCGTCACCCGCTCGGCCGCACCCAGGTGCTCCTGCACCTGGCGGCACTGGCGCACCATCGCCTCGAAGAGCTGCTCGGACGTGCCGCGATGCTCGCGCACCGCCCGGGCGTGGAGCACGGCGCCGATGCTGGTGACGTCGTGGCTGAACGGGATCCACCAGAACCAGCCGCACTCGAACAGGTAGACGCGGATGTTGCCCTCCTCCACGCCGGGGAAGCGATCGGCGCCCCGGTAGTGGGCGAAGAGCGCGACCTTGCCGAGGTTGGGCACGCGCTCGCGCCGGCCCAGACGGGCGGCCACGAACCCCTCGCGCCCGCTGGCGTCGACGAGAAAGCGGGCGCGGTGGCTGACACGCCGGCCGTCCTGCTCGACGTCGAGCGTCACGCCCTCGGCGTCGAAGGCGGCGCCGGCCACGCTGGCCGGCTGGTGCACCTGCACGCCTTGCTTCCTGGCGTGGTCGAGCAGGATCGTGTCGAACTCGGCCCGGGGCACGTTGTACGTCCAGTTCGGCCACGGCATGCCGCGCAGGAAGTAAAAGCTGTGACCGAGGCCGGTGTCCTGGTCGTGGAACGTCGCCCCGTACTTGATCTGGAAGCCCCCCTGGGCGATCGGCTGAAGCGCGCCGAGCCGCTCGAGCAGCAGCATCGTCGCTGGCACCAGCGACTCGCCGACCTTGAAGCGCGGGAACGTCTCGCGCTCGAACAGGCCGACGCGGAGGCCGCCGCGAGCCAGGTGGGTCGCGACGCTCGAGCCGCCGGGGCCGCCGCCGATGACCGCGACGTCGTAGCCGGTGGTGCTCACGACCGCTCCGCCAGGGCGTTCGCCGACTCGCGCGGCTCCGGGCGCGCCTCGCCCGCGCCAGGCCAGCCGCCGTAGAGCGCGTCGACCAGCGGGGTGACCACGTCGGGCAGGCGATCGCCGGCCACCGTCTGCAGCAGCAGCAGCGGCAGCGTCAGCGGCGCCGCCAGCGTCGCCACCGCGGCGGCGCCGAGCCCGCGCTCGCGGCCGCCGCGCCAGATGGCCCCCAGGCGGAGGCCGGCCCGGCGCGCCGCCGCCGCACCGAACGCCGCGCCCCAGCGAGCCGGCGAATCCGAGTACGGCGAGGCCGCCTCGAGGATCTCGGCGTGGCGCGTGGCCAGGCGCTCGGGCTCGAACACCGCGAAGAGCTCGCCGGCCAGCCGGCGCACCTCGTGCGCCCACTGCGCCATCACCCGGCCGGCCAGGAAGCCGCCGATCGCCACGCCGTCGCGGGCGGGGCGGAAGCGGCTGCGCTCGCTACCGCGTGGGATGGCGGCCACGCCGACCTCCTCCACCGCCCAGCCACGTGCCGCCGCCGCGAGCAGGATTTCCGTCTCGAACACGAACCCGCCGCGGCGCGTGCCCACCTCGTCGAAGAGCGCCAGCGGATAGACGCGAAAGCCCGACTGGCTGTCGCGCACCGTCAGCCCGCTCGTCCAGCTCGCGAAGAAGCTGGCCACCCGGATGGCGTTGCGTCGTGCCACCGGCAACGTCCCCGGCCCCGCCAGGCGATTGCCCACGATCACCGTGCGCGGGGCGCGCCGCGCCGCCGCGAGCAGCGTGGGAATGGCGGCGGGATCGTGCTGGCCATCGCCGTCGAGCGTGACGACCAGCGAGGCGCCGCGCCGTCGCGCCGCCGCGACGCCGCTCAGCAGCGCCTGGGCCTTGCCGAGGCGCCGGCCGTGGCGCAGGACCTCGGCGCCGGCCCGCGCCGCCATGCCGGCGCTGTCGTCGCGCGAGCCGTCGTCGACGACCACCACGGGGCCGTGAGCGCACGCGGCGGCGACCACGCGGCCCACCGTCGCCGCCTCGTCGAAGACCGGAATGACGATGACCGCCGTCACGCCGCCTCCACCATCAGCGCGACGTGTCCGCCGCCGCGGCCGAGCCCGTGGACGAGACCGGAGCCGGCCGCCGCCTCCGTGCCGCCGCCGGGAGCGGGCAGCCGCCCCGCCCGCGCCGTCCACGCCGCCGCCGCGACGTGCAGGGCGCCGAGGCCGGCGTGATGACCGACCAGCGCGCCCAGCGAGACGGTGGGGACGCGACGCGCGCCCAGCGCCGCCGACAGCACGCGCGACTCCCAGGCGTCCCGCGGCGCGTCGCCGCTGGCCGAGGCGTAGATCCAGTCCGGCGCCGGTCGCCCGGCGTGGGCCAGCGCCTCGGCCACCGCACGTGAGGCCACGCGCCGCCCGATGCCCCACGGCCGGGCCGGCAGCGAGCGCCACGCCGCACCCGTGATCCGGCCCAGGATCGTCGCGCCGCGCGCGCGGGCCGTCGCCGCCGCCTCCAGCACGAGGAACGTCGCGCCCTCGCCGCGCACGCCGTCGTCACCGAGGGCGTCGAGCATCTCGGCCACCAGCGGGTCGAGCTCGTCGACGCCGCCGGCCAGCACCGCATCCACCCGGCCGCCGGCCACCGCGGCCACCGCCCGCGCCACCGCCAGCTCCCCCGAGATCGTGGGGACGTTGAGCGTGAGCGTCAGCTCGCGCGCGGCGACGGCAATGGCCGTGGTGGCCGCCATCGTGTTCATCACGGTGTTGGGGAAGAGCAGCGCCGAGAGTCCAGCCGGTCCGCGGGCCAGGTAGCCGTCGGCAAACGCGATCGTCGACGTGAAATCGCCCAGCTCGCTGCCGATCACGAGGCCGAGGCCCGCGGCCGGGTCGAGGCCGGACTCGGCGACGGCGAACCGGGCCGCGGCGATCGCCAGCTGGCACACGCGGGCCAGGCGCCGCGCCTCGGTCGGATCGATCAGCCCGGCCAGCGTCGCCTCGGGCAGGCGCACCGCCGGCCGGCCGCCGCCGACCTGCGAGCGCACGGCCGCCCGGGGCTCGCGCAGCCAGGCGTCCAGCGCGGGCGAGCCGCCGGCCACGGCGGCGTTGACCACGCCCACGCCGGTGATGACGACCTCGCGTCGCGGGTGCTGCGCCATCGAGTCAGGCGCGCCGGAAGAGGAGGGCGATGTTCTGGCCCCCGAAGCCGAACGAGTTGGAGATCGCATGCTCGACGGTCGCCTCGCGGGCGACGCGCGGCACGCAATCGAACTCGACCTCGGGATCGGGCGTGTTCAGGCCCGCGGTGGGCGGGATCGTCTCCTGGATCAACGCCAGGATCGTGGCCACCGCCTCCAGGCTGCCGGCGGCGGCCATGGTGTGGCCGATCATCGACTTGGTCGAGCTGACCAGCAATGAGCCGGCGCCGAAGACCTGGGCAAGCGCCCGCGCCTCGATGCGGTCGTTCTGGGCCGTGGCGGTGCCGTGCGCGTTGGCGTAGCCGACGTCGCCTGGGGCCACCCCGCCCGCCACGAGCGCCGCGCGCATGGCGCGCGCCATGCCCTCGCCCTCGGGCTGGGGCGCGGTGACGTGGTAGGCGTCGGTCGTCATGCCGTGGCCGGCCAGCTCGGCGTACGGGCGCACGCCGCGCGCCCGCGCGCGCTCGACCGACTCCAGCACCACGAAGGCGGCGCCCTCGCCGATCGACATCCCGCGGCGGTCGCGGTCGAAGGGCCGGCACGGCTCGGGATCGAGCAGCTTGAGCGCGTTGAAGCCCATGAAGCACAGGCGCGTGACCGCGTCGACGCCGCCCGCGAGGGCGACGTCGACCACGCCGTCGGCGATCAGCTCGGCGGCCTCGGCCAGCGCCACGGCGCCGGACGAGCACGCGGTGACGACCGTGTGGCGCGGTCCGCCGAGCCCCAGGCGGTGCGACAGCATCTCGGCGTGCGCGGCGGGCAGCATCGCGCGCAGCGAGGCCGCCCACGAGGGCACGCGCTCGCCACGGGCCCGCGCCCAGTACCAGCTCTCCGCCTCGAGCATTCCGCCGCCGACGGCGCCGACCACCAGCGCGGCGTCCGCGCGGTCGGCGGCCCCGAGCCCGGCGTCGTCGAGCGCCTCGGTGGCCGCGCCAAGCGCCAGCCGGTCGGCCCGCGAGCGGCGCGCGGAGCCGGCGGCGACCTCGGGCACCTCGGCGGCGATGCGGCAGCGAAAGCCCGTGGCGTCGATGAGCGTCAGCGGCCGGATCGCGCAGGTGCCGGCCGCCAGGCCGGCCCAGTAGGCCTTCACACCGGAGCCGAAGGGGCTGACGACACCCAGGCCGGTGACGAGCACGCGTCTCATGCCGCGCCGAGCCGCTCCGCGATGAAGCGCGACAGGGAGTCGAACGAGGCGAAGTGGGCGGTGAGGTTCTCCGACTCGTCGAGCACGACGCCGAAGCGGTCCTCGATGGCGATCGACAGCTCGATGAAGTCGAGCGAGTCCAGGCCGATGGAGCCCTCGACACCCTTGGGCAGGGGCGTGCTCTGGGCCACCTCGGCCGCGCGCCGCGGATCGAACTTCAGGCGCGCGACCAGGATCGTCTTCAGCTCGTCGAACACGTCCTTCGCTTGCATGGCTCTCCTGCGCGCCTCGTCGGTCAGACTCGAGCCGGCTGGCCCGCCACGGCCAGCTCGATGGCCGCCGTGCGGTCCCGCCAGGTGCCGCTCACCAGGGCCGTGCCGCGGCCGGCGGCGCGGGCCAGGGCCAACGCCACCAGGGGCGCGCACGCCAGCGTGCGGCCCGCGCGGGCCTCGACCGCGCGCTCCAGCGACGCCGCCGGTGCCGTCGCCCGATACACCGGCGGTGTGTCGCCGGGCCCCAGGAGCGCGCACGCCGCCGACTCGACCATCGGCCCCGGCAGCGTCCACCGGGCCCGGCGCCACAGCGCCTGGCACTCCTCGAACGTCTCGACCGCGAGCACGAGCGCCCGCTCGCACTGCCCGCTGCTCACCAGCCGCCCGGCCTGCCAGAGCGCGTCGACCGTGGCCGTGGGGCCGCCGATCAGGATGACATAAGGTCCGGTCAGGCCGAACTCGATTGCGACCTCGCCCGGCAGCACGCTGGGCGCCGTGTAGGGGAAGTGCAGCGTCCCCGCCTGCCCGGCCAGCCACTCGACGTTGGAGCTGCCGTAGGCCGCCGCCGTCACGAACACCAGCGCGGTGCCCGTCCCCTGGATCGCCTGGCGGCCGATCCCGGCGTCCCGCAGCATGGCCTCGACGGCCGCCACACCCAGCAGGCATTCCCGCGTGGCCCGGCGGAAGCGCTCGCCGTCCAGCTGCGGGCGCGGCAGCGGAATGCTCTGGCGCCCGGCGGCGGCCGCGCGGGCATCGGCCGGCAGCGCCTCGAGACCTGGCCCCCAGCCCGTCAATATTCCCACGGCCTCCACCCGCGCGCCCGGAGTCGTCACGCGGCCCCCTCGAGCACCAGCGCCGCGTTGCAGCCTCCGAAGCCGAGCGAGGTGCTGAGCATCCGACGGGGGCGGACGGCGCGGCAGGCGCCCGGCACGTAGTCGAGGTCGCAGGCCGGATCGGGCTCCTCGTAGCCGACCGTGGGCGGGATCCAGCCGTCGCGCGCGGCCAGCAGGCACATGATCGCCTCCAGCGTGGCCGCCGCCCCCATCGTGTGGCCGAGCGCGCCCTTGATCGAGTTGACGGGCACGGCGCCGGCGCGGTCGCCGAGCACGCGGCGCAGCGTGGCCGTCTCGATCCGGTCGTTGAGGATGGTGCCGGTGCCGTGGGCGCTCACGAAATCGAGGTCGGCGACGGCGACGTCACCGGCGGCGAGGGCCGCGCGGATCGCCGCCTCCAGTCCCCGGCCCTGCGCGTCGGGCGCGGCGATGTGCGAGGCGTCGCTGGCGCTGCCGTGGCCGAGCAGCCGTCCCAGGCGCGGGCCGCGCGCGTCGCGCTCGCGCGCCAGCAGCACCAGCCCGGCCGCCTCGCCCAGGAGCAGGCCGGTGCGGCGCCGGTCGAACGGCCGCACGCGCTCGCGGGCCAGCGAGCGGAGCGCGTCGAAGCCGCGCATCACGAAGCGACAGAGGACGTCGTAGCCGCCCGCCACGACGAGGTCGACCGCGTCCTCGCGCAGCAGGTCGGCGCCCAGACCGAGCGCCGTGGCCCCCGAGGCGCACGCCGACGACACGGTCAGCACGGGGCCGCGCGCGCCCAGCCACCGCGCCAGCGCGTGGCCGGGACTGTCGTAGAGCCCGTCGAGCGCGCGTCGTGGCGTGCCGTCGCCGGCGAGCGCCCGGTCCAGCTCCTCGACGCCGCCCAGCGCGGTGCCCACGACGACCGCGATACGCTCGGGGGCGGCGTCCAGGCGCGCGCGGGCGCCGAGATCGGCGGCGGCGGCGACCAGCAGCGCCGTCGCCCGCGAGCGGATCGGCAGCGCGACGGGCGGCAGCTTCTTGATCTCGCCCCCGCGCCTCACCCGTAGCCCGTCGGTGGGGAACCGTTCGATCGCCGACAGGCCGTCGGCCCCGGCGAGCAGGCCGGACCAGAAGGCGTCCAGATCGAGGCCGATCGGCGTGACGACGCCGGCGGCGACGATCGCCACGGGTTCAGGACGCAGAGACGGCGCCCCAGACGTCGAAGAAGTTGAACCACTGCTCGGGCGCGCGGCGGATCATCGCCTCCAGCACGGCGACCCACTCGGCCAGCGCCGCCGCCTCGCCCTCGGCGGCCACGTGGATGGCGGGCGCCATCACGACCGTGTAGCGCAGGTCGGGCTCCAGCAGGCAGAAGGCCGGCACGACCGGAACGCCGGCGGCCCGGCCGAGCACGAAGGGGCCGAGCGGGAACGGCGCCGGCGCGCCGAAGAAATCGACGAGCGCGTCGCCGCGCGTGCCCAGCGCGCGGTCGCCCTGCAGCGCCACGATCTCGCCCCGGCGCAGCGCCGCCACCAGCGGCACCATCGCGGTGGGATCGCCGCGCCGGACGAAGCGCACCGGCGAGGGCCCGCCGCGCAGGAAGCGCTCGACGCGCGGATCGACCTCGGCGGCGACGATCACGTGGGTGGGCCGCCGCAGGCGCGTGGCCAGCAGCCGGCCGCCCAGCTCCCAGTTGCCCAGGTGCGCGGTGACGAGGACGAGCCCGCGCCCCTCGGCGATCGCGGCCAGCAGGTGCTCGTCGCCCTCGATGCGGGTCACCAGCCGGTCGGGCTGCGCCTCGCTGCGGTTGGTGGAGATGAGGTCGGCGAAGCAGATCGCGAAGTGGCGGAAGACGTCGGCGACGAGCGCCTCGCGCTCGGCCGGGCTGGCGTGCGGGCGCACGTGGGCGACGTTGGCCAGCACGCGCGCCCGCTCGGCCGGGAACCAGCCGACCGCGCGCCCGGCCAGCCCGCGGGCCAGCGCCAGCCGCGCCGCGCGGGGCAGCGCGCCGGCCAGCATGGCGCCGGCGCGATAGACGGACGGACGGTTGAGCCGGTGCGTGTACCAGCGCGGCGGCGCCGGCGCCGCGGCCACCGAGCGCAGCGCGTCGCCGGTCACAGCCGCCACGAGTAGTACATCCGGAAGGCTCGGATGAGACCGGGCTCGGTGTCGTAGAGATGGCTGGCCCGGAACCGGCTCACCTCCGCGTCGAACGTCACCGTGCCCGGCTCGGCCGGATCGTTGGGGTCCCACACGACGAACTCCACGCCCTGCGGCGCCGAGCGGTAGGCGTAGGCGACGACCGTGTGGTTCAGCTCCGGCTTGGGCCAGTTCGTCACCAGCAGCTGCACGAGCCGGCCGGCGTCGAGCTCGTCCACCACCTCGCGCGCCACCTCGGCCTGATGCCCGCGCGTCACCGGAAACGTCACCCGCCAGTTGGTCCAGTGCACGAGCGTCCAGAAGCGCCCGCCGAGGCCGGCCTTGACCGCCGCTTCCTGGGCGCGCGAGAACTCCCGGAGGTTCGCGTAGCCGGGGATGACCACGCGGTCGTCGGCCGGCAACGACGGCTCCCAGGGGGCCCGCGCGCCCACCGCCTGGACGCGCTCGACGTAGGCGTCGGGCGACAGTCGGGGCCCGGCCGGATCGAAGCGGGCGAAGGCGAAGAACTGGCGAAGCCCGCGGGCCAGCACGAAGCAGTAGTTCGCGTAGAGATCGGGGCGGCCGGGATTGCGCGAGCGGATCTCGTTGGGGAATTCGAAGGTGTCGGTGGCGAACGAGAAGCCCGGCACCGCGGCGCCGGGCGGGGGCCCGCTGACGGAAGGGGCCGGCACGACCGAGGCGCACGCGGTGGTGAGGAGCGCGACGCCGACAGCCATCCAGCGGTTCAAAATCTGCCCGGCTCCTCCCTAGACGGCTACCCTAACGGCCGCCCCTGCTCAGGTCAAGACTCGCGGCCCCGGCGGGCGCGAGCCCGTGTGCTATCCTCGGTCCCGCTCGCCGATGACCCGCGCCATCGCCGCGCTCTACCGCGTTCTCTACGATGGCGTGCTGTGCCGTCTGCCCGAGACCACGGCCATCACCCTGGGTCAGACGGCGCTGCGCCACCTGCCATTCGATCGCCTGCCCGCCTTCCGTCTGGCCGACCCCCGCCTGCGCACGACGCTGGGCGGCGTGGCGCTGGCCAACCCGCTCATCCTCGCCGCGCAGTACTACGATCCGCGCATCCTGCGCCGCGCGATGGGGCTGGGCTTCGGCGCCGTCACGGCGAAGACCATCACCGTGAACGCGCGGCCCGGTCATCCCCAGCCCAACCTCGTGCGCCGCCGCTCGGCCGCCGGCCCCGGCCTGGTGAACTGCAACGGGTTCCAGAATCCCGGGCTCGAGGCGTTCCGGGCGTCCATCGCCGGGCTGCCGCATCGGGTGCCGCTCATCGTGAGCGTGGCCGGGGAGACGGTGGACGACTACGTCGCGCTGGTCCGCGCGCTGGCGCCGCTCGGCGACCTGGTCGAGATCAATGTCTCGTCGCCCAACACCAAGCTCGTCTACGCGTGGAACGAGCGGCCCCGGGAGCTGCAGGGCGTGCTGCAGGCGCTGGTCGCAGTGTCGCCGCGGCCGCTGATCGTCAAGCTCTCGCCCGACTTCGCCGAGGCCAACGAGCGCGACATCATTCCGGCCGCGCTTCAGGCGGGCGTGCGCATCGTGAACTACGGCAACACGCGCCGGATCGACGAGCCGCGGCTGTCGCAGCGCGCCGGCGGGCTCAGCGGGCCCGAGATCTTCGACGCCACGCTCGCCAACGTGCGCCGTACGCGCCAGCGCTTCGGCGACGCGCTCGAGATCGTCGCCACCGGAGGCGTCGACGCGCCGGACAAGGCCGCCGCGCTGCTCGCCGAGGGCGCGCGCGCCGTCTCATACTTCACGGCATTCATCACGCGCGGGCCGATCCTGGCGCGGCGGATCCTCGAATCGCTCGTGCGGTCGTCGTAGCGGGTTCCAAGTTGCTCACAGGTTATCCACTTGTCCACACCTATCCACAGCAGAGTAAATCGCACAGTCTGGCGCGGGCTCACGAGTGGGTGTCGACGAATCACCGCGTCGTTCGTCCACAATCTGCCCCTGTCGGAGTTTTTTCCCGATGATGATTGGCCGAAGCGTCGCCCGCGCGTACGAAGCGCGCATTTGACGCCCGCAAACGAGACCTTGACAGCGAATTCACGCCGCTCGTACTTTGTGCGGCGTGCACCTTACGTCTCTCACCTTGGCACCTCGGTCGTTCCCGACCGACACACACTGAGAGGTCGACACCGCGATGGAGGGTCGGAAGCCACTCGCGAAGGTTGAAGGGCGACGGCGGATGCGATTGAGTGGGGTGACGGTCGCCTATCGCGGCACGCCCAATCTCGACGACTGGGTCGCCTACATCGCCAACGGCGGCCGATCCAAGAAGCTGATCCTCGCCGATCACTCCTCGGAGCGGAAGGTGAAGGGCCTCCTCACCCGCCTGCAGTCGCTGTCCCGCAAGGAGATCGAGAAGCTGGCGAAGAGCTGACCGGCGGACCGCTCAGAGCGTGAGCGGTCCGACCGACGCCAGCCGACTGGGATCCTCGCGCCAGATCGCGGGATCGTCATCGACGTACAGCTCGACGCCGTTGCCATCCGGATCGTCCAGGTAGATCGACTGGCTCACGCGGTGATCGGTCAGGCGCAGCTTGGTGTAGCCGTGCGCCTCCAGATGGGCCTTGGCCGCGCGCAGCTCGTCGAGCGTGGTGCCGATCCGCAGCGCCACGTGGTAGAGGCCGACGGCGTCCGCCGTCGCGCACCTTCAGCACCACGTGTCCCACGTTCCGCACCTTGATGGCCATGACGCCTCCCCTGTGTCCTCAGAGAATACCGCGCTCGGCCAGGCTCACGTAGCGCCCGCGACCGATCACCACGTGGTCGTGGATGCGCAGGTCCAGCAGCCGGGCGCACTCCGCCAGCTGCCGGGTGAGCCGCACGTCCTCGCGGCTCGGCGTGGGATCGCCGCTGGGATGGTTGTGCACAAGCACGATCGAGGCCGCCGGCTCCAGGATGGCGGGCTTGAACACCTCGCGGGGGTGCACCAGGCTCGAGGACAGCGTGCCCTCGGAGACGATCAGATCGCGCAGCAGGCCGTTCTGGGCGTCGAGCAGGGCCACGCGGAAGACCTCGCGCGGCAGGTCTTCCATGAGCGGGCCGAACGCGGCGTGGACCTCGGCCGGGCTGCCGAGCACGGTGCGGGCCCCCAGCGTGCGCGCGCGGAGCCGCCGCGTCAGCTCGAAGGCCGCCACCAGGCGCGCGGCCTTAGCCCGACCGACGCCGGGCCGCCGCGCCAGCTCGGCCAGCTCCCGCGAGGCCACGCCGGCCAGCGAGCCGTACACGGCCAGCAGCTCGCGCGCGACGTCGACCGCGTTGTGGCCTCGGCGGCCCGAGCCGAGCTGCAGCGCCAGCAGCTCGGCGTCGGCCAGCGCGTCGACGCCGTTGTAGTAGAGCCGCTCGCGCGGCCGCTCGTTGACCGGCCACTGCTCGATCGCCATACGCCTTGGTACGGCGCCCGCCCGCGCGCGTCAACGTCAAGAGTTCGATACGGTCACGACCGGCCGCCGACTCTCAACCCCGCCGGCCCCGGAGAGGCCGGCGATCGATCGCGGCGCCCCACGCACCCAGGAATGCGGTCACGAAGGCGTGCTCCTTGGCGGGCTCGACGGCGAGGGACGCCAGCGCCAGCGCCGTCGCCAGCGCGAGGTGATAGCCCTCGGAGCGCGACGCCGCGGCGCGGCGATACGCCGGATGCGCGTCGTTGATCCACACGGTGGACTCCACGAGCCGCGCCGGTTCAGGATCACCGGGTCGATGCTCGAAGTCGAGCGCGAGGCCGTAGCGGCCGGCGCGGCTCTGGCCGTGACCGCGCGCGGTCCGGACACCGTCACCCGCGCCCGGCGCCGACGCGCGGTCGGATTCCGGAGATTGCGCGGCGGCCCCGGCCGATCGGGTCGCCGCAGACGCCGACCCTGGCGGGCGTTCGGCTCCGACAGGAACGCCGGCCGAGACACCGGCACACCCGGCAAGGTCATGTCCGTTCGACGCGGCAGCGGACCCCCGGGACCCGCTCGTCGGCAGTCGTCCCTGTCCGCCACGATGCTGCTCGACGAGCGCCGCCAGGAGCGGAAAGTCCCTGGCAAGGTTGGTCAGCACCTGCTCGAGATCGCGCTCCACCGGTCTGGCGACGCGACGGCGGCCGGCATCCGACGGCTCGGCGCCGTCACCCCACAGGGTGAGCTGCCGCGCCACGGCTTCCTGGATCGCCTTGCGATAGGCGAGGTAGACACTGCCGCCCGGGCCAGCGCGCGCGAAGTCCGCTTTGTTCAGCGTGAGGCACTGCGCCAGGCCCGGCACTTCGATGAGTCCGGTCAAACGGCCGGGCGTGGCGGGCGTCAGCCCGAGCCATTCCCAGCCGCGCTTGATGACCTTGCCCAGTGTGCTCACCGCGAGGCCCGCACGCTCCTCGGCAAGCGGCTCGGCGACTCGCGCGAGCCAGCCGAGCGCGGCCGGCTTGCGCTGCCGGCCGATCCGCACGCTGAGCGTCGCGACCTCTCCGCCCGCGGCGCCCTCGGGCGCGAGCGGCCGCCCGTTGACGACGAGGCGCACGCCGGCCGGATACCGCGCGACGAGGAGCGCGACCAGGTCGGGTGTGAGCAGCGGCTCGAAGTGGCGCCGGAGCGCCGCCTCGAGGTAGCCGGGATCGAGCAGCGGCGAGAGGCCGTTGTCCAGCGTGAGACGAACGGCGGTGCCGTGCTGGCCGACCAGACCCGCCGGCGGCACCCACTTCCAGGGCGCGCGGTGCCGGGCCGCCAGCCCCCACACGGTGGCGACGTGCTGGCGGCCGGCGCGCGTCTCCGTCACGACCTGCTCGGACACCAGCAGGGCGATCTTGATACCGACGCCGGCGAAGCCGATCGTCTCGCCGCGCACCTTGGTGCTGGCCGCGATGTCATGGTAGCGGGCCAGCTCGCGTCGTCGCATGCCCCGGCCGTCGTCCACGATCGTGAGCGTGCGGGCGGCGGCGTCGGTGATCAGCGCGATCGTGCGGGCGCCGGAATCGAGCGAGTTGGCGACGACCTCGGTGAGCAGCGTGTCCTCGGTACTGCCGGGATACGCATCGCGCAGATCTTCGAGCAGGTGGAGCAGATCGACCCGTGTCTCACCCATGGCGCCCGGAATCGTAGCACGGCGCCCCCGTCACGCCGGCCGCCGGGGATCCTCGATCGTGATGATCCGCGGCTCGTCCCCCACCCCGTCGATCCGCACACGCACCGCGCGCTCGGGCAGGAGCGGCTCGGCCTTGTCCGCCCACTCGACGATCGTCACGCCGTCGCCGCCGAGCAGGTCGAGCAGGCCGAGGTCCACCAGCTCGCTGTAGCTGCCGCTTCGGTAGGCGTCGACGTGGTGCACGGGCAACCGGCCGCGGTATTCGTTGACCAGCACGAACGTCGGGCTCGTGGCGTGCGTGACGACGTCCAGGCCGGCCACGAGCCCCTGCGTGAAGCACGTCTTGCCGCTTCCGAGCCCGCCGTAGAGCGCGACGACATCGCCGGCGCCGAGCGTCCGGCCCAGGGCCACGCCGGCCGCGGTCGTGGCGTCGGGCGTCGCGGCGGTCATCTCACGCGCCGGCACCGATGCGCCTGAAGGCCTCGGGCAGCGCGTCGATGACGTCGCCGGCGACCAGCGACTCCTGCCCCATCCGCTCGGCGGCGACGTCGCCGGCGAGGCCGTGCAGGTAGACGGCCGCGGCCAGCGCCGACTCCGGCGCGAGGCCACGCGCCAGGAACGCGCCGAGCACGCCGGAGAGCACGTCGCCGGTGCCGCCGCTGGCCATGCCGGGGTTCCCCGTGGGATTGAGCAGCACCGTGCCGTCGGGCAGGCCGATGACGCTGGTGGCGCCCTTGAGGACCACGTGGGTGTGCCACGCGGTCGCGAACTGTCTCACGGTGGCGATCCGGTCGCGCTGCACCTCGGCGATGGTGACGCCGAGCATGCGCGCCATCTCGCCGGGGTGCGGCGTCAGGCAGCGCGCGGCTCGCACGCCGCGCAGCCGATCGAGGTGGCCGGCCAGCGCGGTCAGGGCGTCGGCGTCCACGACCATGGGCTGCTCGCCCTCGAAGACGAGCGCGCGGGCCAGCGCCTGAGTGGCCTCGTCGAGGCCGAGGCCGGGGCCGAGGGTCACCGCGTCCCGGCGCCCGGCCAGCTCGCGCAGCGGCTCGAGCGCCGTCAGCGCGAGGGTGCGCGCGGCCGTCTCCGGCAGGGCCTCGCTCATCGCCTCCAGGAGAAGCGTGGCGACCACCGGCTGCGCGCTGGCGGCGGTGGCCACCGTCACCAGCCCGGCGCCGGCCCGCATCGCCGCCCGGGCCGCGAGCGCGGCGGCGCCGGTCTTGCCGACCGAGCCCGCCACCACCAGCAGATGGCCGTAGCTGCCCTTGTGAGTATCGCGCGGACGCGCCGGGAAGTGACGAGCGACGTCCGCGGGCTCGAGCAGGAACGTGCTGATGCCGCGCTCGACCTCGCTGCGCGGCACCCCGATGTCCACGACGATCACTCGACCCGCCAGCGTCGCGCCGGCGCCGACCACGAGCCCGCGCTTGAGACCGGCAAAGGTCGCCGTGAGCCGCGCGCGCACCGCCGGGCCCTCGGGCGGCGGGCCGTCGGCCGACACGCCGGAGGGGACGTCGAGCGCGACCACGGGACGGCCGCTGGCGTTGATCAGCTCGATGGCGCGGGCCACCGGCGGCTCCGGCACCCCGCGCGCGCCGGTGCCGAGGATCGCATCCACCACGAGCTGGCACCCGGCCAGCCCACGGGCGAGCCCACCGTCGTCCGCCACGACACGCGCCCGCGGCCCGCGCCGCTCCATCTCGCGCAGCTTCAGCGCCGCCTCGCCCCGCACCTCGCCCGGCGGCGCCAGCAGGAACACCTCGACCCGATGCCCCGCGCGCTTGAGCCACCGCGCCACCACGAAGCCGTCCCCCCCGTTGCCCCCCTTACCGCACACGATCGCGACCCGCGCACCACGCCGCGGCAACCCCAGCTCCGCCAACGCCTGCTGGATGCACGAAGCGGCGCCGCGCCCGGCGTTCTCCATGAGCGTCGCCCCCGGAATGCCCAGCTCACGCACCGCTCGCAGATCAAGACGTCGCATCTCGTCCGCTGTGAAGACTGGAATCACGACGAGCGGCTCTCGGGCAGCGCGGCGAGGGCGGGGGTGGGGCGCGCGGGCCGCGGGCGCGCCTTCATGGCGAGCCGTCGTCGCCGTTCGAGCAGAGGGCTCGGCGAGCGAGCCGCCCACGATCCAACTTGTTCGCGCCCCAGCCCCCTCCGGGGGATGGGGGGCTCGAGCGAGCCGAGCCCGGAGCGAGTTACGGCGACAGGCGAGCCATGCGGGCGCGCCCGTGGCCCGCGCGCCCCACCCCCGCCCTCGTCGCGCTGCCCGAGAGTCATCAGCGACCGACGGGCAGGTCAACCGCCTGGTCGAGGAAGTCGGCGAGGATCGCCGTGTAGGCGTCGCGCCAGTCGCGGCGAGCGCAGCGCGGCAGCTCGATGTGCAGGGCGCGCTCCGGCAGGCGGAGGATGCCTTCCCGCTTGGCGCCGGAGGCACCATAGGTGACGACGTCGGCGGGCTCGACGAGGACGTCGAGGCGCGGGATCTCGGCGTGGGCGCGCAGGTGGGCATCGCGGATCAGCTCGGCCAGCGTCCGCAGGCGGCGGGCCAGCTCGGCGTCGATGCCGACGGTGGCGATCTCGATCTGGCCGGCGCACTGCGCGCGGTTGTTGCCGTGGATCTCGGCGTAGAAGCGCAGCGGGCCCTGGGCGGCGGAGAGCACCCCCTGCTCGTAGGCGTCGTAGACCGCGCGGGCGGCCTCGCTCGGCTCGTGCTCGGCGGCGGGACGGCCGGGCACGCCCTCGAGCGGGCGATTCACCTGATAGCGCCGCCCGGGCGGCGGCTGGCCGTCCTCCTCCATGGTGAAGCCGGTGGCGACGACCAGCCCGAAGCCGGTGCGCCGCGCGATCTCCACGGCCATGTCGGCGGTGTGGACGTCGCTGGTGCCATGCGGGGCGGCGACCACGAGGCCCGCGCGTCCGGGCCGGACGGCGATGTGGCTGCGGGCCCCGGTCGCCGGCACGTCCACGCGGTGGGTCGCGCAGCCGGAGAGGATGATCGAGCCGACCGCCACGCTAGCGAGTCGCTGGATCCGCGGTGACAGCCGGATCATCGTCCACCAGCACGGCGTGGGCGAGCGCGTAGTCGCCGTCGTGGCTGAGCGCCAGCAGCAGGCGGCGACCGCCGCGGGCCAGGCTCAGCGCGCGCGTGCGGCCGTGCAGCTCGAGCGTGGGCGCCTGCCCCGGCTCGCGCCGCACCTCGAGGTCGCGCCACTGCACGCCCAGGCTGAGCCCGGTGCCGAGGGCCTTCATGCCCGCCTCCTTGGCGGCAAAGCGGGCGGCGAAGTGCATCACGGGGTCGCGACGACCGCGGCAGTACGCGATCTCCCCGTCGGTGAAGACGCGGCGCAGGAAGCGCTCGTCCCAGCGAGCGATGACCTCGCGCAGGCGGGGGATCCGCACGAGGTCGACGCCGACGCCGCGCACGCCCATCAGGCGTCCAGCTCGGTCCGGATCGTCGAGGCCAGCTCGTCGGCCATGACGCGGATGCGGAGGTCGTCGGCGCCTTCGATCATCACCCGGGCCAGCGACTCGGTGCCGGAGTACCGCACCAGGATGCGGCCGCTGCCATCCAGCTCGCGCTCGAACGCGCGGATGCGCGCGGTCACCGCCGGCAGCGTGTCGATCGGCGGCTTGCGCGAGACCGGCACGTTGACGAGCACCTGGGGGAACTTGCGCATGCAGCCGGACAGCGAGGCCAGCGACTCGCCCGTCTCGCGCATGACGGCCAGCACGGCCAGCGCCGACAGGATCCCGTCGCCGGTCGGCGCGTGGTCGGGGAACAACAGGTGACCCGACTGCTCGCCCCCGAGGTTGGCGCCCACCCGCAGCATCTCCTCGTGCACGTAGCGGTCGCCGACCTGCGTCTTGACCACCTGGATGCCGGCGGTCTTCAGCGCCTCGTCGAGGCCGAGGTTGGCCATGACGGTGGTGACGACGGTATTGGCCTTGAGCCGTCCGCGCGCGGCCATGTGGCGCCCGGCGATGGCCAGCGCGTAGTCCCCGTCACGGATCTCGCCCTGGTGATCGACCGAGATCAGGCGGTCGCCGTCGCCGTCGAAGGCGAAGCCCACGTCGGCCCGGGCCGTGGTGAGGCGCCGGCGCAGCCCCTCGGGGTGCAGGGCGCCGCAGCCGGCGTTGATGTTGACGCCGTCCGGCCGCGTGCAGGTCGTGATCACGCGCGCGCCGAGACGCCGGAACACGCTGGGCGCCACCCGATAGGTGGCGCCGTGGGCGCAGTCGAGCACGAGCGTGAGGCCGCCGAGGTCGAGCGGAACACAGCGGCAGAGGAACTCGACGTAGTATTTCTCGGCGCGGTCGTAGGCGATCAACCGTCCGATGGCGCCGCCCCGGGCCCGGGGTGCGGTGTCGTCTCCGGCCAGCCGGGACTCGATCTGCTCCTCCCAGGCGTCGGGGAACTTGGTCCCCTCGGAGGAGAAGAGCTTGATGCCGTTGTCCTCGAACGGGTTGTGGGAGGCCGAGAGCACGATTCCGCCGTGCGCCTCGAGCGCTCGCGTGAGCAGCGCGATGCCCGGCGTGGGCAGCACGCCCACCGTGAAGCAGTCGGCGCCGGCCGACAGCAGGCCCGCCACCATCGCCGCCTCCAGCAGCGGTCCCGAGCGCCGCGTGTCGCGGCCGATCACCACGCGCACCGGCTCGCGGCCGTGCTGGGCGGCCAGCGTGACCACCAGCTCGCGCCCCACGCGGTAGGCCAGATCAGGGGTGAGCGGCGGCTCGTTCGCCACACCGCGGATGCCGTCGGTGCCGAACAGCCGGCTCACCGGCGCGCTCCTGTCGAGGACCCTTGCGGCATCGTCGCCTCCGGTCGGATGTCCACGGTGACCTCGACCGTTCTCCGGTCGACGGAATAGATGGAATCCGGTAGGGCCAGACCTACCGTCCGCGTCACCGCCTCACGGCTCCCCGACACGTCCACGGGCAACGTGTCGACGGCCGTCCGTGATTCGATTGTAGTGCGGGGTCCCCTGATCTCCACAGTGGCTGGCTGCACCACCACCCGGCGCAGGACGTGATCCGGGGCCGGCCGGCCCAGCACGCGGGCCACCACCGGGACGGTCTTGGTCGTGGCCGGGACGACCCGGACGCTGGCCCACGCCGGCGCCACCCTGGTGACCCGGACGCCGCGGGGCGCCTCGACGCCCTCGGGCTGCAAATGCACGAGGTTGGCGCCTTCCCGCAGCCGGGAGACGTCCACGCGGACCCGGACGGAAGCCGGGCTGAGCCGCTCGGCCGCCCAACGGCTGGCCTGGACCTGCACCTCCACGCTCTCCTCCCGCGACCCTTCCAGGACGAGAGGACCCTCGAGCCCGACGTACTCGATGGGCACGCTCAGGGCGATCTCGGTGCGCTGGGCGGAGCCGACGAACAGCCAGAGGCCGACCGCCAGCACGATCGACAGGAGCTTGAGCTGCCAGTCACGGCCGAGCGTGCGCAGCATCTAGGGCCGCGGCGATCCACCCGAGCCGTCGGCTCCAACCGCCGGCTGCCGGCTCCACAGGCGCCGCAGGGCCCCCAGCGCCGCTGTGTTGGCCTCGGCCCCGGCGCCGACCCCCATCAGCTCACCCAGCCGGCGCTCGAGGGCCGCGCCGTCGTCCAGCGTCTCGATGCCGCCCGCGACGGCGACCGACAGGCGTCCGGTCTCCTCCGAGGCGACGACCGCGATGGCGTCGGTCTCCTCGGCGATGCCGAGCGCGGCCCGGTGGCGCGTGCCCAGCGCACGGCCAATCTGCGTGTTGCGCGACAGCGGCAGGAAGCACCCCGCCGCCACCACGCGCTGGCCGTGGACGAAGACGGCGCCATCGTGCAACGGCGAGTAGGGCAGGAACACGCTCATGAGCAGGTCGGCCGAGACCAGCGCGTCGAGCGCCACGCCCAGTTCGGCGTACTGACGCAGCCCCGTCGCACGCTCGAGCACGATCAGCGCCCCGATCCGGCGCGAGGCCAACGAGTCGGCCGCCCGGGCCACCTCCTCCACCACGCGCGCGCCCTCGGCGGCGTCGCCGATCAGGCCCTGCAATACGCGCCCCTGCCCGATCCAGCCCAGGGCGCGCCGCAGCTCCGGCTGGAACACCACGATGAGGGCCACGACCCAGAACGACCAGAAGTGATCGAGCAACCAGCCCAGGCTGGCCAGGTCCAGCGCGCGCGCGGCCATCGCCGTCCCCGCCAGCACGGCCAGGCCGATCGTGATCTGCACCGCGCGGGTGCCCCGGAACAGCGTCAGCACGCGATAGATCAGCGCGGCGACCAGCAGGATGTCGAGCGCGTCGCGCCACCGGAACGCCGCCAGCAACCCGGTCATCACCGCGCTCCGCCGGCGCCGCGCGTCGCGCGCACCCGCTCGGCCACCCGCACCGCGTCGACCGTCTCCGCCACGTCGTGCGTCCTGACGAGTGCTGCCCCGTTCAGGACCGCGATCGCCGTCGCTCCCAGCGACCCCGCCAACCGCTCCCCGGTATCCCCACGCCCGACGATCGCCCCGATGAACGACTTTCGGGAGACGCCGACGCAGATCGGCCGCCCCAGCGTCCGCAACGCCCACAGCTCCGCGAGGAGCCGCACGTCCCACTCGTGCCAGGCCACACCCACGTCGCGAAAGAACCCAACGCCCGGATCAACGACGATCCGCTCGGCGGCGATCCTCGCCGCGCGCGCCCGCCGCAATCCGGCCGTCAGGATCTCTGTGACCATGCCTACGGGCGAGGGCGGGCGAGATGGGGCCGCAGGAGTCCGCGCCGCGAGTCCCCGGGGTCGCCGGACCCCTCTGGCCCCCTCCGACGCGCCCGGCCAACCGGGTGACGCCATAAGGATCAGGCCGACCGACCGGGATGCGACGAGGCGCGCGAGGAGCGGATCACGCAGCGTGGAGACGTCGTTGATCACGCGCGCGCCGGCGTCGAGCGCGGCGCGGGCCGGCCCCGGGCGCGACGTGTCCGCGGAGACCGGTACCGGGAGCTTGGCCGCGAGCAGCTCGACCGCGCGCCCCAGCCGATCGCTCTCGGTGGCGTGGTCGAGGGCGGTGTCGAGGTAGGGGGCCGTCGAGCGGGCGCCGACGTCGATCAGGGCGGCCCCGGCCTCGACCATCCCGAGCGCGGCCCTCACGATCGCCTCCTCACCTTGATAGACCGACCCCGGGTGGAATGACTCGGGACTGACGTTCACGACACCCATGACGGCGACGGGCAGGCCGTCGCCGACCGTCACACCTGCGAGATCGGCTCGGACTGCGCGCGCCACGGCGAGCTACGCCGGAGCGGGAGCCTCGGTGAACGGTTGGGCGCGGAGGATGCGGGCGATCTCCTCGGAGTCGAGTGACTCGCGCTCCAGCAGGGCCCGGGCGAGGGCGTGGAGCTTCTCGATGTTCTCCTCGATGATCTGCTTGGCCCGCGCCGCGCACTCCACGACGATGCGCTTGATCTCGCTGTCGATGGCCAGCGCGGTCTCCTCGCTGTAGTCCTTGGCGCGCGCCACCTCGCGGCCGAGGAAGATGTGCTCCTCGTTCTTGCCGAAGGTGAGCGGCCCCAGCCGGTCCGACATGCCCCACTCGCAGACCATCTTGCGGGCCATCTCGGTGGCCTTCTCGAGGTCGTCGCCGGCGCCGGTCGTCTGCTGCTGCAGCACGATCTCCTCGGCGGTCCGGCCGCCCAGCAGGATCGTGATGCGGTTGGTCAGGTAGTCGCGCGAGTAGTTGTACTTGTCGTCCATGGGCAGCTGCAGGGTGAGGCCCAGCGCGCGGCCGCGCGGAATGATCGTCACCTTGTGCAGCGGATCGGCCCCCGGCAGGAAGTCGGCGACCAGGGCGTGGCCGGCCTCGTGGTAGGCGATCGTACGCTTCTCGGTGTCGCTGATGATCATCGAGCGCCGCTCGACGCCCATGAGGACCTTGTCCTTGGCGTTCTCGAAGTCGAGCATCTCGACGAGCTTCTTGTTCTGGCGCGCGGCCAGCAACGCCGCCTCGTTGACGAGGTTGGCCAGGTCCGCCCCGGAGAAGCCGGGCGTGCCGCGGGCCAGCACCTTGAGGTCGACGTTGGGCGCCAGCGGGATCCGCCGCGTGTGCACCCGCAGGATCTCCTCGCGTCCCTTCACGTCCGGCCGCGGCACCACCACCTGGCGGTCGAAGCGGCCGGGGCGGAGCAGCGCGGGATCGAGCACGTCGGGCCGGTTCGTCGCGGCGATCAGGATGACGCCCTCGTTGGTCTCGAAGCCGTCCATCTCGACCAGCAACTGGTTCAGCGTCTGCTCGCGCTCGTCGTGGCCACCGCCGAGGCCGGCCCCCCGGTGGCGTCCGACCGCGTCGATCTCGTCCATGAAGATGATGCAGGGCGCGTGCTTCTTGCCCTGCTCGAACAAGTCACGAACCCGAGACGCACCAACACCGACGAACATTTCAACGAAGTCAGACCCGGAAATCGAAAAGAAGGGCACGTTGGCCTCGCCGGCGATGGCCTTGGCCAGCAGCGTTTTACCAGTGCCGGGAGGCCCGACCAGCAGCACGCCCTTGGGAATCTTGCCGCCGAGCTTCTGGAACTTCTGCGGATCCTTCAGGAAATCGATGATCTCGCGAAGCTCTTCCTTGGCCTCGTCGACACCGGCGACGTCCTGGAACGTGATCTTGTTCTGCTTCTCCGAGATGAGCCGGGCCCGGGCCTTGCCGAAGCTGAGGGCCTTGGCTCCGCCGCCCTGCATCTGGCGCATGAAGAAGATCCACACGCCGATGAACAGGAGCATCGGGAACCACTGCAGCACGATCGTGTACCAGGGGTTGCTGTCCGGCGGCTTCACGGCGATGCGGACCCCGCGCTCACGGAGCATCTTGATGAGGTCCGGGTAGTCGACGATGAAGGTGCGCAGCGGCTGGCCGCCGTTCTTCAGGTTGTAGGTGACGAGGTTGCCGCGGATCGTCACCGACTCCACACTGTTGGTCTCCACCGCGCGCAGGAATTCCGAGAAGTTCGGCAGCTCCTGGCCGCCCTGCTGGGAGGTGCTGAACACGGTGAACAGCAGGATCACGATGAGGCCGATCACCATGAACAGGGCGAGGTTTTTGTAAACCTGATTCATGCGGCCTGATTGTAGCACGGGCACGTCGTGACGCACCGCACAACCCCGGCGGCGGCTACTCCCCTTCCAGCGCCGCCACGTACGGCAGGTTGCGGTAGAGCCCGTCGTAGTCGAAGCCGTAGCCGACGACGAAGACGTTGGGGATCGCGAAGCCGACGTAGTCGAGCGCCACGTCCACCTTGCGGCGCTCGATCTTGTCGACCAGCACGCACACGCGCAGGCTGCGCGGATGGCGCGCCTCGAGCGTGCGCTTGAGATAGGTCAGCGTGAGCCCGGTGTCGACGATGTCCTCGACGATGACGACGTGGCGCCCCTCGATCGACACGCTGAGATCGGAGACGATCCGGACCTGGCCGGAGGACTTGCCGCCGGCATAGCTGGCCACCCCGATGAAGTCGGTGGTGAGCTCGATCGCGGTGGCCCGGATCAGATCGGCCATGAACAGAAAGGCGCCCTGTAGCACACCGACCAGGATCGGGCGCTCGTGGGCGAGGTCACGGGCGATGTCCGCGCCGAGCTCGGCGATCCGGGCCTGCAGCTCGGCCTGGCTGATGAGGACCCGCCCCGGCTGCGGCATCACCTCAGCGGGTGGTGACGAACGTCGACAGCGAGCGCTCGGCCGCCAGGCGCACCGCGGCGTCCCGGGCGGCGTCCCGTGTCGCGAACACGCCGACCTGCACGCGGTAGCGAACGCCGCCGCTCTGCTCGGTCTCCACGACACGGGCGTCATGTCCGGCGGCGGCCAGCGTCGTGCGCAGGGCCTCGGCCGGCGGCTTGGCGTTGTAGGCCGCGACCTGGACGGTGAAGCGCGTGCCGGCCTCCGGGCTCGCCGCCTCGGCACGGCCGGGCTCCTCCCGCTTCAGCTCCGGCGGGCGCGCGGGCTTGCTGGGCCGGGGCGACGGCGGTGGCGCGGTCAGCGGCGCCTTCAGATCGTGATAGAAGGTCAGCGCCGGCAGCGGCTCGGCGGGACGCGGCCGCTCGGCGACGACCCGGCCCCTGGGCGGCGCCGGCGCCTCCACCGCCGAGGGCGATCTGGGACTGCCCACGATGACGGGCCAGTTGCGGCCCGTCCACACGCCGGCGACGAACGTTACTGTCAGCACACCGACGATGCCGCTCAGAACCAGGAACGTGCCGGTGCGATGGCCGCCCTGTCGTCCACGCATGCCCATCTACATGGTCTCCGGCGCCGCGACGCCGAGAAGGTCGAGGCCGTTGGCGATGACGCGGCCCACGGCGGCGCAGAGCGCCAGGCGGGCCAGCATCAGCCGGTGGTCGTCCTGGATCACGCGATGCGTCTTGTAATAGGGATGGAACGCGCCCGCCAGCTCCTGCAGCCAGAACGCGATGCGGTGCGGCTCCAGAGCCCGGGCGGCGCCGCGCACGATCTCCGGGAAGTGCAGCAACCGCTTGATCAGCGCCTGCTCCTGCGGATCGCTCAGCGCGGTGAGGTCGACGGCTCCCCCCGCCGGGCTCGCGAGACCCTGCTCGGCGGCCTGGCGCGCGATGGAGTGGATCCGCGCGTGGGCATATTGCACGTAGTAGACGGGGTTGTCGCTCGACTGCCGCGTGGCGACGGCCAGGTCGAACTCGAGAGGGCTGTCGTGGCGCCGCGTGAGGAAGGTGAAGCGGGCGGCGTCGCGGCCGACCTCTTCCAGCAGCTCCTCCATCAGGACGAACTCGCCGCGGCGCTTGGACATGCGCACCGGCTGGCCGTCGCGCAGCAGGGTGACGAGCTGGACGAGGAGCACCTCGAACGCCTCCGGCGGATGACCGAGCGCCTGCATCGCCGCCCGGATGCGCGCCACGTAGCCGTGGTGATCGGGGCCGAGCAGGTTGATCAGCCGGTCAGCGTCGGCGAACTTCACCCAGTGGTGATAGGCGACGTCGACGCCGAAGTAGGTGGCCTCGCCGCTACGCCGCCGCAGGACGCGGTCCTTGTCGTCGGCGGCCTCCTCGCCCACCTCGGTGGAGCGAAACCACAGGGCCCCGTCCTGCTCGTAGGCGAGGCCGCGGGCGGTCAGCTCGGCGAGCATCCGGTCGGCGAGTCCCTTGTCGCGGACGTCGTGCTGCTCGGAGGTCCACACGTCGAACGTCACCCCGTACGCCGCCAGCACGCGCCGCTGGCCTTCCACCATGCGCGCCACCGCCCACCGGCCCAGCCGCTCGGTCGCACGCGGCAGGGTGGAGACGCCGCCCTCCGTCTCCAGCGTCGCGAGGTGTGCCGAGAGCGCCGGGGGCCCCTCGAGCTTGTGCTCCTGCACGTACTCGCCGGCCAGGTCGATCAGGTATTCGCCGGGGTACCCCTTCTCCGGCAAGGCCACCGATTCGCCGACGGCCTGGCGCACGCGCGCCTCGAACGAGCGGGCCAGCGCCTCGAACTGGGTGCCGGCGTCGTTGACGTAGAACTCCGTCGCCACGCGCGCGCCGCGGGCGCGGAGCAACCGCGCCAGCGAGTCGCCGATGGCGGCGGCGCGCGCGTTGACGATCACGAGCGGACCGGTCGGGTTGGCCGAGACGAACTCGAGCCGCACGCGCTGCGCGGCCAGCTCGTCGCCGCGGCCATGGCGCTCGCCGGCGGCGAGGATCCCGCCGAGCGCCTGGGCGACCCAGCCCGGCGCCAGGAACACGTTGACGAAGCCCGGGCCCGCGATCTCGAGGCGATCCACCTCGGGCATCGCGGGGAAGTGCCGCACGATCGCCTCGGCGATCTGCCGCGGCGGACGCTGGGCGGCGCGGGCCAGCGTCAGCGCGGCGTTCGTGGCGTAGTCGCCGTGCTCGGCCTGGCGCGGCACCTCCCACGCGCAGTCGGCGGCCGGTGGGAGACCAGCCGCGCCCAGCGCGCTCGCCACCGCGTTCGTCAGTCGCTCGGTCAGGCTCATCACATAGAAAACGCCGCGCGTCGGCGGCGGTTAGCGGCCATCATACGGCGCGCGCGTGACGCGGTGAAGAAAAACCCGCTCGCCACGTCGTGTGCGCCGAGTGCCGGCGGCGAATCTCCGCTCGGCCGATCCGAGCGGCGCGCTGCTCGCGCGCTGCCGTGACTCGAATGTCGCGCGCCGATGTTCGCGTCTTCCGTTGCGCGCGTCACCTGGCCTCCTCGGGGTGCGCGTCGTGTCCGCGCCTCGCACGGGTGGCGCCGCGCCAGGCCGACGCGCCCGCCTCGAGCGCACGCGACAGCTCGACAGGGCCGCGCCCTCGGCCCGTCCCTCGACTGCGGGCGCCCGGCACGGCGACCGCCGGTGACGACGTCGCCACGATGCCCCTCTGTTTGCCGCCAGACGGCGTGGCCGACAGCCTCAACGTTGTCATCAGACACTTGAGCCTAATCGACTACCACGCCATGCCTTTTCGTATGAGTACCGAGGCCACGACGACGCCGACGAGGGCGAGCGCGGCAGCCCGAGCCAGGAGGCCGATGGCCCGCTCGATGTCGACGGTCGCAGGCGGACGTCCCTGCCCAAGACGGTAGGCGCCGGACTTCTCCAGCGTCACGCCCAGCGCTCCCGCCATCGCCGACATCGTCCAGCCGGCGTTCGGACTCGCCGTCCGTGCGTGGTCGCGCACCATCGCCGACCACGCCGCCGGCGCGCTCCGGCCGGCGACGACGACGAGCGCCAGCCCGGCCAGGCGCGCGGGAACGAGATTGGCGAGGTCGTCCAGGCGCGCGGCGGTCTTGCCGAAGTACTCGAGCGCCCCCTCGCGGTAGCCGAGCATCGTGTCGGCGGTGTTGAGCGCGCGGTAGGCCAGCGCGCCCGGAAGCCCGAGGAGCAGGAAGAACATCACGGGCGCGACCAGCGCGTCGGTGAGGTTCTCGGCGACCGACTCGATCGCGCCGGACGCCACCTGCGCCGCATCGAGCCCCGTCGTCGGACGGCTCACCAGGTGAAACCCGAGACGCGCGCGCGCCTGCACGAGGTCGCCCCGGCCGAGCGACGCCGCCACCGATCGGGCTGCCGCGGCTAGGCCCCGCAGCGAGAGCGTCGACTTGAGGGCCGCGGCCTCTACCGCCAGGCCGACGGGGCCGAGCATGGCCGCCAGCGTCGCGACCAGCGTGCCGGCGCCGGCCGCAAGCGCCATCACGCCGAGCGTGAGTGCGGCGCCGCCCAGCAGCAGCGCGACCGGCGCGCCCCGGCAGAGCGCACGCCGGCCGGCCGCCAGCGCGCGCCCGATCCAGGCAACCGGATGCCATCGATTGGGTGGATCGCCGAGGGACAGATCGAGCGCGACGGCGAGCACCACCACGAGGATCGCGTGCAGGGCCGGCGACACCAGCTCAGAGAGGGCGCCCGACAAGCTTGCCGATGGCCGCCAGATCGAGGCTGGCGGCGACGATGTCGGCCAGCCGATCCCAGCGGCGGGGCCGCGCGCCCGCCTCGCCCCATCCGCCATGCGCCGGCCGTTCGGCTCGCGCCGCCAGCCACGTGAGCAGCGAGCGCCGCATCGTACCGCTCGCGAAGATGCCATGCAGGTAGGTGCCGGTGACAGCCCCGCCCTCGGCGCTGGCCCCGTCGAGGTCGGCGGTGGCGACGCCGCCACGCGCGAGGATCGCGAACGGCCGCGTCAGCGTGGGCGTCAGCGCGCGCGTGACGCCGGCGTGGATCTCGTAGGCGTCACACTCGACGGCGCCGGCGGCGGCGAACGGCCCGGTCGCGCCGAGGGCCCGCGCGCGCACGCGCACGGTCGTCTTCGCCGCGGCGAAGGTGGTCTCCACGGGCAACAGCCCGAGCCCCGGCGCCGTGGCGATCGCCGACTCCACCCCCTCGGGATCGTGCAGGGCACGCCCGAGCATCTGGTAACCGCCGCAAACGCCGAGCACGGCCCGGCCGCGGGCGGCGGCCGCCTCCACGGCCTCGGCCAGCCCCCGCTCGCGCAGCCACGCCAGATCGGCCAGCGTGCTCTTGCTGCCCGGCAGCACGATGAGATCGGCCCCGGCCAGGGCCGCCGGGGTCGTGATCCAGCGCACGCGCACGCCCGGCTCGGCGGCCAGCCACTCGAAGTCGTCGAAGTTGGCGATGCGCGGCATCCGCACGACCGCGATGTCGATCAGCGGGGCCGACGGCTCGGAGGACATCTCGGCGAGGTCCAGCGAGTCCTCGGCCGGCACCAGGCGCTCGGGGATCCACGGCACCACGCCGAGGACCGGGACGCCGGTCAGCGCGCGCAGCTCCACGAGGCCCGGCGCCAGCACGGCGGGGTCGCCGCGCAGGCGGTTGATGATCAGGCCGGCCACCCGCGCCCGGTCCTCGGCGGCCAGCAGCGCCAGGGTGCCGACCAGCGCCGCGAACACGCCCCCGCGGTCGATGTCACCGACGAGCAGCACCGGCGCCTCGGCCAGACGCGCCACGTGCATGTTGACCAGGTCCGCGTCGCGCAGGTTGATCTCGGCCGGGCTGCCGGCGCCCTCGATGATCACGACATCCGAGGCCTCGCGCAGGCGGGCCAGGCTCTCGGCCAGGATCGGGGCGAGCGCGGGCTGGCGCGCGCGGTACTCGCCGAAGCTCACGCGCGCGATCGCCCGGCCGCGGACGACGAGCTGCGAGCGATCGTCGCCCTCCGGCTTGAGCAGGATCGGGTTCATGTCGACGGTGGGCTCGACGCCCGCCGCCTCGGCCTGGACGGCCTGGGCGCGGCCGATCTCACCGCCGTCGGCGGTGACGGCGGCGTTGAGCGACATGTTCTGCGCCTTGAATGGCGCCACCCGCCACCCGGCCCGCGCGAAGAGGCGGCAGAAGGCGGCGGCGAGCAGGCTCTTGCCCACGCCCGAGGACGTGCCCTGCACCATCAGGCACGCCGCGCGGGTCAACGGCCGAAGCGGATGCTCACCCCGCCCCGCACGGCCCAGTCGGGCCCAGGACCGGCCAGCGAGGTGACGACCGAGGCGTCGACGGCAACGTCGCGCGTCGGCCGCCAGATGACGCCGGCGTCGAGGGCCACGCTGTCACGGGCCGCGCGCTCGGCACGGGAGGCGTACACGAGATCCGAGAAGAGCGTCAGCCAGTCGGTCAGATCGCGGGAGGCGCCGGCCGCGACGATCGCCTGCAGCAGGTAGCCGCCGGGCCGCGACTGGCCGACCGCCGCCAGCCCGGCGTCGACGTCGAGGCTCACCTGTCCCGGGAGCGCGAAGCTCGCCAGCAACAGCGCGCCGAAGTCGGTCTTCCCCGAGCCGATCGGCGCCTCGGCCACCGGCAGCTTCACGAACGGCAGGACGCCGAGCGACGGGCGCCAGGAGCCCTCGCTGGCGTCGAGGAAGCGGTACTTGGCGCTCACGGTGAAGTCGCCGTGGTCGGTGTCGTCCTCGGCGCCGCGGAGCCGGACGAGCGGCTCGGCCTCGATCCGCAGCTCGAGGCGCTCGGTGACGCCGGCCCGCAGCGCGGCCTCGACGGTGAAGCGGCGCTCGGTGGGGCTGCCGCCGATCCGCTCGCGCTCGTAGGCCAGCCCGGTCTCGAGCTGCACGGCCCCTCGCCCCACGGTCGTGGTCGAGAGGGACGCGCCGGCCCGGTCGGGCGAGATGGGCTCCGGCTCGTCCGCCGCCCACGCGCCCAGGGGCAGGAGCGCCAGCGCGCAAGCCCCGGCCAGCGACCTCACGCGGGTCGCGCGTACCGGCGCCGGAGATCCTCCCACAGCGCCGTGCGCTCCCAGCGCGGCTCGCGCACGCGCTCGGCCTCGTCGTCGAGCCAGGGATTGGGGAAGAAGACGGTGACCATCTGCTCGTCGCGCCCGTTCCAGAGGCGAAGCCCCCAGGCGCCGGGCACGCAGGTGCCGCCGTCGGTCCGGAAGAACGCCGCGCGCGCGACGCGGCGGACGCGCGCCTGCTCGGGCGTCGCCGCACCCCGATGGTCGTTGACGCACAGGTGGAAGTGCCAGGTGCCCGTGTCCACCGTGAGATAGCCGTCGAGCATCGAGACCACCGGGGGCGCCGTGAACTTGATCTCGTAGGCCGCGCCCTCGATCACCGGGCCGGCGAAGACCTCGGCCCAGTGCTCGCGGAACACCTCGGTCATGAGCCGCTCGACGGTGTCGCCCGTCACCGGGACCTCGGCGTACTGGGTGACGCTGCCGTCCGCCTCGCGCACGACTGCCGTCCCGGCCTCGGTCATGGCGGGCATCGTACCGCGAAAGGCGCACGGCCGTCAGCGCAGGTCGAACACGACGGGCAAGCGCACGCGCAGCCGCCGCGGCGGCACGCCGGCGGGGAACGGCACGCGCTCGAGACCGTGGACCGCCTCGACCGCCGCGTCGTCGAGCAGGCGATGCGAGGAGGACGCGACGACCACGACCTGCGAGATCGTGCCGGTCGCCTGGATCTCCAGCTCGATCTGCACCGTGCCGGCGAGGCGGCGACGACGGGCCGCCGGCGGATAGCTGAGCGCGTCGACGATCCGGCGGCGCAGCAGCGCCAGGTATGCCGCGTACTCGCCGGCGCCGTCGCCACCTGCGCCCGGCAGAGCGAGCACCAGTGCCGCCCCCTCGCGCGCACCCAGTCCGCTGCCCGGGCCTGGGCCGTCGCCTGTCCCGCCGGAGCGCCCGCTCGGAGTTCGTCCGACAGTCCCCGAGCTCGCGCTCGTCATGCCGGTCGCGGGGGTGGACATCCCGACGGCGTCTTCGCGGCCCGCGCCGGTCGCCGGACGACTGGCAACCGGCGTGGTCGGCGCGATCTCGAGTGCGAGGACCGGCAGCGCGACGCCCGGCTCCGGCGCTGCGCGGGCGGGCTCGGCAGCCGTCGGCGGCGGTCGCTCTGGCGCGGGCAACATTTCGGGCGCCGGCGCCGAAGCGCGCGCGGGCAACGGCTCGGAGCTCTGGACCCGATGCGCGGGCGCGGGCGGCGCCGGCGGCGACTCCGGCCGGGCGGCCGAGGGCGGGCCCGGCGGATGCTCCTGCCGCGCGCGGAGAGCCGCGCTCGGCACTGGTGCACCCCGCGCGCCGGCGGATGCCGCAGCGCCGCGTGCGCTGCCGCCGGAAGCCAACGGCGCGTCGGCGCCCAGCCAATCGTGGACGAGGTCGACGAAGAGCTCCGGCGGCGCCACGCCGCGCAGGGCCGCCAGCCCGACCGCGGTCAGTCCCGCGTGGATCGCGACCGACGCGATCAGCCAGACAGAGAGCCGGCGACTCATCGTGCCTCGGCCATCCAGCGGCCGACGCCTTCCGCCAGCGCCGTGCGCGCGGCGCGGGCCACGACCCATCCGGCGTCGCTGATCGGCCCGCCGAAGCGCGCCCGAGCGCCGCGGCCGGTGGAGGCGACGACGACGGCGTCGGTCGACGTGCCGCTGGCCGGGCGGCCGTCCGCGCAGCGCAGGCCGGCCTCCGCGAGCACGAGCGCCTTGGCCTCGGTGACCGTCACCACGAGATTCACGAGGGCGGCCGGCTCGAGCACCGCGTCCACGACCACGATGGTGTTGATGGTGCCAGGCGGTGCCGGCGCCGCCGTGCTCACGCCGGCCGCGACGGGGTTGCCGAGCCCGACCGTGACGACGACGAGCGCGGCGATGCCCGCCGCACTCTCGGCGGCGACCTGGGCCCGTTCGGTCCAGGCCGCCGTGAGCAATCCCACCCGCGGCGCCGGCAGGGCCCGGCGCGCGGCGAACGCGTCGAGACGGAGGGCGGCGTCCTCCCAGGGGCAGTGCTTGTGCACGTGGAGATTCACGATGGCCCGGGCCGAGGCGAATCCCCCACCCACCACCGCCGAGGAGAGCACCACGAGCGGGCCGGCGGCCGTCACCACGACGGCCTCGGGCCCGACCTCGATCTCGACGCCTTCGATCGTTGCCATCACTGGAACGTGGCGCGCAGTCCCATGAGGGCCTGGATCCCGAGGGCCGGGAAGCCGCGGACCTCCGCGTAGCCTTCGTCGAGCACGTTCTGGATGCGCGCCGTCAGGTCGAGCGCCTTCAGCACGCCCACCCGCTCCAGCAGCCGCCAGTGACCGCCGACGTCCACGCGCGTGTGGCCCGAGTTGTAAACGTTGCCCAGGGTCTCGAACTGCCGCGTGACGACGTGGACCTCGGTGAACAGCGACAGCCGCGGGATCGGCTCCCAGGTGAGGGCCACGTTCCAGCGGTGGCGTGGCTCCCGGGGCAGCGGCCGGTCGGTGAGGAGGTTCTCGGTGTCGGTGTACGTGTAGTTGACCGAGGCGACGAGGTTGTCGAGCAGGACGACCTCGGAGACGAACTCGATGCCGGCGCTGCGCGAGCGGCCGATGTTGGCCGTCGTGGCGAACGGCGGCCCCGGCAGCGGCAGGCAGCAGAAGATCTGGTTGGTGAACTTGTTGTGGAAGAACGTCAGCCCCAGCTTGACGCGGTTCTTCCAGAAGTTCTGGTCGACGCCGACGTCCCACGAGAAGGACTTCTCGGGCAGGATGGCGGGGTTGGAGAAGCCGGGGAAGAACAGGTCGTTGAACGTCGGCGCCCGGAAGCCGCTGCCGGCGCCGCCGTAAAGCCGCGTGCCCCACTCCTTGACGAGATAGGCGAGCGAGCCCCGCTCGGTGGTCGAGGTGCCGAACGCGCTGTTGTCCTCCACCCGCACGCCCGCCGACATGAAGAGCCGATCGAAGAAGCGCAGCTTCTGCTCGAAGAGCCCCGAGACCGTCTCGGTGCGGGGACTGAAGGCGCTGGTGCCCTGCACGGTGGCCGCCTCCTCCCGCCACTCGACCCCGAAGGTGGAGGTGCTCCACGTCCCGATGTGGAAGTGGCTCAGCCCCTCGACCTCGTTGCGGTGGACGCGGAAGCGGCCGGGAAAGTCGCAGGGGGGGCCGAACGTGGCCGGCGGACAGGGGAACGGATCGGGCGGATCGATGAACACCTGGTTGTTCTCGAAGCGGGAGGCGCGCAGCTCCCCCTCCCACCACCGCACCGGCCGCGTGTGCAGGTCGATCGTGGCCGTGTAGGTCTCGCTCTCCTGCCGCGTGTTGGGATCGATCGTGGGGACGATGGGGCTCGGATTGCCGACGAACTCGATGGGCGCGCCGGTGTCGGTCTTGTTGTAACGGACGGCGACCCCGACCCGCGTGTTTCCGGGCAGGGTCACGCCGAAGCGGGCGCTGGCCGCGTCCTGGTTCATCCCGTCGTTGATGAACTGGCCGTTGGACTCGAGATGATAGAAGCCGAGCGCGTAGTCGAACCACTGCCACGACCCGCTCACCCCCGCCCGCGTGCGTAGCGTCTCGTAGGTGCCCACCTCCTGCGAGGCCCACGCGGTCGGCGGCCCGCTGCCGCGCTTGGTGATGATGTGCACCACGCCCCCAATGGCGTCGGCCCCGTAGATCGTGGACTGGGGCCCGCGAATGATCTCGATCCGCTCGATCATGTCGGGAGACAGGTCGGCCAGGTCGGCGGCGCCCAGCGTCGGGCTCTGGAAGCGCACGCCGTCCACCAGCACCTGTACCTGGTTGGGGTTGGCGCCGCGGATGCTGATGCTGGTCGTCTTGCCGAACGACCCCGAGCGGCGGATCTCCACGCCCGGCACGTTGCGGAGCGCGTCGTCCACCGTCGGATAGTGGCGGCTCTCGATCTCGTCGCCCTCGATGATCGTCACCGATGCTCCCACCTGCTCGGCCGGCGTCTCGATCCGGGTTCCCGTCACGATCACCGGCTCCAGCTTTTTCGTCTCCTGCGCGCCCGCCGGCACGACGGCGAGCCCCATCAGCAGCAGCGCAACTGTGATGATCCGGGCCATGTCCGCTCCTTCTTTCGCGAAAGGGGTGGCTGCGATGGTCCCGGGACAGGTCTCCTGACTCGTGGATCGTGGCTGCCGTCCTCGCCTTCCCATCCGATATCGGACAGTGGCTCCCGCGCTGGGCGCGGGACCTGGACGGTGCTCCCCACTCACAGTGGCGCGACCGTGCCGGCTTCGGCGCCCTGGATCGGACGCCACCGGCTTCCCTCGTCTCCGGAACCGGTTCTCAGTGATCGACTCCTCGGCTAGGACCTCCTTGCCGGCGCTGGGGGCCAGGCGACGTGAATCACCGGCCGGCCGCTCGTGGGATGAGCGTCGACGACGACCGCGCAGCCGAACACCTCCTCGAGCACGTGGCGCTGCAGCACCTCGGCCGGCACGCCGACGCAGGCGACGCGGCCGCGGCCGAGCAGCAGCAGGCGGTCGCAGACCTCGGCCGCCAGGTCGAGGTCGTGCGAGACGAGCAGCACCGTCATGCCGCGCTCGCCGTTCACGCGCTGCAGCAGGGCGGCGGTCTCGGCCTGATAGCGCAGGTCGAGATGGGCGGTCGGCTCGTCGAGGACGAGCAGCCGTGGCTGCTGGGCGAGCGCGCGCGCCAGCATGGCCCGCTGGCGCTCGCCGCCCGAGAGCTGCTCGAGCGGCAGCCCGGCCAGGTCGAGGACGCCGGTGGCCGCCATGGCCGCGCGCGCCACCGCGCGGTCCTGGGCGCTCTCGAAGAAGCGTCCGGGCGCGTGCGGAAAGCGGCCCATCAGCACGAGCTGCTCGACCGAGAACGGGAACGGCCGCGGCGTGTCCTGGGGCACCACCGCGATCTGCCGGGCCAGCTCGGCGTGGGCGAGCTCGCGCACGGGCCGGCCGTCGAGCCGCACCTCGCCGCGAGTAGCCGCGACCACGCGCGTGAGCAGCCGCAGCAGCGTGGTCTTGCCCGCGCTGTTGGGACCGATCACGCCGAACACCTCGCCCGCCTCGATCGCAAACGACACGCCGACCAGGCTGAAGTCGCCCTCGCGCCGCCGCTCCGGCGCCGGGTACGCGAAGGACACCTCGTCGAACTCGACGAGGGAGCTCACAGGCTGGCCCGGTAGCG
>JBGQLG010000040.1:0-33074 GCA_041499965.1 Methylomirabilia bacterium
CCCCCAGGATCCGTATGCGTTCCAGGCCGAGGGGACCGAACCAGTAGAGCGCCCCCGGCTCCGGTCCCTGGAAGTCGTCCCCCATCCGCGGCACGACCTGCAGTCCAGCCGGCGTGGGCCACGCGCCGTCGTCCGCGACGCCGTCAGGAACGTGGGTGTGCGCCAGCACGGCCGACCACGGCGTCGGCGACGGCCGCGCGACGATCACGTCCGGCGCGACGGGCTCCAGCTCGGACGGCAGCCGCAGCGTCGGCTCCGCCGGCGGCTCCTCCGCCGGGCGAAAGATCACGACCGACGGTCCGTCAGCCTCGTCCACCTCCGGCGCGATGGCCGGCGTCGCGGGTGGCGCGAGCGGCGGCACCGCCGAGACAGACGGCTGTCGCGCGTGGGCCAGGCCCCGTACCGGTGGCCGCGAGGCGTCCGGCGGTTGCCCCGGCGCCGAGGTGAGCCCGATCAGCG
This sequence comes from Methylomirabilia bacterium, assembly GCA_041499965.1. Taxonomy (GTDB): domain Bacteria; phylum Methylomirabilota; class Methylomirabilia; order Rokubacteriales; family CSP1-6; genus AR5. The sequence goes on from JBGQLG010000040.1 coordinate 460, forward strand.
CGAACGCGACCATCAGCGCCGACGGCACGCCGAGCCGCCACAGCGTCGTCACCCAAGCCCTCAGCGTCGCCCCTCCCTCGATCAATACGTCAGGGTCACGGACATGAAGCCCGAGTACAGCGTGGTGTTCCGCTCGGTCTTGACCTTCTCGAGCCCGCGGGGGCCGAAGCGGAACTCCTGGGTCTGGTAGATGTCGCGAAACCCCGCGCCGCCGATGAACGTCGCGCCGCCCACGCTCACGATCACGTTGTCGGTGAGCAGCGGCCGCCAGCGCAGCCCCAGGCTCAGGTCCCAGCCCACGTCGTGCCGCACCCGGTCCTGGAAGAGGACCACCTCCAGCGACTCGGTCTTGTCGAAGCGCACGTGGTTGGCCTGGAACAGCAGCTTGAGCTTGGGCGTGACCTCGAAGTCGGCGCCGGCGCCGAGCAGGAACAGGCCCGGGTTGACGTAGTTCGGCTGCCCCTCGATCTTGCTGCTGCGCAGCGCGGGCACGATGCTGTTGCGCCCGGTCAGCTCCACGCTCGTGGTCGGCAGTCCGATGCCCTGCCGCACCCAGTAGCTGAAGGCGCCGCCGGCGAAATTCGGATTGTCGAAGATCGAGTCGAAGCCGCGCCCGCGGCCGTCGAGCGGCTTGTCGTCGCCGGAGGAATAGAAGAACGTCAGCTTGGGCCGGATCCAGTCGAAGTCCATCGACGCCTCGAGGGCCACCATCTGGGCGTTGAGGTCGAGGGGCTTGCCGGAGATCGGGTTCTGGGTGTCGCGTCCGATCACCTGGTAGAAGGCGTGGGTCACGTTCACCGGCCCGATGTGGCCGTCCCCGGTCCAGCCGAGGTACACCGCGTCGATCGTGTGGACCTGCGGCGTGCCGATGATGGCCGGCCGGACCACGAAGCCGTTCTCGTCGATGTGCTGGCCGCCCGAGTCGTGCAGATAATGGGCGCTGAGCGACAGCGTGTAGCCGGGGGTGAGGAAGTCCTGGCGGAAGTAGTTGAGGATGCCGACGTGCTGGCCGCGGGTGTCGAACAGCCGGTTCAAGCCGCTGTTGGTGTCCTTCTCCAGGGGCCGGAAGTAGAGCGCGTTGAACTGATCGCGGTTGGAGCCGAGGTTGCCGAACAGGCGGAAGCCCAGGTTGTTGTCGCTGAAGATGAACCCACGGAAGTCGCTGGTGAAGGCCTGGATGCCGGCCCGCATCGACAGGAAGTCGTAGGTGGGCGTGAGATCACCCAGGTGGTACTCGACGAAGAACTCCTGCAGGGTCGCGTGATCCTCGTTGCGGGCGGTGCCCTCGCGGACGTCGATGTTCACGACGCCGTTCTCGTTGGTCTGCAGGAAGTTGAAGTTGAAGACGCCGGTGAGGCGGAGCTCCCAGTCGCGGGGCTTGAAGGCCGTGTCGCCCTTGAACAGCTCCATCGAGACGATGAAGTTCTGGTTGAGCAGCATCTGATCGCCGTTGCCGAAGACGTCGGCGTTCCCGGGGTCGGCCGAGCTCACGTTGCTCGCCGTGGGCACCCGGCGCACCTCGAACAGCGTGTCGGAGATCGCCGACAGGTTGATGAACACGTTCTGGCCGAAGATCGGGAAGTCGCCCTTGAGGACGTTCTGGTTGTACGGGTCCCACCACCGGCCGGGAACGTACGGCGCCTCGATCGGGCGCTCGTAGCGATTCCAATTGGGCAGACCGAGCCGCCAGCGATCGAGAATGGGCACGAAGTCCGGGCTGGTCTCAGTCGGATTCGGCTGGCCGCCCAGCGAGCGGCCGACGTACCCGGGAGGCCGCTCGCGGTCGGCTCCAGTCCCGGGGCCGGTCTGCGCAAGCGCGGGGCTGGTCCAGACCGCGACCACGAGGATCACAACCGCCAGATACCTTCGCATCAACCCCCACAGTAACGGCACGAGTAGTGTTTGCCGACGGTTGGAAGCGCCGAATCCTAGCGCGAATGCCGCTGAACTGTCAAAAAACGCGAACGGCAATGGAAGCGGTGCCGGGCTGGCACAGGCGGCATCGGTCGGGTCCTTGACAGCGGCGGGCTCCGCCGGTAGGTTCAGGGCTCTTTTTCTTGCCGTTACTCGCGCGCGGGCTGAGGTGCAGGACGACCTCCTCGCTGAGGTTCCGCATGAGGCTTCCTTCGTTCCTGTCACTGGCTCTCGTAACCCTGATCGTGGCCCTTCCCTGGGCGGGCGACGTGCGGGGCGCTGACCACCGTGAGTCCCCGCTCAGCAGCGAAGACCCGTCGGCCGACATCAACGACGTCTTCGTGTTCGTCAGCCCGACCGACTCGAGCAAGGTCATCTTTGCGATGACCGTGAACGGGTTCGCGGTGCCGGCGGTGCGGTCCAGCTACTCGTTCAGCAACGACGTGCTCTACCAGTTCAAGATCGACAACACGGGCAACGCCAAGGAAGACTTGGTGATCCAGGCCACGTTCGACGGCCACGAGTCGCTGCACGACCCGCGCTGCCCGGCCACGACCGGCGGTCAGTTCGTGACGGTGATCGGGCCGACCAAGCCCCACGACGTCGGCGCCGACAACCACCTCGTGAAGCGCGGCCCCGATGTCAGCGGGTGCACCAACACGGTGCTGTCGGGCGACGGCATCCGGGTCTGGGCCGGGCTGGCCGAGGATCCGTTCGTCGTCGACATCGGCCAGCTCAACCGGATCCTCGGCAACAGCCAGGACGTCTTCCGGGCGGTCAATGGCTCCGCCCTGGGCGACCTGCGGGGCCGGGCGGTCCGCGCCGACGGCACCAGCGGCGTCGACGGCTTCGGCGGCTTCAACGTCTCGGCGCTGGTGGTCGAGGTCCCGCTGGCCTGGGTGCAGGGCTCGGCCAAGCGGAGCAAGACCTACCTGGGCAACGACACGACGATCGGCGTCTGGGGCACGACGAGCCGGTCCAAGTTCCGCCGCCTGTCGACCAGCCACGAGCCCCGCGACTTCGGCCCGTACATCCAGGGCCAGCGGATGGGCCACCAAGTCTTCAAGACGATCTTCCTGCCCACCGCCGTGAAAGACTTCTTCAACCGCACGTCGCCCTCGGCCGACGCGGTCAACGTGAGCCAGTACATCCCCGACGCGCTGACGACCACCGACAACGACGGCACCGGCAACACGATCGCCGGCCGCGCGACCGTGCTCGACGTCGTGGGCGTGACCTCGCTGCCCAACGGCGTGCCGCTGCTGCTGCCCCCGAGCTTCGGGAACACCGACCGCAACCTGATCCGCAAGGTCCTGATCCCCGACGTGCTCCGGATCGATTTGTCGCGGCCGGCCACCGACGTCGGCGTCGCCACCAACGGCCTGCAGAACGGCCGGCGCTTCGGGGACGACGTCGTCGACATCCTGCTGCGGCTGTCGCGCCAGCTCGCCGACGTGAAGTTCCCCGACGGCTCCGGACTGCCGGGCAGTGGCCCGCTCGCCCAGCGAGGCGCGCTCGACTGCTCGGTGCTGCCCGCCTGTCCCGACCGCCGGGTCCTCGCCGTGCTCCAGGGGACGGACTTCATCAAGCCCGACGCGCAGCTCGGCGACCTGAGCACCAGCGGCGACGATCGACCATTCCGGGCCGACTTTCCGTTCGTCGGCCTGCCGCATCCCCTGCCGGGCAACACCACGCCGGCACCCGGCACCGTGGGCTTCCCGCCCCAGCAGTGACGTCGTGTAGCACCACGAGCGTGGGCGGCGGCGCGAGGGCGCTCCTCGTCGCCGCCGCGCTCGTGGCCGGCACGGTGGGCGCGGGGGCCCAGGAGCGCGCCACCGATCAGCTCGTCAAGTTCCACCAGTCTCGCGTCGCCGCCGATCCCGATGACCCGCTCGCCCACAACCGGCTGGCGGCCGCCTACGTGCAGAAAGCGCGGGAGAGCGGCGATCTCACCTACTACGGCCTGGCCGAGACGGCGGCGCGGCGCTCGCTGATCCTGCTGCCGCGCGGGGCGTCGGCGGCGTCCGCCACCACGACCCTGGCCGTCGTGCACATGGCGCACCACGAGTTCCGGCAGGCCCTGGTCCGCGCCCGCGAGGCGCTCGATCTCGATCCGGGCGAGGCGGGCCCCCACGCCGTGGCAGGCGACGCGCTGATCGAGCTGGGCGAGTACGACGGGGCCGCCCAGGCCTACGCTCGGCTGGCCGGTCGCGACGGCCCGCGCGGCAGCGACAGCCGTGTCGCGTACCTGCGCTTCCTGCAGGGCGACACGGCCGGCGCGGTGGCCGCGATGCGCCGGGCGGTGGACGTCGTGCGCGCGGCCACCCCGCTCGGCGAGCCGAGCGCGTGGGCCCGCGCCCAGCTCGGCGATCTGCTCTTCCAGGCCGGCGATCTGGGCGGCGCCGGCACCGCCTATCGTGACGCGCTGGCTGCCGCGCCCGGCTATCACCGCGCGCTGTCCGGCATCGCCCGCGTCCACGCCGCCCAGGGCCAGTACCGCGAGGCGGCCGAGCGCTATCAGAAGGCGCTCGGGGTGATTCCGCTGCCCGAGTACGCCACGGCCCTCGGCGACGTGTACGCGCGCCTGGGCCGCGGTCAGGACGCCGCCCGCCAGTACGCGCTGGTCGAGTACATCGGCCGGCTCAGCGCGCTGAACAAGGCCGTCTACAACCGCGAGCTGGCGCTGTTCTACGCCGACCACGACGTGAAGCTGCCCGAGGCGCTGGCCCTGGCCCGCGCCGAGCAGCAGGCGCGAGGCGACATCTACACGCACGACGTCCTGGCCTGGACCCTCCTGAAGAACGGCCACGCGCGGGAGGCGCTCGAGCCGCTCCGGCAGGCGCTGCGCCTGGGCACCCGCGACGCGCGGCTCTTCTTTCACGCCGGCATGATCCACCGCGCGCTCGGCGACCGCGACGCCGCACGCGACTACCTGGGCCGGGCGCTGGCGCTGAACCCGCACTTCCACGTCCTGCAGGCGGAGGCGGCCGTCCGCGCGCTCGCCGAGCTGGGCCCGGCCGGCGGTCGACCATGAGCGCGCACCGCCGGCTCGCGCCGATGCTGACGGGAGTGCTGGCCGCCCTCGCGCTCATTCCGGGGCCGGCCGGCGCCCACCCGCTGGGCAACTTCAGCATCAGCCACTACGCCGGGATCGAGCTGCAGGCCGATAGCGTCCAGGTCCGGTACGTGATCGACATGGCGGAGATCCCGACCTTCCAGGAGATCCAGGAGCACGGTCTCGTCGCCGAGCCGGGGCATCCCAGCGTCGCCCCCTGGCTGGCGCGCATGGCCGATTCGCTGGGTCGCGGACTGCGCCTGGACGTCGGCGGGCGTCGCCTGGCGCTCGCACCGGCGGCGACGGAGATGCTCTTTCCGCCCGGCGCGGGCGGCCTGCCCACGCTGAAGCTCGGCGTCGTGTATCGCGCGCCACTCGACGCGACGGCGGGCGGGCCGCTCGAGCTGCGCTACGCCGACGAGAACTTCGCCGACCGGGCCGGCTGGAAGGAGATCGTCGTGCGCGCGGGCGCCGGCGTCACCCTGGTCAGCAGCACGGCGCCGGCCACCGACCGGAGCGGCCAGCTCAGCGACTATCCCGTCGATCTGCTCAACAGCCCGCCGCAGGACGTCGAGGCCCGCGTCACGTTCACGCGCACGAGCGTCGCCGCCGCGCCCGTCACCCCGGCGCCCCCGGTCGGTCTGCAGCCGAACCGGCAGGCGTCGTCCGCGAGCACGTTCGCCGGTCTCGTCACCCGCCGGGAGCAGGGCGCGGGCCTCGTGGCCATGACGCTCATGGTGGCGGTCGTCCTGGGCGCCTTCCACGCGCTGGAGCCGGGGCACGGCAAGACGGTGGTCGCGGCCTATCTGGTGGGCTCGCGGGGCACCGCCTGGCACGCGCTCATCCTGGGCCTCGTCGTGACCGCGTCGCACACCGCCGGCGTGTACCTGCTCGGCGGCGTGACGTTCTACGCCTCGCAGTACGTGGTCCCCGAACGCCTCTACCCGTGGCTCAGCCTGGTCTCCGGCTTGACGATCGCCGGGGTCGGGGCCGTGATGTTCCTGCGACGCCTCGCCGGCGGCGCGCTCGGCCACGACCACGCGCACGGCCATCATCACCACCATCACGGGCACGACCACGGGCATCCGCACGGGCACGAGCACGAGCACGGAGTGAACGATCACGCGCACGGCGCCCACGATCACCCGCAGGCGCCGGTCTCACTCCGCGCGCTGGTCGCCCTCGGCGTCAGCGGCGGCATCATCCCGTGCCCGGCCGCCCTCGTGGTCTTGCTCTCGGCCCTGTCGATCCACCGGGTCGGCTTCGGCCTGGTGCTGATCGTCGCCTTCAGCATCGGGCTGGCGGCGGTGCTGGTCATCATCGGCGTCCTCATGGTGTACGCTTCGCGCCTGATGTCACGCTTCCGCGAGGACGGCCCGTGGACCAACCGGTGGCTGCCGCTGACGTCCTCCGCGGTCATGGCCCTGCTCGGCCTGGGCATCGCGATCCAGGCCGTGGTCCCGTGGATACCTCGCTGATCGCGGCCCTCGGCCTGGGCTTCCTGCTCGGCCTGCGCCACGCGCTGGAGCCCGATCACGTGGCCGCCGTGTCCACGTTCGTCAGTCAGGATCGCGGCGTGCTGCGCTCGTGCCTGCGCGGGACGTTCTGGGGCATCGGGCACACGGCGGCCCTGCTGGCGGCGGGCATCGCGGTCGTGGGGTTCAAGCTGCAGATCTCGCCCGAGACGGAGCGCAGCGTCGACCGGGTGGTGGCGGCGGTCCTCATCCTGCTCGGCGGCCACGTGCTGCTGCGCACGCTCGGCCAGGTGAGCGTGCACCGCCACGAGCACTCGCACGGCGGCCCGGCCCACAGCCACGTCCACCTGCACGTCGGCGACGCCGCCGAGCACCATCACCTCCATCTGCTGCGGGGCGCCCCCCAGCCGCTGCTCATGGGACTGCTGCACGGGCTGGCGGGCAGCGGCGCCCTGGTGGTCCTCGTGCTCACGACCATGCCCTCGGCCGGCGCCGCGTTCCTCTACATCCTCGTGTTCGGCATCGGCTCGACGCTGGGCATGCTGGTGCTCAGCGGGCTGATCGGCGTCCCGTTCGCCCTCACCGCCGGCGGCTCCCGAACCCTCACCACCACGCTGCAAGTGATCGTCGGCGCCTCCAGCATCCTGGTCGGCGTCCTGATGCTGCGCGGCGACCTGGGAGGCTAGCCGGCCGCTCAGAAGGGCCCATCTGCTTCGTTGGCGCCCTCGGCCGCACGCTCGACGTACAGGGAGTACGCCTCGCGTCCGGCCGGCGGGCGCCGCCTCGCATCTGGACCCTTCTGATCAGCCGGCCGGGTTGCCAGAACGCGGCGCGGTCCGGACCAGAGATTCGTCGATGGCGTCGGACGGGGAGCGCGCGCGGCGACGGTGCGCGGCGTGGGCGGCGGGGCGGCAGGGTCTCCGGCGGTTCCGTTGGCTTCGATCGTGTAGCGCCACACGCAGGACCAGGCTCCGACCATCCCTTCGCGGAGCGAGTCGTCTCACGCGGAACCGCCGGAGACCCTGCCGCCCCGCCGCCCACGCCGCGCGCCGTCGCCACGCGCGAGGGGCAGGAGCGCTTGACAGAATGAGGAACGCTCTCGTAGTGTCGCATTCTTGATGATGGGTGGCTCTCCGATCGTCGCGCAGCTGCGCGAGATCCAGCGCGCGCACGGCTACATTCCCGTGGCCGCGCTGCGCGATCTCTCCGAGCGGACCGGCGAGTACCTCTACAAGCTGCACGGCGTCATCAGCTTCTTCCCGCACTTCCGGCTGCAGCCCCCGCCACCCGTCGAGGTGCTGGTCTGCGACGACCTGTCGTGTCACCGGCGGGGCGGGGCTGCCCTGCTGGCGGCGGCGCAGGAGCGCGCGGCCAGCTCGGGCCCGGAGGGCACGGTCGTGCGCGCGGTGTCGTGCCTGGGGCGCTGCGACCGGGCGCCGGCCTGCGCGGTCAACGAGGTGATCGTCTCGCGGGTCACCCTGGACACGCTCTCCGAGCACATTGCCACCGCCGCCGCCGGCGCGCGCGTCCCCGGCGAGCACGTCGTGCGCGGCACGGCCCCGCTGGCCGTCGATCCCTACGGCGAGGGGCCGCGCTACGCCGCGGCGCGCGCCCTGGCCGCCGGTGGTGACGCCGCCTCAGTCATCGCCGCCCTCAAGGCCGCCGAGCTGCGCGGCATGGGCGGGGCCGGCTTCCGCACCGGCCTCAAGTGGGAGTTCGTGCGCAACGCGGCCGGCGACGAGAAGTACATCGTGTGCAACGCCGACGAGAGCGAGCCGGGGACGTTCAAGGACCGGTTCCTGCTCGAGCACGTGCCCCACCTGCTCGTGGAGGGCATGCTGCTGGCCGGCCTGGTCACCGGCGCCCGGCTCGGCGTCGTCTACATCCGCCACGAGTACGAGGGCCAGCTGGAGATCGTCGAGCACGAGATCGCCGCGGCCCGCGCGGCCGGCGCGCTCGGTCCCAGCGTGTTCGGCTCCGGGCGCGCGTTCGAGCTGGAGACGTTCGTGAGCCCGGGCGGCTATATCTGCGGCGAGGAGTCGGCGCTGCTGGAGGCGCTGGAGGGCAAGCGCGGCGAGCCCCGCAACAAGCCGCCCTTCCCCGTCACCCACGGCCTGCACAACAAGCCCACGGTGATCAACAACGTCGAGACGTTCGTGATGGCGCCGGCCATCCTGGTCCGAGGCCCCGAGTGGTTCAAGGCCCAGGGCAAGTCCGGCGCGTCGGGGCTGAAGTTCGTGGGGATCAGCGGCGACGTCGTGCGGCCCGGCGTCTACGAGATCGGCATGGGCACGCCGGCCCGCGAGGTGATCTTCGGCAAGGCCGGCGGCATCACCGCCGGGCGGCCGCTCAAGGCGTGGGCGCCGTCGGGCCCGTCCTCCGGCTTCCTGCCGCCGTCCCTGGTCGACACGCCGCTCGACTTCGACTCGCTGGCCAAGGCCGGCTCCATGCTCGGCTCGGGCGCGCTGCTGGCGCTCTCCGACGAGGCGTGCATGCTCGACATGGCGCTGAACGCCGTGCGCTTCTTCCGCAACGAGTCGTGCGGCAAGTGCGTGCCGTGCCGGGTCGGCTCGGCCAAGATGGTCGAGGTCCTCTCCGACATCGCCCGGGGCCACGGCCGGCCGGAGCACCTGGCGATGATCGACGACCTGTCGCACGCGCTGATCCAGACGTCCATCTGCGGGCTCGGCCAGGTGGTCCCGATGCCGATCCGGTCCGTGCTCACGCACTTCCGCGACGAGGTCGACGAGCACCTGCTCCGCAAGCGGTGCCCGGCCCGCGTGTGTCCCACGCTCGGCGCATGACGCCGGCGGCGACGGCGGTGACGCTCACGATCGACGGCCGCGAGGTCACCGTCGAGGCCGGTACGACCCTCTTCGACGCCGCCCGGCGGCTCGACATCGACATCCCGACGCTGTGCCACGCCCAGCACCAGACGCCGGTCGGCGTCTGCCGCGTATGCACCGTCGAGGTGAAGAACAACCGGGTGCTGGCCGCCTCCTGCGTGCGGCCGGCCGAGGCCGGCATGGTGGTCAGCACCGCCTCCGAGAGCGTGCGGCGCGCCCGGCGCACGCTGGCCGAGCTGCTGCTGGCCGATCATCCCTCGCCGTGCGAGCGCCAGCAGACGACGGCCGATTGCGAGCTGGAGCGCCTGGGCGCCGCCTACGAGGTGGGCCCGCCGCGGTTCAGCACGCGGGCGTGGCCGCGCGGGCTCGACGAGTCCTCGCTGTTCATCTCGGTCGACCACACCGCCTGCATCCTGTGCGACCGCTGCATCCGCGCCTGCACCGAGGTCAAGCACAACAACGTCATCGGCCGCAGCGGCAAGGGCTACGGCGCCGGGATCTCGTTCGACAACGACCTGCCGATGGCCACCTCGAGCTGCGTGGGCTGCGGCGAGTGCATGGTCACCTGCCCGACCGGCGCCCTGACCAACCGCAAGGTGCTCGACGTCGAGCTGCCGCACGGCGAGGAGATGTCGGCCGCCGACCTGAAGGCGCTACCGATCTTCGACCGGATGTCGGGGACGTTCCTCGACCTCAACCGCGGCGCGGTGGTGCGGCGCCACGTGCGGGCGGGCGAGGTGCTCTGCCGCGAGGGCGATTTCGGCTCGACGGCCTTCTACATCCTGAGCGGCCAGGTCGAGGTCTCGATCGCCACCCCGCTCGGGCACAGCGCGGCCCGCCGCGGCAAGGGCACCGGCCGCAAGGGCTTCTTCCGGATGCTCACCGAGCTGGTCAAGAGCCCGCCCGCCGAGATCGCCGACGCGGCCCCGCGCTACATCCCCATCGACGCCACCATCGACCTCGACCTGAGCAATCCGGTCGCCCGGCTCGGGCCCGGCGACCTGTTCGGCGAGATGACGTGTCTCAGCTTCTACCCGCGCTCGGCCACGGTGCGCGCCGTCGAGGAGACCGTGGTGCTGGAGCTGCTGCGCAACGTGCTGCAGATGCTCCAGAAGGACAAGGTCTTCAAGGCCGAGCTCGACCGCCGCTACCGGGCTCGCGCCCTCGACACCCACCTGCGCACGGTCCCCGTGCTGGCCGGCCTCAGCGAGGCGTTCGTGGCCCGCCTGCGCGAGCGGGTCGAGCTGGTCCGCTTCGAGCCCGGCCAGGACATCTGCCGGCAGGGCGACGTGGCCGACAGCTTCTTCCTGATCCGCATCGGCTTCGTGAAGGTGACGCAGGCCTTCCCGGGCGGCGACCTGGTCGCGCGCTACCTCGCCCGGCCCGACTACTTCGGCGAGATCGGCCTGCTCGGCGAGGGCGTGCGCACCGCCACCTGCACGGCGCTCGACCACGTGGAGGTCGTGCGCATCGGCGCCGACGATTTCCGCGACATGATGCACGAGTTCCCCGACATCGAGGCCGGCCTGTCCCGGGTGGCCCGCACGCGCATGGAGGCCGACCACCAGCGCCAGGACGCGCCCAGCCCGGTGGCGCTCGACGACTTCCTCAACCAGGGGCTGATGGAGGCCCAGAACCTCCTGGTCATCGACCTGGAGAAGTGCACCCGCTGCGACGTGTGCGTGCGGGCCTGCGCCGACGCCCACGAGGGCGTCACCCGCCTGGTCCGCGACGGGCTACGCTACGACAAGTACCTGGTGGCGACCTCGTGCCGGTCGTGCCGCGACCCGCTGTGCATGGTCGGCTGCCCGGTCGGCTCGATCCGCCGCCATCCCGACTCGCTCGAGATCATCATCGAGGACTGGTGCATCGGCTGCGGCCTGTGCGCCACCCAGTGCCCCTACGGCAACATCAACCTGCACCCGTTCAAGGTCGTGGCCGAGGATCCCGAGCACCCCGGCGTGATGAAGGCCCAGGTGCGGGAGAAGGCCACCACCTGCGACCTGAGCCGCGAGTACCACGAGCCCGCGTGCGTGTACGCCTGTCCGCACGACGCGCTCAAGCGCATCGAGCCGGTGAAGTTCTTCGGGATCAACACCTGAGCCGGCCCGGCCGATGCTGATCGACTCGAGCCATCGCCGGTGGATCGCGGCCAGCATCGTCATCCTCGTCGTGGCCACGGCCTTCTACGTCCCCTACGTCCGCGGCGCCCTGAACGGGCCGAGCGGCGGCAGCGTGCACGGGCTCGTCTACGGCATCGTCGGCTTCGCGTTCATGATCTTCGCCGGGCTGCTGGGCGCCCGCCGCAAGGTGCCCACCTGGCGGATCGGCCGCGGCACGCTGTGGATGCGCGCGCACATCTGGCTGGGGCTGCTGAGCCTGCCGCTGATCCTCTTCCACGGCGGCTTCCGCTTCGGCGGCGCGCTCACCACCGTGCTGATGCTCCTGTTCGCGGTCGTGTGGGTCAGTGGCATCGTCGGCCTCCTCCTGCAGCAGGCCCTGCCCCGGCTGATGCTGACCCGGGTGCCGCTGGAGACGGTCTACGAGCAGATCGACTCGGTCGTGCTCCAGCTCCTCGCCGAGTCCGACGGCCTCGTCATCGCCGCCTGCGGCCCGCTGCCGGTGGCGGCGGCCGAGGTGCCCGACGACCGGCGGGCCGGCGGCGGCACGGGGACGGGCCGGCCGGGCCAGCCGCGCTCGAGCCCTCGCGGGCGGCCGGTCGCCCTGGCGCCGGTGCCCGAGAGCCGCGCCCTGCGCGAGACCTACCTGCGCGAGATCCGGCCGTTCCTCGATCCGGGGCACGGGGCCGACGGCGTGCTGGGGACGTCGAGCCGGGCCTCCACGCTCTTCCGCAATCTCCGGACGACCCTCCCCGCGCTGTTGCAGGATACGGTCACCGAGCTGGAGGCCCTCTGTGACGAGCGCCGCCAGCTTGCCGACCAGAAGCGGCTGCACCACGTAATGCACGGCTGGCTGCTCGTCCACGTGCCGCTGTCCATGGCCCTGCTGCTGCTCGGCGCCGTGCACGCCCTGGTCGCGCTGAGGTACTGATGGCCGGCCCGGCGCGCTACACCACGAAGGTCCGGGCCAAGCGCATCGCGCTGCAGTACTTCCGCCGGCTGCACCCGTTCCGCCGCTGGAAGCTGATCCTGTCGATCGCGGTGCCGGCGGTGGCCGCGCTGTGGGTGCTGGCCGCCGCCACCCGCAACGACCAGCGGCTCTACCTGGGCGGCCCCGTCTCCACGGCCCACGCGATGTTCGAGAGCGAGTGCCGGCTGTGCCATGGCCCCGGCGCCCCCGCGGGCACCCCGGTCACCCCGGCCTCGCTGGCCTCGGCGGCCGCGGCGGCGCCCGCCGGCTTCTTCCTCCACGTGGGCGACAAGGCCTGCACGGCCTGCCACGCGGGACCGACGCATCACGACAACGAGACGTTCACGCCGCGCTGCGCGAGCTGCCACGTCGAGCACCTCGGACGCTCGGTGCTCGTCCAGATCGCCGATCGTCACTGCGTGCAGTGTCACGGCGATCTGCAGACGAAGGACGGCAAGCCGACGGCCTTCCACCGGTCGATCCCCGCCCTGGGCCGGCACCCCGAGTTCGCCGTCGACGTGCGGGCCGCCGACAAGATCCTGCGCGTGCGACTGGACCAGCCGGCCGAGCTGCGCGACACCGCGCAGATGAAGCTCAACCACGCCAAGCACCAGAAGGTGAACCTCAAAGGCGTGGACGACCTGGAAAAGCAGCGCGGCGCGACGGCCGTCGTCAAGGTGAAGGACACCCAGACCGGCACCCAGATCGGCACCCAGATCGCCTGCACGTTTTGCCACCGGCCCGACGAGCGCGGGCAGTACATGCAGCCGCTGGCCTACGACAAGCACTGCGCCGTCTGCCATCCGCTCGACTTCGACGGCCGCTTCCCCGACGCCACGGTGCCCCACGCCAAACCGCCGATCGTGCACGCGTTCCTGCGCGGCACGCTGAGTGACGCCTTCGATCAGTGCCAGGCCATTCCGGCCGGCGAGCCGGGCAAGGCGATTCGCGACCGGTGTGTCGAGCTGGAGCTGGCCAAGGCGCCGCCGGCCCCCGCCGCCGACACGCCGCGCGGGATGCGACGCGGCGGCGCCGCGGCCGAGGCGCCCCCGGCCGACGAGCCGCGGGGCGGCCGCCTGCGGGGGCGCGCGGCCGAGCCAGAGCCGGCGCCGGCGCCCGACACCCCGCGCGGTGGCCGGCTGCGGGGCCGCGCCGAGGAGGAGGCGCCGCCGGCCGACAGCCCGCGGGGCGGCCGGTTACGGCGCGGCGGCGACGAGGAGGCCGCCGATGCGCCGCGCGGTCGTCGCGGCGGCGGGGGTGAGGCGCCCGCGGCCCCGGCGAGCTGGGTGAGCACGCAGATGGCCACCATCGAGCCCGGCCTGTTCAAGCAGCGCTGCCAGTACTGCCACACCCTGAAGCGGGAGGGCGACGCGCTGCCCCAGGTCGTGCCGCCGATGATCCCGGCGCGCTGGCTGCCGCACGCCCGCTTCGACCACAGCGCCCACCGCCCGTTCGCCTGCACCGAATGCCACAAGGCCTGGGTCAGCACCGAGACGAAAGACGTGCTGATGCCCTCGATCGCCACCTGTCGCGACTGCCACCAGCCGCGGGCGGGGGCCCGGACCGGCTGCGTCGAGTGTCACCGCTACCACGACAAGAGCCAGGAGCGCAGCCAGGACGGCCCCTTCACGATCCACCACCTCCTCGACGGAATTGGGTCGCGCGGGGTCGATCGAGTAAGATAACCGCCACGATGCTGCGCCGCCTCACTGCCACGTGCCTGGGTCTTGTCGCCGTCGCGGCGATCTCGTCCGCGCCGGCCCAGGCGCAGTGTGCGGGCGCCGCCACCGGGTGCCTCACCGCCGCCGACGTGACGAACGCGATCCAGGGCGCGGCGACGGCGATCAGCCCCACGTCGATCGTGGTCGTGGTGGTCGACCGGGCCGGCGTCCCGCTGGGGATCTACGAGGGCACGACGGCGGCGGGCACGACCTCGCTCGCGAACTTCGGCAACCTGCTGCCCGCCCAGGACGTCGCCGTCGGGCTGGCCCGCACGGGCGCCTTCTTCAGCAACGACCAGGCGCCGCTGTCCTCACGCACGGTGCGGTTCATCAGCGGCATCCACTTCCCGCCCGGCGTGACGAACAAGCCCCCGGCCGCGCTCTACGGCATCGAGAACACCAACCGCGGGTGCGCGCTCGGCGCCGTCGACGCCACCATCCCCCGGGCGACCTCGGTCGTGAACGCGGGCGCCTGCACCGGCGGCGGGGCGACGGCCGGCTGCGGCTCGGGGATCATCACTGGCAAGGCCAACATCTTCGACAGCAGCCCGGCCTCGGTCAACGGCGGCGGCGTGCCGATCTTCAAGGACGGCAGGGTCGCCGGCGGCATCGGCGTGGCGGGGGTGTCGGTCGACGCGGCGGAGTACGCGGCCTTCGTGGGCAGCGGCGCCGGCGGTCCCCGCTTCGGGCCCCGGGTGCCGGCGCCGGGCGCGATCTTCCTCGAGGGAATCCAGCTGCCGTTCGTGAAGAACGTGAACCGGCCGGCCGGCGTCGGTCCCGGCATCTTCAATGGGGCGATCGTCGTGGGCCCGAACCCCAGCGCCTTCGCCACCGGCGTGCCGAGCGGCCACCTGTTCCCCCCGACCGGCAATGCCCAGATCACGTTGGCCGAGGTCAACGGCCTCGTCAACAACGCGATCGCCCAGGCCGCGCGGACGCGAGCGGCCATCCGCCTGCCGCTCGGCAGCGCGACCCGGATGGTCATCGCGGTCTCCGGCCTCGACGGCACGCTGCTGGCGGTCTTCCGCATGCCGGACGCCACGATCTTCAGCATCGACGTGGCCGCCAGCAAGGCCCGCAACGTCGTCTACTTCAGCGGCAACGCCCGCAATCCCGGCGACATGCCGGGCTTCCCCATCGGCTTCTCCATGACCGCGCGCACCATCGGCTTCGGCGCGATGCCGCTCTACCCGGCCGGCATCGACGGCACCTCGCCGGGGCCGTTCTTCGGCGACTTCCGCCGCGACGTGCTCAACGTGTGCACGCAGGGGCAGGACCCGACCAACCTCGGCAACCAGAGCGGCGTCGTCTTCTTCCCGGGCAGCATCGGGCTCTACCGCAACGGCGTGCTCGTGGGCGGCTTCGGCGTGAGCGGCGACGGCGTCGAGCAGGACGACCTGGTCACCGCCGCCGGGGTGACTCCCAACTTCGTCTCGCCGCCCCAGATCCGCGCCGACCGCGTCATCATCGGCGACGTACGCCTGCCCTACTTCAAGTTCCCCCGCAACCCCGAAATCCGCTAGCCGGGGGCTGAAAAAGGCCCATCTGCTTCGTTGGCGCCCGACGCTGCACGCTCAACGTACAGAGAGTACGCCTCGCGTGCAGCGTCGGGCGCCGCCTCGCATCTGGACCCTTTTCAGCCCCCGGCTGGGCGTTTAGGAGTGTGTTCGAGCCCCGAATCAGAGACTCGTGGAAGAGATTCGATGAAGAGGTTCCGTTGGCTTCGATCGTGTATCGGGTGACGTAGGACCAGGCTCCGACCACCCCTTCGCGCACCCGGTCGTCTCACGCGGAACCTCAGGAGACCCTGTCGCCCCGCCGCCCGCGCCGCGAGCCGGCAACGCCGCCCTACCGGCCGAAGCGCTTCAGGAGATCCTTGAGACCCTTCTCGGCCTTCTGCGGATCGACGTCGCGCAGGATGGTGCTCGGGTTCACGCGGATCGAGGGCGACGCGGTGGTGCCGGTGACCTTGGCCTTGAGCTCGCCGCGACCGTGGCTGACGACCATGTCGAGATCCACCCGGCCGGTGACGAGGCCGTACTCGCCGGCGATGGCCACCTTCATCGCGCGACTGGTGTAGAGCAGGTCGCGCGTGGTGGCGACGCCGGCGGCGAGCGTGTAGGTGCCGGTGATCGACTCGAACTCCAGCGGCGAGTCGAGCACGCGGTTGGGCACGTCGGCGGCCAGGATCGAGGAGATGGCGCCGCCCACGCGGACGACGCCGTCGATCAGCTTCAGCGCCTGGGAGCCCACGACCTTGCCGCGGCCGACACTGAGCTGACCGGGGCCGGACAGCGTACCCAGCGGGTCGCGCGCCTCGAACGTGAGCCCGCCCGTGAGGTCGAGCGGCCCGGTGATCGCGTAGCCCTGGCAGAGATAGTCGACCAGCACCTTGTCCAGCGGCAGCGCCTTCATCGCCAGATCGGCCAGCTGCACGCGCACGCCGCGGCCCAGTGTCGCCGTCAGCTGCGTCGTGAGCGTGCCCCCGCCCAGCGTCGCCGACAGCGGCTTGCCGGACAGGCGCTGATCCTGCCAGCCGGCGTGCAGCTTCACGCTCGGGATCGTCAGCGTGCGCAGCTTGGGATCCGGGCACCGCGGATTGGTCTGCGTCACCGTCAGGCCGGACAGCGTGACGTCGCCGGCCGCCGTCGGCGCACCCACGGTGCCGCCCAGCGCCAGCGTGCCCTTCACGCCCCCGCCGATCGCCGGTGCTCGGCCCATCGCCACCGCCGTCAGCGGCGTCACGTCCTTGCCGTCGATGACCACCTTGCCGCGTAGCGATGCGTCCGTCAGCGAGCGCGAGCCACCGAGGGCCACGAGGCCGTCGCTCAGCGTGACGCGCACGTCGCCCGGCTGCAGCTTGAGATTGCCCTTGAACGCGATCTGGGTGCCGCCGCCGGTGAGCGTGAGATCCACGTCGCTCAGGCGATACTGCGCCGGCGTCTCGCTCTTGCCGCGCGCGATGTAGGTCACCAGGCCGCCGTCGACCAGCACCCGGGCCGCCGCCACCGGTACCGCGGCCGCGCCACCGCCGCTCGACCGCCCGGGCCGCGCCGCGGGCCGGGGCTCGGCCGTCGCGCCGAGCGTGGAGATGTTGAGCCGGCCGTCGGGCGCCTGGATGATCGTCACCACCGGCTTGCGCAGCAGGATGTCGCCCAGCTCGACCCGGCCGGAGAGCAGCGGCCAGATCTTCAGGCGGACGCGGCCCGTGTCGAGATGCAGGAACGGCGCAGTGCCGAAGCCCGGGTCCTCGGCGACCTCGAGGTCGCGCAGCTCGACGGCGGGCAGCGGCAACACGCGCAGGGATACCGAGCTGAACTTCACCGGCCGCCCCAGCGCCTGCGTCGCGGTGGTGGCGAGGTAGGCGTGGATGCGCGGCGTGTCGACGAGATAGGGCACCGCCACCGCGGCGGCGGTCACGAGCACCGCGAGCGCGCCGACGAGGCCGAGCAGCACCTTCACCCAGCGCACCATGGCCCGCTACGCCGCCCCGCTCAGGCGGTCTGGATCGCCGTCAGCTTCCAGGCGTTCGGGCCGACGGGGCGGGTGAAGGTCCAGAACTCCTCGAACCGCTCGGGCCCGCTGCGCGAGCCGGCCACCACTGCACCGCCGGCGTCGACGGTGTAGTCGATGAGACTGCCGGCCAGCAGCACGCTGACGAAGTCCTGCCCGCGCTCCTGCCACGCCTCGGTCACCTCGGCGCGCTCGATCTGGATGCGCTCAATCCGGTTGACGCGACCCTCGCGGCGCAGGGTGTCGACTTGTGCCTGCACGCTCGCGAGCATCTCGTCGGCGAGCCGAGCGCGAATCGGTGTGAGATCGCCCGCCGCCACAGCGGTCTGCACGGCCCGAAACGCCTCCGCGGCGTCGGAGGCCAGCGCGGCGGCGTCGAAGGTCGGATCCATCTGGCGGACGTGGCCGAGGCCGCGGTCCAATTCATCGGCGACCGCCGGCTGCTCGGGCGTGATCGTGGCAGCGGCGGGGTCACCCCCCGCGGGTCCGCTGGCGTAGCCGGGCGCGCCGGCAAAGGCGGGCTCGCGACGGCGGCTCTGCATCACGCGGAACAGGAGGAACAGGCCACCGCCGATGAGCAGCACGTCGAACAGGCCGATGCCGAAGCCATGGCCGAGACCCCCGAAGAGCAGGCCGCCGAGCAACCCGCCGAGCATGAAGCCGCCGAGCGCACCCATGATGCCGCCGAACGGGCGCGGCCGTGGCGCCGGCGAGCCGACCGGCGCACTGGGCGAGCTGGCCGGGTTCGACGGCGCCGACGGCCTCACCGGGGCCGGGCTGGCCGGTGGTGAATAGGAGCGCGAGCCCCGGCTGCCACCGCCGCCCGCGCGGGCCCACGCCTCGCCGCCGGCGGCGGCCAGCGCGACGACCGTGACGAGCACGAGGAGGACGCGCCTCGTCATGGCAGGAGCAGGACCTTGCCGGTGGTCTTGCGGCCCTCCAGCGCGCGGTGAGCCTCCCCGGCGTCCTTGAGCGGGAACTCGAACTCGGTCCGCAGGCGAAGCTTGCCGTCGCGGATCCAGCCGAGGACGTCGCCGGACCGGGACAGCAGCTCCTCGCGGCTGGCGATGTGATTGTTCAGGCTCGGGCGCGTGAGGAACAGCGAGCCCTTGGCGCCCAGGATGCCCGGATCGATCTGGCCGATCGGGCCGCTGGACTGGCCGTAGAGCGCCATCATTCCGCGCGGGGCCAGGGAGTTGAGACTCTTGTCCCACGTGGTCTTGCCGACCGCGTCGTAGACGACCTGCAGCCCCTTGCCGTCGGTCAGGCGCTTGACTTCGGCCTCGAAATCTTGCCGCGTGTAGATGATGGTCTCGTCGGCGCCGGCCTCGCGCGCGAGCTTGGCCTTTTCGTCCGTGGACACGGTGCCGATCACGCGCGCCCCGCGCATCTTCGCCATCTGGCAGAGGAGCAGGCCGACCCCGCCGGCGGCGGCGTGCACCAGGCAGGTGTCGCCCTTCTTGAGCGGATACGTGGTGCAGGCCAGGTAGTGCGCGGTCATGCCCTGCAGCATCGCGGCCGCGCCCTGCTTGGTGCTGACGCCGGCCGGCAGCACGACCAGCCGGGCGACCGGCACCGCCGCGTACTCCGCGTACGCGCCCGGCACGCCGGTGTAGGCGACCTTGTCACCGACCTTCACCTCGCTCACGCCCGGCCCGACGGCCGTCACGGTGCCGCCCGCCTCGAGCCCCGGCGTCATCGGGTACTCGGACTTGTACTGGCCGCTCCGGACGTAGACGTCGATGTAGTTGAGCCCCGCCGCGTCGATCTTCACCAGGGCCTCGCCGGCCTTGGGCGTGGGCTGGGGAGCCTCTTCCAGGCGCATGACCTCGGGACCACCGGCGGCGTGAATGCGAATCGCCTTCATGTGACAGACCTCCTCGCGGGGGTGAAATGCTTGGTGTGCGGGCGGATTATAGCATCGCGCTCCGCGCGGGGCCCGGTGGGCCCAGCACACCGGCCAGCCAGTGGTACATGGCGTAGCACTCGAGCGCGAAGGGCGGGAAGCCGAGATAGCCGAGCACGGGCA
This sequence comes from Methylomirabilia bacterium, assembly GCA_041499965.1. Taxonomy (GTDB): domain Bacteria; phylum Methylomirabilota; class Methylomirabilia; order Rokubacteriales; family CSP1-6; genus AR5. The sequence continues at coordinate 20,103 of JBGQLG010000040.1, forward strand.
TCTCGAAGACCTTGACCGAGCCGAGGTAGGGCACGGTGTAGGTCCAGCGGGTCAGCGCCCAGTAGTTCCAGAACTCCCACAGCACCCCGCAGACGGCGCCGGCGGCGAGCAGTGCCAGCAGCAGGGAGGCGTCGCCACGGGCCAGCGCCCCGAGCCACGAGGGGCGGCCGTGCCGGTAGTTCAGCGGCTCCAGCAGCAGGACGACGCCCGTCCACACCAGCGGGACCAGCCACCTCGAGACGACCAGCAGCGGCAGCGCGACGCACACGGCGCCGAGCGCGACGGACAGCCGCAGCTGGCCCGGCGTGGGCCGCCAGGGCCGCACGCGCGCGCGAGCCAGGCGCGGACGCAGCAGCGCGGCGGTGAGGAACAACGCGGGGAAGATCGTCGCGAACGACCAGTCGTAGCCGACGCGGCGGAGCCAGGGATCGGGCTCGAGGCCGTGGTACTGCCACCAGAGGCCGACCCGGTCGGCGCCGCCCCGCCAGAAGCGCGGCGCGTCGTACCACTCGAAGAGCCACCAGCCGCCGATCGACGCGAGGACCACGAGCACCAGCTCGGCGCGATCCGTGGTGAGATAGGAGCGGCCGGTCGCCCGGGCCACCAGCGCGTCGACGAGGAGCACGTAGCCCGTCCACACGATGGGCGTGAACCAGCGCCCCACGACCGGCTGGCCCGCCACCAACAACACCTCGGCGGCGGCGATGACCACGAGCCCCAGCCAGCCATGCCACCGCACGTCGGCTCTAGCAGGCTGCGGAAAAAGGCCCATCTGCTTCGTTGGCGCCCTCGGCCGCACGCTCAACGTACAGGGAGTACGCCTCGCGTGCGGCCTTCGGGCGCCGCCTCGCATCTGGACCTTTTTGCGCAGCCTGCGGGTTGTTCCGCGTTTTGCTAGACATCCAGAAGGCCGCGCAGGTGCTGGGCCAGCAGCTCGCCCGGGACCGCCGGGCGCTCGATGAAGCGCCCGAGCTCGTGCATCCGCTCGTCGAAGAACGCGAAGACGGGGATGGTCCGGTAGCGCCCGTGCTTGAGGAACTGGTCCATGACGTCGGGGTTCTGGTCGCGCAGGAACACGCGCAGCTCGACGTCGGGATTGCCCTCGACCAGCCGGGCCAGGACCGGGAACTGATAGAGCGAGTCGCCGCACCAGTCCTCGGTGATCACCAGCACGTTGAGCTTGCGGCCGGCCGGGGTCAGCGGCACGGAGTCGACGTCGGCCGCCTGCATGAACTGCACGAACCGCTCGCGGTTCATGCGCATCTGGGCCAGGTACTGGGGCAGGGTCAGTCCCTGCGCGAAGCGCTCGCGGGTCACCACGGTCGAGATCCCCTCACCGCATGCGTGCGAGCTCGATGATGAAGCGGCTCACGTCGTTGCCGTCGGCGTCGGCCACGGTGAGGGCCACGCGGCCGTGGCCGTCCAGGTCGCGGACCGGGAAGCCGTAGACGCAGCGGGCCAGGTAGCCGCCGTCCTCCTGGCGCACCGCCGTGCGCTCGTTCTGCACGAAGGTGGGGCGGATCTCGCGGTCGCCGTCCTGCAAGCGTGGCACGTAGTGGCGCGCGAAATCCTCGCTGGGCCCGCGCAGGGTCGCCCAGACGATCAGGCGCTGGGCGTCCTGCTTGAGGACGCGCTCGACCTCGGCCGGCTTGAGCGGGTCGTGCTTGAAGGTGGCGTTGCGGGCGGCCAGCAAGAGGCGGTGGAACGGGGTCAGCACCAGCAGGGTCTGGCCGCCCTCGCCGCTCACCCGCCACTCGCGGTCGAAGCCCTCGGCGAGCGTGCTGCGCTCACCGGCGTGGATGGCCGCCCGCTTGTCGGCGTCCTCGATCGTGAACGAGGCGGCCGCCGCGACGCCGGCCGCGCCGAGCACGACCGCGGCGATCACGAGCAGCGCCCGGGTCACTTCGTCGCGCCGACCACGACCCGACTGAACGTGTCGGGCCCCAGGAAGCGCGCGGCCACCCGCTGCACGTCGGCGGGCGTCACCGTGGCGATGCCGGCCTTGTAGCGGTCGGCGTAGTCGAGGCCGAGCCCCTGCTGCTCGATGGCGACGGCGAAGTCGGCGACCTTGGCCGTCGTGTCCAGTCGCAGCGGGAAGCTGCCGATCAGGTAGTCCCTGGCCAGCCGCACCTCGTCCTCACCGACCGGGCCACGGGCCAGCTTGGCCTGCTCGTCGCGCAGGATGTCGACGACCTTCGGTACCTCGCTCACGCGGGTCTGGGCAGCGACCACGAACGAGGCGCCGTAGCGCGCCGGCGACACGTACGCGTAGACAGAATAGGCGAGCCCCCCCTCGTCGCGCACGCGCGTGTAGAGGCGGGAGGCCGAGCCACCGCCCAGCACGTAGGCGGCCACGGCCAGCGGGAAGTAGTCGGGATCGACCTGGCGGATGGCCGGCCGGCCCAGCATGATCGTGGCCTGGGTCAGCTCCTTGGTGATCGTCTCCGTATTCGGCGGCGCCGCGCCGGCCTCAGCCGGCGCCGGCGGGGGCGGCGTCGAGGGCCGTGCCCAGCCCCCGAGGCGCGCCAGCACCTCGCGGCGCGCCTCGTCCACGGTGACGTCGCCGACGACGGCGATGATGGTGGTGTCGGGCCGGACGGCGCCCCGGTAGAAGGCCAGGACGTCGTCGCGGGTGAGCTTGCCGACCGACTCGATCGTGCCCTCGACCGGCCGCCCGTAGGGGTGATTCGGGAACACCAGCGGCGACAGCGCCCGCGCCCCCACGGTGTTGGGATCTTCCTCGGAGCGCTTGATGGCCGCCTGGATCTGGGTCACCTTGCGCTTCAGCTCGGCCTCGGGGAACGTGGGCGCGAGCATGACCTCGCCGAGCAGGTCCAGGCCGAGCCCGAGGTCGCGCTTGAGCACGGCCAGCGAGGCGGTCAGCCCGTCGCGGCCGGCTCCCGCCTCCAGGCTGCCGCCCACGAACTCGATGGCGTCGTCGATCTCGGGCCCGGTGTGGCGGGCCGTCCCGCGCGTGAGCAACGCGCCGGTGAGGTTGGCGACGCCGGCGCGGTCGCGCGGCTCGAACGCCGCGCCCGCGCGCATGAACACGCGCACGGCGACGATGGGCACGGCTGGGCGCTCGGCCACCAGCAGCACGATGCCGTTGGGGAGCACCTCGCGGTGGGCGAGCGGCGCGGCGAGCGCGGGGGCGGCGATCAGCAGGAGCGCGGCAAGCAGGAGCCAGGCGACCGGGCGGCGACCAATCATGCGCTCAGTCTAACTGCTTACGGAAGCGCAGGACAGCCGGCGTGAAGACCACCGCGAGCGGAGGGGATGAAGGCCGCCACGTACCAAGGAGCGCCATGGTCATTTGCCCGTACGCCGTCAGCAGATTGGTAACGATCCTGCCGAGCAGGAGTTCCCGGCGCCGGGTGGCCACGAACTGCCGGGAGGCGTCGAGCTAGGCGCAGCCGGTGCGGGGGGCGCCGGGCGCGCGGGGCGGGACCAGCGAGCAGGCGAAGGTCGCCGGCTGCTTGCGGTACTGCGCAAGCGTGGCCTGCAAGCGCGTGAGCGTGCGGTCGCGCTTCGCGAGCCCGATGCCGTAGATGGCGAGGTCGTTCACCAGCTTCGTGTAGAACACGTGCGGAGCGTCGCCCCCCTGCCCCATGCACGGCGTCGGCTTCTGCGCGACCCGAAGCTGGGGCCCGAAGGCCGAGACGTATTGGTCGAGGACCGGCTCGCCGCGCAGGTCGGCGGGCACCTCGGGGAAACGTGCCAGGAACTCGTCCACCGTCATGGTGGCGGCTGACCCCGCGCACTGCTCGACGCTTCGCCCCAGACGGATCTGCATGGCTGTGAGTATAGCCGCCGGCGAGGGATTCGCGGGTTTTCTCTGACTCCCCGATGCGGGTTCGCAGACTATCGTGGCGCTGTGGCCGCACAGAGTCGCGCCGACAAAGGCGTGCCAGTCAGCACAGGGGGCTTCACCACCGAGGCCCGGCGCGAGGCAACGAGAGATGGCGCGCCGCCGATTGACCTCATCGACGGCCGGCTTCTAGCAGAAACCCTGAAGGAGCTTAGACTCGGGGTACGAACTCTGACACATCGCGCGCCCACCCGCGGTGACGACCAGCGCCGCCGCGATGAGCTGCTACCCGCGACGGCCCTCAGGGCTTTGGCAGCAGGATCCCGACGTTCTTCTTGTCGTCCTGGAAGTAGGCGCGGGCGACGCGCTGCAGGTCGGCCGCCGTCACCGCGCGGAGGAGGTCGAGGTAGCCGTCCTTCTTGGCGAAGCCGCCGATCAGCTCGAAGCGGGCCAGCAGCGAGGCGCGGCGGTGGATCGAGTCGTCCTGGAACACGAAGCTCGCCTCGATCTGGTTCTTGGCCCGGGTCAGCTCGACGGCGTCGACCGGCTGGCTCTTGAGCTGCTCCATCTCGCCCCGCAGCTCCTTCTCGAGGGTCTCGGCGGTCTGGCCGGGCAACGGCGTCGCGTAGAACCAGAACAGGTTGGGATCGAGCGAGAAGTAGGAATAGTCGCCGCCCGCCTCCAGGGCGAGCTGACGCTCGTGGACCAGGTGCCGGTACAGCCGCGACGACCGGCCGCCCGACAGCACTACCGAGAGCACCTCCAGCGCGGGCGCGTCCGGCGACGTCTGGTTGGGCACCGGGTAACCGAGATACACGATCGGCAGCTCGGCCGGGCGCTGTACCGTCACGCGTCGCTCGCCGTTCTGGACCGGCTCCACCGCCAGCACGGGCGGCGGCGCGGCGCCGCGCGGGATGGACCCGTACGCCGCCCGGATCTTGGTCAGGGCCTCGGCCGCCTTGAAGTCGCCCACCACGACCAGGAGCGCGTTGTTCGGGACGTAGTAGGTCCGGTAGACGGCGCGGATCTCCTCCGGCGTGATGCGCCGGATGTCGCCCATCCAGCCGATGATCGGCTGGCCGTAGGGATGGGCGCGGAAGGCGGTGGCGCTCACCTCCTCGCCCAGCGCGCCGCCCGGGTCATCCTCGGTGCGCGTGCGCCGCTCCTCGATGACCACCTCGCGCTCGGAGGTGATGATCGTGGGATCGAGCGCGAGGTTGTGCATGCGATCGGCCTCCAGCTCCAGCACCAGGTCGAGCCGGTCGGCCGCGATGTTGACGTAGTACGAGGTGACGTCTTGGGAGGTGAACGCGTTGTCCTGTCCGCCGTTGCGCTCGACCAGGCGGGCGAACGCGCCGGGGCCGTGGGCCGCGGTGCCGCGGAACATCAGGTGCTCGAGGAAGTGCGCGATGCCGGTGGCGCCGCGGGCCTCGTTGCGCGAGCCGACGCGGTACCACGTCTGCACGGTGACGATCGGGCTGCGGTGGTCCTCGAGGAGCAGGACGCGCAGACCGTTGTCGAGCGTGGCGGCCACGACGGTGTCGGCGGCCCGGGCGGGCGCGGCGGCCGGAGCGGGCACGCCGCCGCCGACCGCGGCGACGACCAGGAGACAGGCGAGCAGGCGACGCATCACGCCGGATTATACGCCCCCCTTCCCGCGTCTCCCGCTGCGCACCTTGACAGCCTCGCCGGTTTCCCGGACAGTCCAGGCGCGATGCCCAAGCCCGAGCACGAGTTCTTCCGTCCCGACGCGCTGCCCTGGCAACCCGTGGCCGCCTCGGCCGTCGGCGGCGCCGGCGGGGCCGGCGTGCAGGAGAAGATCCTGAGCCGCGATCCCGACACCGGCGACGTGACGCGCCTGCTGCGGTTCGAGGCGGGCGTGGAGACGACGGAGACGATCACCCACGACTTCTGGGAGGAGGTCTGGATCCTGGAGGGCGAGCTGATCGACCTCGGCAAGCGACAGACGTTCACCGCGGGCATGTACGCGTGCCGGCCGCCCGGGATGCTCCACGGCCCCTACCGCGTGCCGCGTGGCTGCACGACCCTCGAGATCCGCTACGGACAGACACCCCGATAGGGAGAGCCCATGGCCAAGGTCAAGTTCGGCGCCTGGATTCCGACGTACGCCTGGAGCGACCGCAGCGGTGGCGCCCGCAACGTCCGCAACATCCGCGAGTCGATCGCCCGGTGCGAGAAGCACGGCATCGACGTATGGGTCATCGACCACCTGCTGTCGGCGCCCGGGCTCTACGGCAACGCCTGGCTGGAGCCGCTCAGCGTGCTGGCCTACGCCGCCGCCCTCACCGAGACGGTGAAGATCGCCACGGGCATCCTGGTGCTGCCAGTGCGCCACCCGGTGGTGCTGGCCAAGGAGATCTCCACGCTCTGCCACCTGTCGAACAACCGCTACGTGTTCGGCGTGGGCCCGGGCTGGTACACGCGCGAGTTCGAGGTCACCGGCTCCCGCATCGAGGAGCGCGGCCAGCGGACCGACGAGATCATCGAGGCGGTGACGCTGCTGCTCACCAGGCCCAACGTCTCGTTCAGCGGTCGCTACTACTCGTTCCGGGACGTGACGATCGACCCGCGGCCGCCGCGCATGCCGGCGATCTGGGTGTCGGGCGGTTCGCGGGTCCCCGATCCCGGCGAGCACGACGTGCCCGTCATCGCCAAGACGGTCATGGACCGCATCGTGAAGGCCGGCCACTGGCTGTCCCGCTGCTCGGGCACCCAGGAGTGGGTCAAGCGCGACTGGCAGCAGTTGCAGGCCCACGCCCGCGGCCTGGGGCGCGACCCGAAATCGCTCACCTTCGGCCACTGCAACTTCATCCACCTGGTCGAGGACAAGAACCACGACAAGGCGGTGGCCAGGTCGAAGGCCCCCTACGTCCGGGCGATGGGCACGCACCGCTCCTGGGAGCACCTGCAGGAGTGCTACATGGTCGGCTCCATCGACCGCATCAACGCGCGCATTCAGGACCTGGTCGGCGCCGGGCTGAAGTACCTGGTGCTCGGCCCGGTCACCGACGATCCCGCGCAGATCGATCTGCTGGCCAAGCGGGTGATGCCGGCGTTCAGGTAGTCCGCTCGGTCGCGGTGCTATCATCAGCGGTGATGCGCGCTCGCCTCCCGGCTCTCGCCTCGTCGCTGCTGCTCGCTGTCCCGCTCGCGGCCGCCGCCCAGCCGTGCACGGAGCCGCTGACCCAGCTCTTCGAGCGCGTCTCGCCCGCGGTCGTCTCGATCCAGGCGACGAAGATCAACAAGATCAAGCCCCAGCGGCGGTTCGAGACCATCGTCGGCTCCGGCGTCATCATCGAGCGCGACGGCCAGATCCTCACCAACGCCCACGTCGTCGACGGCGCCGCCTCGCTCACGATCACCCTGGACAACGGCCACAAGGTGCCGGGCCGGGTCCTCGGCCTGGACACCGTGCTCGACCTGGCGCTGGTGCGTGTCGAGACCACGGGGCCGCTGCCCTCGGCGCGCCTCGGCGATTCGGCATCGATCAAGGTGGGGGACGAGGTCGTCGCCATCGGCAATCCCATCGGGCTCGACCAGACGATGACGCGGGGGATCGTCAGCGGCCTCAACCGCGTGCTACCCGGGGTCTCCGACGAGGCCATGATCCAGACCGACGCGCCGATCAATCCCGGCAACTCCGGGGGGCCGCTGGTGGACCGCTGCGGCCAGGTGATCGGCATCAACACGCTGATCTCCGAGGACGCGCAGTCGATCGGCTTCGCGGTGCCCATCAACGCCGCCCGCAACGTGCTGCGCGAGCTGCGCGACTCCGGCCGGGTGGTGCGGCCGTGGCTCGGCCTGCAGGGACGCGCCGTCGAGACCCCGCTCGGCGCGATCGTGCGGATGCCGATCACGCCGGGCTACCTGGTCGAGATCGTCCTGGAGGGCAGCCCCGCCGATCAGGCCGGCGTCCGGGGCGGCAGCATCGCCGTCGTCGTGCAGGGCGAGGAGTATCTGCTGGGCGGCGACATCGTCACCGCGATCCAGGGCACGCCGATCCGCACCCACCAGGACTACGTCGCCAAGGTCCGCACGCTCAAGCCCGGCCAGCGGGTGAAGATCTCGCTCATGCGGGACGGCCAGCCCCGCGAGATCAGCCTGACCGTCACCGAACGCCCGCGCCTGCCCACCGATCTCGCCGACTAAGCCGGCTGCGGGAAAAGGCCCATCTGCTTCGTTGGCGCCCCATGGCCGCACGCTCAACGTACAGGGAGTACGCCTCGCGTGCGGCCATGGGGCGCCGCCTCACATCTGGACCTTTTTGCGCAGCCGGCAGGTCGTTAGGACACCTGCTCGATTTCCTTGACGATCTCCTCGCTGCTGGGGATCCGTCGGGGAAGGGTCTTGGTGCCCATGTAGGCGCCCGACAGCGCGTAGCGCACCACGCCGGCGCGATCGATCAGGAAGAAGCCCATGTCGGTGTCGTGCAGGTTGGTCTTGATGTCCCCCAGGCTGACGCGCGGATCACCGAGGTCGCTCGTGGGCATGGTCATCCGCGAGGCGCCAACCAGGGCCTTGGCGTACCAGCCGAGCGAGTGCGAACGGACCTGGAGGCCCCACTGCCGGTGCACGCGATAGTCGGGATCACACAAGTAGATGAACGGGACCCCGAAACGCTGCGTGTAGAAGGCCGCCCGCGCGGGCGGCGACGGCGTCACCTGGAGGACCTCGGCGCCGAGGGCCTTGAAGCGCGCGTAGCCGAGCGCGAGCTGGGACATCTGGCTGCGGCAGAAGGGGCAGCCCATGCCCTTCGTGAACCAGAGGATGACGTGGCTCCGGCCCCGGTACTCCTCGAGGCTGACGGTGGTCCCCTGGCCGGAGGGCAGGCTGAACGACGGCGCCGGCTGCCCGATCGCGATCGGTGGCATCCGGCCAGGCCTCAGCACAGAAACGGCAGGACGAGGAACGTCTCGCTCGTCCATCCGGTCGCCTGTTGCACGTCGCGGCTCCGGGTCAGCCACGCCTCGGCCTCCTCCTCGTTGCCGGCCTCGATCGCCAGCGTGGCGAGCCCGTCGTAGCAGGGAAACAGTAGCTGCGGCTCCCCGACCGCGCTCGCCACCTCGAGCGCCTCCCGGTAGTACCGCTCGCTCTGCTCGTGCTCGCCCCGGCACTGGTGGATCTGGGCCAGGATGATGAGGGGCACCGGCAGGTGTCCGCGCTGCCCCAGTCGCCGGTCGACCTCGACCGCGGTCTCGGCTGCCTTGATCCCCTCGTCGTAGTCGCCGGCCAGCGTGCAGTGACCGCCGGCCAGCGTGCAGAACAGCCACGCCTGCTGGAGCTGGTCACCGATGCGCTGGGCCAGCGCCAGCCCCTCGCGGCAATACTCGCTGGAGCGCACGTGGTCGATCGCCGCGTACATCACGGCCAGGTTGCTGTAGGCGCGACAGGCGACGGCGCCGAGCTGGTGGGCGAGCGCGGTGTCAAGGCTCCGCTGGACGTAGGCGGCGCCCTCCTCGACGTTGCCGGCGCGCGCCACCGCCAAGCCCAGCGTGTTGTAAGCGTGGGAGACGACGTCCGGCGCCCCGAGCTCCTGGCCGAGCGCCAGCGCCTGGCGCGCCCACTCGGTGGCCTGCGCGTGATCACCGAGGCGGAAGTGGATCCGGCCCAGCTCGTGATAGAGCCGTGCGGCCTCCACGTTGTGCACGTCGTCGCCGAGCGCGCCCCGGCCGCACTCCAGGTGCTCGAGCGCCACCGCCCGATCGCCGGTGTCCCACACGGCCACGCCCATCTTGCGATGCAGGGCGGCGCCGCGCCGGTGATCGCGGCACGCCTCGACGAGCGCGAGGGCCTCCGCCCAGTGGCCGAGCGCGGCCGCCAGCTCGCCCCGCGCGTAGGCGGTGTCGCCGAGCTTCTCGAGGATGCCCGGCCGGCGGTCGTCGCCGGGGGCGCCGTCGAGGATCCGCAGCGCGTCCTGGTAGTACCCGGTCGCCTCGTCGTAGGCGAAGAGGCTGCGGACCCGATCGCCCGCGCGCACGAGGTACTCCAGGGCCTTGTCCCGCTCGGGGCTGCGCGCGTAGTGGTGCGCCAGCTCTGGCAGCCCCTCGTCCGGCCGCCCGGCGTAGAGCCGCTCGAGCGCCTGCCCGGCCCGCGCGTGCAGCTCGCTGCGCGCCTTCACCAACAGATTTTGGTAGGCGACCTGCTGGACCAGCACGTGGGTGAAGCGATAGCTGGCGTCGGGGAACAGCGTGGTCTCGGCGAGCAGCTCGGTGCGGACCAGCGCGGCCAGCTCGGCGCTCAGGTCGAGCTCGGGCGGGGCGATCGCCTCCAGCACGGGGCGCGTGAAGTCGCGGCCCAGCACGGAGGCCACCTGCAACGTCCGCTTGCTGGCGTCGGGCAGCCGATCGATCCGTGCCGTCAGTAAGTCCTGGATGGTCGAGGGCACCTCGGCCTCCGGTAGGCTCGCGACCGCATCACCGGTGAGCAGGCCGCGATCCCGCAGGTAGCCGGTCAGCTCTTCCACGAAGAGCGGGTTGCCCTCGGCGCGCCTGACGATGAGCTCGCGGGCCCGGGCGCTGATGAAGCCGCCGTCAGGGATCGTCCGCAGCATCACCGCCGCCACCTCGTCGGGAAACGGCTCCAGCACCAGGCGCTCGTGGAACGAGCGGTCGGCCCAGCTCGGTGTGTGGCCCTGACGGTAGGTGCACACGAGGAGGATCGGCCGCGCGACCAGGCTGTCCACGACGGCGTCCAGGTAGTCCTGGGAGCTGCGATCGATCCACTGCAAGTCCTCGAGCACGAGAAACAGCGGGCGGTGCTCGGCGCCCCGCAGCGTGAGCGCGCGGACCGCATCGACCATCCGCCGCTTGCGCTGCAGGTCGTCGAGCCCCTCGACGTCCAGCTCGGCCGCGGGCAGGGCCAGCAGGTGCTTGAGGTACGGGATGGTCCACGCCAGCGCGGGATCGAGGCGGTGCACGATCGTCTCGATCTTCTGCACCTGGACGCGCTCGGGCTCGCCGTCCTCGAGGCCGAAGTTCGCCTGCAGGAGCTGCACGATGAGATCGAACGGCTGGACGGAGTGCGGGTGGCAGCGCCCTTCCAGATAGGTCACGGCCTCCTCGTCGAGGCCCCGGCGCAGCTCGTACAGCAGGCGTGACTTGCCGATGCCGGCCGGCCCCACGACCGAGACGATGTGGCCGCGGCCGGCGATGGCCCGGTCCAGCGCCTCACCCAGGGCGTCCAGCTCGCGCCGCCGGCCGACGAGGGGCGTGAGGCCGCGCTCGATCGAGAGATCGAAGCGCGCGCGCCGGCGGCGCTGCCCGGTGACGCTGAAGGTGCGCACCGGTAGCGGCAATCCCTTGAGTGTCAGCTCGCCCGCCTCGTGGAGCACGAAGTAGCCGCCGGCCAGGCGCATCGTGGCCTCGCTGATCAGGATGCCGCCCGGCTCCGCCGCCTGCTGCAGTCGCGCCGCCAGGTTCACGGTCTCGCCCTGGGCCGTGTAGTCCATCCGCAGGTCGTCGCCGATCTTGCCGACGACCACCGGCCCGCTGTTGAGGCCGATGCGCACGGCGAGCTGGACGCCGCGCTCGCTCCGGAGCGTCTCCGCGTACGCCTGCACCGCCTGCTGCATCGCCAGCGCCGCGGCCACGCCGCGGACGGCGTGGTCCTCGTGCGAGATGGGCGCGCCGAAGAGCGCCATGATGCCGTCACCGGTGAACTGATTCACCGTGCCCTCGTAGCGGTGGACGGCGTCCAGCAGGTGCTGGAAGCAGCCGTCCATGATGCCGTGCAGGTCCTCGGGATCGAGCCGCGTGGACAGCGCGGTGAAGCCGGCGCAGTCCACGAAGACCACCGTCACCTGCTTGCGCTCGCCCTCGATGGCGCTGCGCGAGGTGAGGATCTTGTCGGCCAGGTGCTTGGGGGTGTAGCCGGCCGGCGCCACGGCGACCGCGCGCGCCGGCGCCGGCGTCGCGGCGACGGCGTGGCCGCACTCGTCGCAGAACTTGGCGGCCGCTCGCAGAGCGGTGCCGCAGCCGGCGCAGCGCCGCGGGAGACCCGCTCCGCAGTTCTCGCAGAACTTCGCGGCGGGGCGGTTCTCGTGCTGGCACTGCGCGCAGGTCACGCTGGCCTCGCTCCTACCGGGGGGCGCCGAAGCTCCGGGCCGCGGTCAAGAGCTCGGCGGGCGTCGGGAACCGGCTGAGCTCGTTCAACCCCCCGGCGGCCTCGATGCTCGTCCAGCGTACGATGCCGTCGCGATCGATCAGGAAGTGCCCGGCGAGCTGGGCCGGATTGACCTGCACGATCGCCTGGTCCGCCTCCGTCAGCTCGAAGCCGTCCTTGGCATTGAGGACGGTATTGGCCTCGAACGGATTCATCGGCTCGGGCAGCTCGCCGGTGGGATTGATCCGGGCGGCGCCGATGGCCGCCATCACGTTGACGTCGACCTCGAAGGACGGCACGGCAAAGGCGCGGTGCGTGCGCGCTTCCGGATCCGCCAGCAGGACCACCGGCGTCGGGTGATACCGGAAGTAGAGCCGCGCGTTGTCGGCCGGCGTGTTCATGACGGCGATCGTCTCCACGCCGAGCGCGGCCAGCGCGGGCTGCAGGGCGCCGAGCTGGAAGACCTGGCGGCGGCAAAACGGACAGTGAAGCCCGCGGAAGAGACCCAGCAGCACGGCGCGCTCGGGCGCATAGTCGCCGAGCGAGATCGAACCCTCGCGATTGGCCGCCGCGAGCGTGAACTCCGGGGCTTGGTCGCCGGGTCGAAGAGGCCGGACGGCATCGGTCATCGTGACCTCGAGTGAGAGAGGGTGTCCATCGCGCGCCCACCACGGGCGCGGTGCGCTCAGTCTACAGAACTCGACGGCCCGTCACAGCGAAGCTATTGCAGACGGGCGCCGCGCTCCAGCTCGTCGGCGTCGACGAATCGCTGACCACCGCCGTCGGGGAGCTGCAGCAGGTACGCGGGCCCGGCCGAGCCGTCGGCGAAGCCATGGCGCTTCTCGGTGCGCAGCACCATGCCGGCCGGGGCGTCGTCGCTCATGCGCACGAGCTGGTCGCCCGGCTTGAAGAAGAAGAGCCAGTCGGCGCGGCCACGCGAGCGGGAGGCCTCCGGGGCCGCCGGCGGCGATGGCGTCTCGGCCTGCGGTGCGGGCGTCGGCGGAGGCGCCAATCGTCGCTCGATCGGCGCCGGCGGGGCGACG